>CALLYK010000063.1 GCA_937858365.1 uncultured Isosphaeraceae bacterium | reverse complement strand
GGCCACGCCGCCGATGGCCGGATACCAGACCCCTTCTCGTAGGATCGTCCAAGGGATGATCACAAGCGAGCCGGGCGCTTCCCGCGGTGAGAAACCTGAGTAGGTCGGAAAACCGTAAAGGAGTTCTCGGACCGATTCGGAGTGAAAATAGTGGTCGATGATTGACGCGTACGTTTGATAGGGGGAGATGACCGCCGCCGAGACCATGAGCGGACTCAGCATCACCTGCGACCATTTCTCCAGCATCCGGTCGCAGAACGAGTGACCCATTAAGTGGGCGAAGCGGTCGACCTTGGCGAGGAAGCGGTCCAGGCCGTCGCCGTCACGCGGGTCGATGGCGGCGAAAGCGTCGCGCACGCCTTCGATCGACGCCGGCAAGATGAAATCGGTGCCATCGGGAAAGAGGACGCGAAAGGCCGGGTCGAGCCGCCGGAAAGGCAAATAGGCGTCCGGGTCCAAACCGCTCGCCGCGAAAAGTTCGCGATAGACCCAGGGCATCACGACGATGCTAGGGCCTTCGTCCCAGCGAAAGCCGGCCTCGCGCCGCTCGGATGCTTTGCCGCCGACCGCGCGGTGACGTTCCAGGACCACGACATCGAAACCACGGCGCTTCAGTTCCAGGGCGGCGGAAAGACCGCCGACTCCCGCACCGATCACGATCACTCGGGCTGCTGCCATCGAACCGAGGTCCCTTGTCGAGTCGTCAGGAAAATCACTGGGACCAGGTGGTTGGTGTGCGGTCCCAGCGATGGGCCTTCAGGGCCGTCATCAAGGCGGGGTCAAGGGTCCGGCCGTCGCTTACGCCCAGGTTTTCCTCGACGTGCTTCACCCGCCTCATGCCGGGGATGACTGTCGAGACCGTCTCGTTTTGCAAGATCCAGCGCATGGCGAGTTCCGGCATGGACATGTCATCGGGGACGAGTGGACGAAGGGCCTCGGCCCGAGCGACGCTCTGCCTAAGGTTCTCGGGAACGAAGTAAGAATTCCGCCAGTCCCCTTCGGGCCAACGAGAGGCGAGTGTCAAGGTGCCTGTGAGGGTCCCCTCATCGAATGGCACCCGAGCAATGACGGCGACTTCCATTTCCTGGCAGACCGGGAAGAGGTCGTCCTCCGGCGCCTGGTCGAAAATGTTATAGATCACCTGGACCGCATCGACGAGTCCGGTCCGGAGCGTCTCGAGGACGTTGTTTGGTTCCCAACGGTTCACACTCACACCCAGTCCACGCACCAAGCCTTCACCCTTCAAGGCCCGCAGAGTGTCTTGCCAGTCGTCGTCGTGGGCCCATGCGTCTTCCCATACGTGGAACTGAAGGAGATCGATACAAGCGACATCCAGGTTTTTCAGGCTCTTCTCACAATATTCCCGGACATAATCGGTGGGGAAGACATCGGTCAGAAGCGACGTGCGCCGGGACGGCCAGCGGCGGTCTTTGGGCGGGACCTTCGTGGCGACATAGAGGTGTTTTTGTGGATTGGCCTTCAACAACTCGCCCAGGATGCGTTCGCTCAGGCCGTCGCCGTAGGCCCAAGCGGTGTCAAAGAAGTTGCACCCCAGATCGACGGCCTTTTGAAGGGCGGCCATGTAGGTCTCTCGGTCGGAACCTGTCCAACCGGCGAGGCCCCACATGCCATAGCCGACTTCCGAGACCTTCCAGCCGAGATGCCCGAACTTGCGCAGGCGCATGACTCGCGACGCTCCAGGGTCATCGATTGTAGACAGGGCATTATGGCGGAACGACCCGGTGCCTGACTAGGACCGACAAGGCGGCGCGGCAGGCCCTTAGTCGTGCTGATTCATCCTCGTGGTCTTGCGAGGAAGAACTCCATAGAATTCGATTACTCTTTAAAAGTCATTTATTTTACGTTCTTAGATAAGTAGAATTTTCATGCTCAACAGCGGAATAATGAAAGGTGCCTCTTTTCCTTTAAATAAAATTGGTGCGAATATCATAATTTTTTATTATCTCTATACAGTTTGCTATTTGATGCATTGCGAGGGCTTCCAGACCTCACGGTCAATTCAGCGAGAGCATGCGGGTCTTCGGGCGGAGCGAGTCATGTCGAATCAATAAGTTAGATGTCACAAGTGTGCCGCATTCGTCCCACCAGCGGCTTGCAATGGCCGTTGATGGGCGCGAAGATGTGCCTTCGAGGGCTTCCATTGAAGGCACTTCTCGCACACGGAATGGGCCGCACTCCGGCGTCGCTGCTCCTTCTCGCGGCCCGACTTCGGCGAGCCGGTTTGGACACGCACTTCTTCGGATACTCCACGTTTTCGTCCTTTCGACCCACGGTCGCCCGCCTCGTTTCGCGGGCCCGATCCCTAGCCTCAGGCGGGCCCTACGTTCTGGTCGGCCATTCCTTGGGCTGCGTGATCATCCGGGCGGCCCTGCCGGACCTCGGGACCCATCCGCCCTCCGCCTGCTTCTTTCTCGCCCCGCCGAGCAGGGCGTGTCGGGCCGCTTGTTACTTTAGGCGGCGACGGGTCTTCCGTCTCCTCTCCGGCGAACCCGGGCGACTCCTCGCCAATGACGTATTCATGTCGTCTCTGCCGGTCCCCAAGGTCCCCACTCGCATCTACGCCGGGACGGCCGGTCCGCGCGGTCGTCTCTCGCCATTCGGAAACGAGCCAAATGACGGCATCCTTACTGTCAAAGAAACCGAGATCCCAGGCATCCCGATCGTCCACGTTCGGGCCCTCCACACGTTCATCATGAACGCTCGTATTGTCGCGGACGACATCGTCGCCCATGCCCTGACGCTGAACCCGCACCCAGGCACACGCGGTCGCTCGGCCGTGTGATGACCGTGGTGCGTATCGGCTCGCGGCCGTATCGACCGGCGGCCCGAGTGACTTGAAGACCCATTCCCACGGACACCATGGACGAACGAGAGCGACTCCTGGAGAAGCTGAGGCGCATTGAGGCCCTCCACGCCGGAGCGACCACGGACGGCGAGCGAAACGCGGCCGCCTCGGCGCGCGAGCGAATCACGGCGCGCATCGCCGCTGTCGGCGATGCGGCTGAGGAGTACCATTTCTCGCTTCAAAACCCATGGTCGCATAAGCTCTTCGTGGCCCTGGCCAGGCGATATGGCCTCCGCCCCTATCGCTATCCCAGGCAGCGACACACCACCGTCATGTTGCGTGTCCCAAAGTCCGTGGTGGACACTCTCTGGCCCGAGTTTCGGGCCCTCGATGAAGCGATGGCGAAGCACCTGAACGAAGTGGCCGAGCACGCGATCGCCGAAGCGATCTCGGACGACATCTCCGACGTGGAGGTAATCAAAGGCCATTTCACCGGTCCGAGCGAGGTCGGCGGCTAACGCGGTCCACGATCGGGTGGGACCTCTCCCGACCGACAACTCAGAGATCGACGTTTCGCAGCCCCGTGGAGGCAACCGGACCGGGTGACGTTCACCTTCCGGTGGTCCAGGAGGCTTCGCCACCGGCCATAGACGATCGCCATTGCGGGGCTGCGAAACGTCAAATTCCACTTGTCGATCGTAGGAGAGTCAATCCATCGTGAAACGCCCTGATGCTCTCCTACACTGGGGGAGAACGGCCCAAATCGCATGAGGCCATTGTTCTCTTCGGCAGTACCTGATCGGGTCCGCCGGCAGGGGCCACCCCGAACGGCCCGTCTCGGGCGTGGGTGCCTTTGATGCCTGGGCCACGCGATCGTGAAATGCTCGATCGCGACAAGGACAGGCGGGGCCGCACAAGCCTGATGGATGGGAGTGCCGTGAAGACCATGCCCGCCCCTCACTACTTGAGGTCCCGGCCGGAAGGATGGACCGTCCTTTCGCCCGATGGTCGTGCCCCCTGGCGGTTTCCGCTTGGCCTGGTACGATGACACGCGCATCGAGGGACATTGTGAGACAGCCTGATGATCCAGCTCAGCGCCTTCGCCGACGAGATTTCCGCCGACCCCGTGGAACAGCTTGACGTCCTCGCGGAAAACCGCGTACGTTTCGTCGAGTTTCGCTCCATCTTCCAAACCAACGTCCTCGACCTCGCGATGGAGAAGCACGAGGCCTTCCGGACCCTCTTGCGCGAGCGCGGGGTCGGCCTCAGCGCGATTGGTTCGCCTGTCGGGAAGATCGCGATCACCGACCCGTTCGAGCCGCACCTGGACCGATTGGCCATTGCGCTGGACCTGGCCGACTTTTACGAGACGCCGCGCATCCGCGTCTTCAGCTACTATTTGCCGGCCGGCGAAGACCCAGCGAAGTTCCGTGACGAAGTCTTGCGCCGAATGTCGGCCAAGGCCCAGCTTGCACGTCAACGCGGCATTACGTTGGTCCTGGAAAACGAGAAGGGGATCTACGGCGACACGGCCGAGCGCGTGGCGGACGTACTCGACGCCGTGGGTTCGCCCTCGCTCGGTCATGCGTTCGACCCGGCGAACTATCTCGAAGTGGGACAGCCGATCGACGAGGCCTGGCAACTCTTGCGTGACCGGGTCGCCCACTTCCACGTGAAGGACTTCGACACGACGACGCATAGGAACGTGCCGGCCGGTCAGGGGCAGGGCAAGATCCCCGAGCTGATCGCCGACGCCGTGAATCGGGGCTATCGCGGCTTCTGCGTGCTGGAACCGCACCTGGTCGTGGCTGAGAAGAGCTACGGCTTCACCGGCCCGGAGCGCTTCGGCGAAGCGGCGCGGGCCCTTCAGTCGGAACTCGACGCTCGTGGCGTCGCTTACTCCTGATCCTCTCCCCGTCATCCCTGAGATGAGGAAACTCATGCATCATCGACGCGATTTCGTCAAAGGGGCCCTCGCCGGTTCGGCCGCCCTCGCGCTCGGCGCCCGGCCGACATGGGCCGATGACCTTTCCGGCAAGCCCAAGGCCGGCAAGATCGGCGATTTCAAGATCTCGCTAGCGCAATGGTCGCTGCACAACGCCCTCTTCGGTCGCAAGGGAGACAAGATCGACAATCTCGATTTCCCCAAGGTCGCCAAGGAACAATACGGCATCGACGCGGTCGAGTTCGTGAACCAGTTCTTCAAGGACAAGGCCAAAGACGCCTCTTACCTCCGCGAGTTGAAGAAGCGGGCCGACGACGTGGGCGTCACCTGCGTCTTGATCATGATCGACGGCGAGGGGGACATGAGCGCCAAGGACGCTGCCGAACGCTCCAAGGCGGTCGAGAACCACAAGAAGTGGGTAGACGCGGCGGCCGCGCTGGGCTGCCACGCGATCCGGATCAATACCGGCGGGAACTACTCGCCGACGAACACGACGACCGTGGCCGACGCCTGCCGGCAACTCACCGAATACGGCGAGTCGATGAAGATCAGCATCATTTGTGAAAACCACGGTGGGCCCTCCAGCGACCCCGATTCTTTGATCGCCTTGATGAAGGCGGTAGGCAAGGACCGCTTCGGCACGCTGCCGGACTTCGGCAACTTCCCGCGCTCGGGAGAGGCCTACACGATCGACATCTACGAAGCGATCGCGCGGATGATGCCCTACGCCAAGGGGGTCTCGGCGAAGAGTTACGATTTCGGCCCCGACGGCAAGGAGACGAGGCTCGACTTCGCCCGCATCATGAAGATCGTCACCGACGCCGGTTACAAAGGGTACGTCGGCATCGAATACGAGGGAGGACGCCTCTCTGAGCCCGAGGGCATCCGGGCGACGAAGAAGCTGCTCGATTCGCTCCGCGGCGCGATGTACACGCCGGCTTGACGAACGGGCCCGATCAATGTCCCGACACGGGAGGGTCGTTGCCCCCCGTGTCGTCGTTCGTGGTCTCGCCTTCAGGCGCTTCGGTCCGGGTCGATTCGGGACGACGACCCCCCAACGGTTCAAGGGTTTGGTCCCAAGCGATCCAGGAGGATTGCATCGTCGGTCCTCCGTCGGGTCACGAACGGTTTCTTGCCGACTTCGTTGCTCGATGCGACCGTCCAGGTTGACGACCCTTGATGGTGCAATCCTCCTGACCGACGGGCAGACCGCATTGACCAAACCGCGATGCTGCGTTAACGTCCCCCATCCGGCACCCGGATCGTGCCGACCGCGATCGCTTCAGGGATGGAGGACGAGCCGTGCCGAACGCGCCGACGCACGTTTTCGTCCTGAATTATAATGGCGGCGAACTCCTTCGCGAGTGCCTTCCGTCGATCGTGACGGCCGCCCGAGCGGCCCCGATGCCCTGCGCCGTGACGGTCATCGATAATGAATCAACCGACGGCTCCGTCGCCGACTTGATGCACGACTGGCCGAGCATCGGCCTGCGACGCGAACCGAATCGTGGCCTGGCGTCGTTCAACTCCGTGCTGGCTGACGCCGAGGAAGACGTCGTCCTGCTTCTCAACAACGACGTCAAACTCGCTGTCGACGCGATCGCACCGTTGGTCGAAGCGGTGCGACATCATGACGACGCCCTCTTCGCCGCTCCCCAATGCTGGACCTTCGATGGTTCGCTCTATGAGGGGATGCGCACTCGAGTGCGCATGCGGTATGGCCTTGTGCAAGGCCTCTGTCGCGTGCCGGGTCATGAAGCGAAGGTCGATCGGCCTGACCTGACGGCCTCGGCCGGGCCCGTCTTGGCGGTGAATCGCCTCAGGTTCCTTGAACTTGGCGGCTACGACCCCCTTTATTTCCCTGGACGGATCGAAGACCTCGACCTTGGCTTTCGGGGCTGGATGCGCGGCTGGACTGGACGCTACGTGCCCGCTTCGAGGGCCTGGCATCGTGGTTTCGGCAGCTTTGGACCGGCCTTCGGCGCTTCAGGCTGCGACCACTTGGCAATACGAAACACACTGCTTTTCTGCTGGAAGAACCTGGAAGGTCCCGAGCTGCGCCGGCACCTGGCCTGGTTGCCGCTCCGACTCGTCCATTGGGGCCTCCTGCGACCGAAGGCGCTCGCGGCTTTCATCGAGGCGATGAAACGAGTTGGCGAAGCGCGCGCCGAGCCTCAAGCAAACGCCCAGTCGCGCGCGGCCCGACTCGCACGGCAGGAAGCCTACTTCAAGCGCTTCGCCTGGTGACTGCCTGAAAGGGAGGGGGCACGATGTCGCCGCGGTTTCACTTCCTGACGATCGACGCCCGGCCCCGCGGGCCAAATGGACCGTATGCGAGCTGGAAGCTGCTGGGTCGGAGCGTGCTGGAGCGCCATGTCGCCACGGCCCTGCAAGTGCAAGAAGGGCCCGTGGTGGTCGTTGGCGAAACGGACTTGCCGATCAGTGATCTGGGAGACAATCACCGGATCATCCTCGCGCGCGAACTCGCAGACTCGGACGGGCCGACCTTGCGGACCGATCGACTCTACGACGCGGCGCGCCTGCGTCGCACCTTGCGCCGCGGTCGCGACCCGGACGTCGCCTCAATCTGGCGGCTCGATGGCCCCGGCGGCTTGGCGGCGGCCGAGAGCGAGATCATCCGGCGCCAGAGCTACCAGCCTATCGGGAAATACTGGGCGCTCGGACCAGCGCGAGCCATCGCGCGTGTCCTCAGGCCAACCTTCGTCCGACCCAACGCCGTCACTCTGACGGCCGCCGCGTTCATGGGCCTCGCCGCCACCCTCGTTGCGCAAGGTGGGCCGGGATGGAGTGTGGCTGTCTGTCTCGCCGTCGCACTCGTGCTCGACACGGCCGACGGCCACTTGGCGCGTTTGCAAGGGACCGCCTCGGAATTCGGCCGCCGACTCGATGAAGCGCTCGACGAAGCCGCCGACATGGCCTTTCACGCCGCGATCTCCTGGTGGGCCTACTTGAGCACGGGCGCGATCGTGTGGCTGCTGGTCGGCATGGGTTACGGCATGGGCAAGTACCTTTTCCGCGTAGTCTCCCAATCCGAACCGGGGCCGATCGGCCAGTCGGGCGAACCGGGGTCGGAAATGGGTTTACGCTCGCTTGTGCGTTATGCAGGTCATGCCGACGTGCGCTGGCACCTTTGGATCGTCTTGGCTGCGTTCGGCCACCTGGAAATCGCTTTGGCCGCTTACGCGGTTTACTTCCCAACACGGGCGTTCGCGAACCTGATCGGCAAGGCGGTGCGCCGTGGCTAGGCCGACGGTCTCCGCCGTGATCATCGCGCGCGACGAGTCGGCCCACCTGGCGGATTGTCTCGAATCGCTCGGGTTCGTGGATGAGGTCGTCGTCGTGGTCGACGCGAGCAGCCGCGACGAGACCGAGGCGATCGCGCGAGCCGGGGCCGATCGCGTCCTGGTCCGCGAGTTCGACGACTTCGCCGGTCAGCGCAACGCTGGACTCTCCCAGGCTCACGGCGATTGGGTCCTGTCGATCGATGCCGACGAGCGCGTCACGCCGGAGCTGGCCCAAGAAATCCAGACGATGACGATCGACCTCACGCGCGACGAGGTCGCCTATCGGCTACCGATCCGAAGCGTGGTCCTGGGTCGGGCCTTTCGCGCGTCGGGGACGCAGAACGACCGGCCCGTCCGGCTCTTTCGTCGCGACCTGGGCCGGTGGGAAGGGCGCGTTCATGAGACCGTCCGGGTCCAAGGACGTGTCGGCGAGATGAGGGCCAATCTGACGCATCGGACGATCCCGGACATGCGCACGTTCCTTCACAAGCTGGACAAGTACACGACGCTCGAAGCCGAGCAATTCGCGCGTGAGGGCCGCCCCTGGCGACACGCGGACCTTCTGGTTCGTCCGGCCTGGACGTTCGCCAAGCTCTACCTGGGCAAGAGCGGGTTTCGCGACGGCTTGGAGGGCCTCATGTTCTGCTCGCTCTCGGCCGTCTCGGTGGCTGTTCGCCACTGGAAGCACCGCGAACTTCTGCGAGGCCCAGCATGAACGCAGTGCGTGAACACGAGGCCCACGTCGCCGATCGGTTCGACGAGCTTTCCGCGCGTTTCAAGCCTTCCCTGCCCACGTCCGACTTTCGCTTGGCCGCCCTCGTCTCGGCGCTCGGCCCGCTCACTGGCCGTCGCCTCCTGGACCTCGGTTGCGGAAAGGGGCGTTTCGCGAGGGCCCTTCAAGAGCGAGGGGCCGAAGTCGTCGGTCTCGACGTCTCAAGGGCGATGCTGCGTGAGGCCCGTGGCCTCGATCGTGTGCTAGCGTCCGCGCGGCGCTTGCCGTTTCGAAGTGAGACGTTCGATGCGGTGCTCGCCGTGGAAGTCATCCAGCACTTGCCCGAAGCAGGGCTCGACAACGTTGCGTCGGAAGTGCGGCGCGTGCTCCGATCCGGCGGCCTCTTCGTGATCATCGATCGGAACCTTGGGGCGTTGGATCCGAAGCGCCCTTGGGTCCCGAGCGCGTTGTTGAAGATGTTGGACGAGCGCCGCGGACGTTGGATGTACGAGGCGAACGGTCCCGTCCGCGAGCGTTGGCATTGGCCGCGAGGGCTAGCGAGACGGTTGGGCCTCACGTTCTCGTCGGTCCTCGTGGACCATTTGAGGGCACCGGACGAGACCCATCGCCTTTTCGAGTTGGTGCCTCGCGCTCGGCGTTTCGCTCTCTGGCGAGCGATCGCGGGAGGGCCGACGCCGTGATCGCCCCGCCGCTCTTGCCTCTGGTCCTGTGGCGGACCCCGCCGGGGTTGGAACTCATCCTCCGTCAAGAAGGCGCCTCGTTCGTTGTGGCCGACCCGAAACGGCCGCTGTCGGTGCGCCGAGGGCGATTTGTCCTCTTCGACGGCCGAGTCGTCGCCGAGCGTGAGGTCTCCCAACGGATCGGCCCCGACCAGGTCCCGATCAACATCGATTTCCTGCGCGAAGGGGCGACGACCGACCCGTTGCAAGACCTCGTCTCCCATGAGGCGGCGGAAGGCCGCTGGCGGGTCGGCGACGTCGAATTGCGCGAGCGCGTCGCGCGAGTCGATCGCCGTGCCCTACGTGAGCGTATGCTGGAACGATTGCGCGAGGTGTTGGCCCGCGAGAATTGTCCGTGGGTGCGCTTGGCCCCTTACCCGTTTCCCTATCGGAGCGCCTTCAACTTTCGCGTGGACCTTGACGAGCCCTACCC
>CALLYK010000062.1 GCA_937858365.1 uncultured Isosphaeraceae bacterium | reverse complement strand
GTGAAAAGGCGGGGGCTTGTCGGGGTCGGTCTGACGAGCGTTGGCGCGGCCCTTGCCTTGGTCTTGCCGGCCCTCGCGCGGGGCGCCCGACTGAGACCAAGCGGGGACCCCGAAGGTCGAGAAGACCAGGAAGACGAGCGTGAGGCGAAGAGACGTCATTTTCATGGCGCACTCAAATGAAGCTAGGACGAACCGGGCTTGGGGTTTGACCGACTGGTGTCGTCGCGTCTGAGCCCTGTCAAGAACATGCGGTCCCTGGGATGGTTGTGGTGGCGAGCAATCCTAACAGCCGAATGGTCGCCTCGTCACCTCCGCTGTCGCCGATCGGCCTTCGAGCCCACGGGTCCTTGGGGACACGCCCAGAATCACTTCCCGACATCGTGACGGTTACCCGCGTTAGAGCGTTTCACGATTGGTTTGAGCACGCGTAAGGACGAATCGTTCGAAGTCCGCCCCGCCGTCAACGGCGGGGCGGACTTGTCCCCAGGCCAACGTCGGTGGTGGCCAAGCCAGTCGTGAACCGCTCAAGCTGGTCCCCAGCAACCTGCAAATCGCCACGAATGGCGAACCACCGAACGAAAAACCGGATTGTCAAAGAGCGCTGATCGCGGCGGACGGCCCCGCCGATCCGAAAACGGGGCGACCAGGCGAGGAGGAACAGAAACGCCCAATCGACCGCCGCCGGCGGGAAGGTCCAAGAACGAACGACTTCCCTACCTTAATCATTGCGGTTCGGGCCAACTTTCATAACGCCCGATCGGAACAACTTCGCGAATCCCGCGCGCGGGCGGTCGGGTCGCAACGGTCGAGACGGTCCAACCATCTCCTTCCGCCTTCAAACACCGTTGTTGACCTTCCAGGCAGACCACAACTCGCCCAGCTCAGGGGGCGTCGTCGCCCGGCAGGCCGATGTCGGGCTCGACGTGGTGGGCCACTCGATCCGATGCTGTCAGATAGATCCCGGTCCCCACCAGAAGGCCGCCCATCAAGAGCGATGGCGTGAGGGCCTCGCCCCGCACCAGGTTCCCCAGCGCCACGCCGAAGAGCGGCGTGAGGAAGGCCACCGACGCCAAGCGCCCCGCCGGATAGGCCCGTAACAGCAGCATCCAGGTGGTGAAGCAGAAGCCTGAGACCGCCAGCCCCTGATAGACCACTCCCCAGAAGACGTTCATCGTGAAGTGGTACGAATCCAGCCCTTCCACCAAGGCGCTGTAAAGGAAGAAGAGCGGCAAGGCCACGATCGATTGCCAGAGCAACAGCGTGGTCGGCGGAATGATGGGAAAGGTCTTCTTCTGGGCGATCGTCTGCATCGCGAAGATGACCCCCGAGGCGATTACCACCAGGTCTCCCGTCAGGCCGCCACCACCGCCGCGTGCCAGCATCAAAAGCAAGACCCCGAGCGTGGCCGACAAGAGGCCGGTCCAGCCGCGCCAGCCTAGCCTCTCCCCTAGCAGCGGCCAGGCCAGCGGGGCCACCACCAAGGGATGAATGTTGATGAGGATGGACGATCGCCCGGCCAGGCTGTGACTGGTCCCCCAGTTGAACATGCCGATTTGGGTGACCGTGAACAAGGCGTGGACCAACACGAGACCCAAGCGCTTCCGAGGCACGATCAAGGGCTGACCCATCGCTCGGCAAACGATCACCAGTACGGGCAGACTCAGCAGGAACCGCAGCCCCGCGCAGCCGAAGGGCGGGATCGACGGGACCGCCGCCTTGACCGCGATCGCGTTGCCCCCCCAAAGGGCGCAACAGGCGACCGCCGCCGCCAAGCCCGGTCCGTCGAGATGGTCGCGACGCACGCCTTCCTTGGGACTCACAAGAGCGTCCCTCGGAGCACCAGCAAGGCGACCGTGAAGTAGATCACCAGTCCGGTCACGTCCACGAGCGTGGCCACGAATGGGGCCGATGACGTCGCCGGGTCCAGCCCTAAGCGTTTGAGCAGGAAGGGCAGAAGCGAGCCGGCCAGTGTGCCCCACATCACGATCCCCACCAGGGAGAGCGCGACGGTTAACCCGACCAAGGGCCAGAAAGGGCCGTACAGGTCGGAAAAGGCACTCCATAAGGCGACCCGCGAGAAGCCGATCACCCCCAGGATCGCCCCGAGCATCAAGCCTGAGAGTAGCTCGCGACGCATCACCATGAACCAGTCATGGAGCTTCACCTCCTGCAAGGCCAGCGCGCGGATAATGAGCGTGGCCGCCTGCGACCCCGAGTTGCCGCCGCTCGAGATGATCAAGGGGACGAACAAGGCCAGCACGACCGCCTTCTGGATCTCCCCCTCGAAATAGCCCATCGCGGTCGCCGTGAGCATCTCGCTCAGGAAGAGGATGATCAGCCAAGTGGCCCGTTTGCGCACCATCATCCAGAAAGGCGTGCTGACATAAGGCGTGTCCAGGGCCTCCAAGCCGCCGAATTGTTGGAGCTCGCGCGTGGCCTCTTCCTCGGCCACGTCGAGCACGTCGTCAATGGTGACGATGCCGACCAGCCGGCCGCGAGCGTCGACCACCGGCAGGGCGACCCGGTCGTAATTGCGGAAGAGGTCCACCGCCGTCTTCTTGTCGTCGGTCGTGTGCAGGGCGACGTATTGATGATTCATCAAGTCGCGCACATGAGCGTGCAAGGGGGCGAGCAGGACCTCGCGGATGCGCAGGTCGTCGGTGAGGTGGTGCTCACCGTCAATCACGTAGATGACGTTGAGAGTCTCCGAATCATTGCCGTGGGCCCGGACGTGGTCGAGGACCCGCTTGATCGTCCAGTCCTGGCGGACGGCCAGGAAATCCGGGGTCATCAAGCGGCCGACCGTGTCCTCGCCATGCTCCAGGAGCGACCGGGCGATGTCGCGCTGCTCGGGCGTGAGAAGGTCCAGAAGGCGATCGCGGTCCTCCGTGTCGAGCTCTTCGAGAAGGGCCGTGCGGTCGTCGGGCGACATCCCGTCGAGGACCCGCGCGGCGCGCTCCTCGGGCACGGTCCGCAGGAGCCTTTGTTGCTCCTCGAGTTCGAGGTACTCGAAGGTCTCGGTCGCCTTGTCGAGCCCAAGGGCCCCGAACAGATAATCGCGCTCCGGTTCGTCGAGGGAGTTGAGCAAGCCGGCGAGGTCGGGCGCGAGCCAATCGTCCAAGACCTCGCTCAGCGTCGGCGCGTTCCGCTCCTCGATGAGCTCCCGAATCTCGGGCAAGACCAGTTTCACAATCATCTCAAAGGTCCCGATGGCGCCGACGTCTCGCCCCAGCGCGATGGGTCTGGTTATATCCGGGCGCGACGGACCGCGTCGAGTTCGGCACGGCGAGCAGGACGACAAGCGACGTGCGCGAGAGACCCATGAAGATCCAAACAAGCCTCCATGCTTTACTTTCAAGCAATAATGCGATCTATGCTCACAAGAATACTCATCGATCAAAACGCGCGACCCCAGGGGG
>CALLYK010000061.1 GCA_937858365.1 uncultured Isosphaeraceae bacterium | reverse complement strand
CCCCAACAAGGGCCAAGCGCCCAAGGAACAGGGCTGGCAAAATCCTTGGTTCACGAGCCTTCGCTCTCGTCCAAGGAGACGAGGGCCGGCGCATTCGTTCGCGTAGGGAAATCGGGGTACTTTGCTCTTTTTTGTTGACGGGGGCCAACCGACCAGCCAGCATCGGTCCTTCACCGACCTTGCCGGGCGTGCCGCTCGAAATCCGTGTGCTTGTCTCGCCGGCCCCGGGTTCGGAGAACATGGCCCGCTTCGGCCCACTCGCCGGCACATTCACTCTCACCAAGAAGGAGGGCCCGACGATGGCCTTGGAACGGAACCGAGAGGACCAGCCGCCCGGTGAGGACCAACTCATCGCCAAGATGGTCGAACTCGGCACCGCGCGCACGGTGCCGCAAGCAGGTCGGGTCCGTCGCGGCCAGCACGCGAAACCGCTCGGGTGCGTTCGAGGCACCTTCACGGTCCGAGAGGACCTGCCGGCCGAACTGCGGCATGGCGTCTTTCAAATGCCCGGCAAGACCTATGATGCGATCGTGCGCTTCTCGAATTCGTCCGACAACTTGGGCCCTGACGCCAAAGGGGCCGCGCGCGGGATCGCCATCAAACTGCTGAACGTCGAGGGGGAACGGGCCGTCGCGGTCGGTACCGACCGCTCGCAAGACTTCTTGGCGGTCAATCATCCGGTCTTCCCCTTTCCGGGCCCGGCGGAGTATGTCGGCTTTTTCTCGGTGAAGGCTTGGCCCGTCGTCGGCGAGGTCGCTTCCTTGGTCTGGCTGGTGGTCGGCCATCCCCACATCTTGCGGATCGTCCAGGCGATTCGGTCCAAAGTCATCGCGAGTCCGCTGGAGATTACCTATTGGAGCGGCTCTCCCTACTGGCTTGGCCCACCAAATGGGGGACCAGCCACGGGTCAGGCGGTCAAGTACGCGGTCGTGCCGCACGCGTCGGGCACTCCCATTCCCTCCGATCTCAAACAGTTGCCCGCCGACTATCTCGGTGACGCCCTCCAACGCCACCTCAGAGAGCGAGAGGCCGTTTTCGACTTCAAGGTCCAGGTCCAGAAAGACCCGAAGACCATGCCGATCGAGGACGCGTCGATCGAATGGGACGAGACGGTCTCCCCGCCCGAGACCGTGGCGACGCTTCGAATCCCCGCGCAAGACGTGAACTCACCGGAAGGACGCGAGCTGGCCAACCAGTGCGAGGCGATGTCGTTCACTCCCTGGAACGCCCTGGCGAACCACCGGCCGATGGGCGGCATTAACAGGCTTCGCAAGGCGGTTTACCTCGCGAGCGTCAAGGCGCGGACCGAGGCCGCACGAACAAGCGCGACCTGAACGTCCGGGCGAATTGCCCTTGGGGGATTCCGGCGGGTTGGTAAGATCACCGGGCCGTCGGTTCCGGCGGGACGGGAGATCATGGACGATGATCCAGCAGCAACCGAGCGCCGGCCAACGGCCGCGAGCGCGCCGGGTCGGCAATCCCGCCGAGATGGGCCAGGCCCTGGACACGATGCGCGTCGTCGCGACCCTGGCGGTCGTCTTCTATCACGCGGGCTTGTCCTATCTCACAAGGCCGATGCGCCTCACGCTCTGGCACGTTTACGACCCGCTCCATCATGGGGCCGTGGACGTCTTCGTCTACTTCGTCAACGCCTTCGCCATGCCCCTTTTCTTCATGGCGGCCGGCGTCTCGGCCCCTTCCGGGATCGAGTCGCGCGGCTTGCGCGTCTTTCTCACGCATCGGGTGAAGCGCCTCCTGCGCCCCATGCTGGTCGGGTCGCTCACGTTGGTCCCCTTTCTCTACTTCACGTGGGGTTACGGCCTGATGCGCCGGGGCGTGCTCGACCTCGACAACATCCTCGCTTGGCGCTTCCCATCGGCGGTCTCTTGGCACCTGTATGGTCTGGCCCATCTTTGGTTCCTGGAATATCTCTTCATCGTTTGCTTGATTTGGGGAGTAGGCTGGGTCGCCTTCGGTCGGACTTCCGAGCGCTTGCGCGCCTTGACGACGGGCCTTCTGGACCGCGTGCTGGCCTCGCCTTTTCGGGTCTTCTGGCTTGCCTTGCCCACCGCCGGGCTCTTCCTGATCGACACCGACACGATCATCCGTGTCGACAATCGGTTGGTGCCCGAACTGGTGCGCTTGGTGCATTACCTGTACTTCTTCCTGGCCGGCGGCTGGCTGGCGCGCATGGCCGAGCCGAAGAAGACGCTCGGTCCCGTGGGACCGGCCTACCTCGTGCTTTCCGGACTGGTCTTCGCCGCGATGTCTCCGTTCCTCCTGCGGCTCGCGGCGTCCCCGTTGATTGGTAGCGAGCGCCTGGCGATGGCCCTTCTGGGGGCCGCCTTCCCTTGGCTCTTCGTGCTTGGCTGCCTGGGTACGCTCCTGCGGCTGGTGGAAGGTAAGGGCCCGGTGATGCGCTATCTGTCGGAGTCGTCTTTCTGGATCTACCTCATGCATTTGCCTGTCGTGGCCCTCTTGCAGGTCCTCTTCGAGCCTTGGCGGGTCTCCGGGTTGGTGAAGCTGCCTCTGGTCGGTCTCATCGCGCTGGCCTTCAGCTTGTTGACGTATGAGTTCTCGGTCCGCTATAGCATCCTCGGGGAGTGGATCAACGGCGCCCGGAAGCGAACGACGCGCTGGGGCTGGCGTGGGTTGGGCCCCGAGCTGGGGGCGATCGCCGGCCTCGCGTGCCTCGTGATTTGCGTCGGCGGCGTCGTTTGGTATTTCCGTGTTCTCTTTTTCGACTCGAACTTCCATGTGGTGGAGGCGGGCCGGGTCTATCGGTCCGCGCGGGTCTCGCCGGAACGTCTCGCCGCCTTGATCGAGCGGCACGGGATCAAGTCGGTCATCTCATTCGGCGGTCTGGAGAACCAGGCGTGGGCCAAGGCCCAGGCGGACACGTGCGACCGGCACGGGGTCTACCTTCGCCACATGACCCTTCGGACCGACCACCTGCCGTCGCATCAGGCGCTCGGTCGCTTGACCGCCTATCTGAAGGAGGCGCCCCGACCCGTACTTGTGCAGGGTTATCGCGGGATCGACCAGTGCGCCTTGGCCGCCGCGATCGTCCTGCTTCAAGACGCGGCCGACCCCGACCAAGCCTTGCGTCAGTTTCGCCAGTGCTACGGACAATTCGGTGGCCCCGAGCACAGCAACCTGGGCATGCCCCTGGTCGACTATCGAGTCTGGCTGGCACGGTCCCAATTGCCCCACACTCCGGAACGATTCCAAAGGTGGGTCAATCAGGAATATCTTGTGACCAATCCCGTGGAAGTGCCCGAGGAGTTGCGGCGGCGGTTCCCCCAGGTGGCCGCGACCGGGGACGAGACCGACATGGTGCGCTGAGCGACCTTGCTCCGGTCCCGTCGGTTCGGCTAGGCTCGAAGTCTTCTCAGCGGGGCCGCCTTGAGAAGCCCCTGTCGCGGAGCCCCGACATGGTCGAACCCACCGAACCTTCGCGATCGCCGAACCGGCCGCCCGGAGGGTACCTGCCGCGCATCGCCAAGTTCGAGGCCCCCGAGCCCGAGGCCCCGCCGAAGAAGAAGGCCAAAGGGAAGGCCAACAAGAAAGAAGCGCCGGAAGGGCCCGAGGCGATACCCGCTTTTGAAACGGCGGAGGGGCGCCGCCGGGCCCGGATGCTCGTGGGTGGGGCCATCATCGGCGGGGTCCTTCTGATCGGCGGCGTGATCTATCTGGTGACCCGTGGCGGGGGCCAAACCGAATCGGCCGAGGGCCCCGAAACGATCACGGAAGGCCCGCCCGTCGCCCCCCCCAACGAAGACAGCGCTCGCGATCTGTACCGGCGAGCGGAAGAGGCCGCGGGACGCGGCCAGCCGGCCCAGGCCATCGCCTTTCTCGAAGACTTGATCGGCCACGACTTCCTGCGGGCTAAGGCCGCCGAGATGAAGTAACCAGCCGGGCGCTGACCAGGGGGCGACGCCCCCTCACTCGCAGCCCCGGTTTCACTCTTCGAGTTGTCGCGGGCAACTGCTTGAAACCGTGGGTAAGCGGCAATCACCGCGGGCCACTTTCACCCGTCTCCGAGGGCTTGACCGACAAGATGAGTGGCACCAGCCACCAGCCGACATGGTCCGGTTGTATGGCCAAGAGATTTTCCCCGTGCAAACTCGGCGGGGGAAAGCTGCGAACCGGGCGGGTTGTGACGGCAACCGTTTCCCGTCGGGAACCGACTTTGGGCGATGACGTCAAGAGAGTGTAATTCCGGGTTGCGCGATTGCCGAGCAATGAGGTAGCGGTCATTTGCACGGTGCAAATCAGACGACGCAGGGCGCACTGTGCAACCGGACCCACTTCATACCCGCACCCGGAGGACACCGTGCCAAGAACCGCCAAGACCGTCAGCCAGCCACCGCCCTACGACGGGCCGCCGCTCGTCGTCGCCATGCTCAACCAGTCCAGCGCCCGGTGGATCCTCGGCGAGCAGCGGGCTTGGCATCGCCTTCCCGCGTGGATGGCGCTTGGCATCTTCTTCTTCGTGCTGCTCTTTGCCGTGGTCTTCGTCGGCAAGCTGATCAAGCTGGACGAGTTCACGCTCCACGCGATGTACCGGAACCGCCTCGTCCGCACGTTCCTCGGCGCATCGCGCCAGACGGGCGACCGTCGCCGGCGGCCGGATCCGTTCACAGGATTCGA
>CALLYK010000060.1 GCA_937858365.1 uncultured Isosphaeraceae bacterium | reverse complement strand
ATAAGGACGCCGATGATGGCGATGACAACCAGGAGTTCAATCAACGTGAACCCTGACCTGCGTGGCGCCTTGCTCATGGAGAGAGTACCTCACGTACGTCGGGAAAGTGGGGAGAGACGATTCTACGGATGAGTGACCCGTCCGACATGGGCGGGACATTCGACACGAACCGGCTGGGCGCCGCCGAGAGAAATGATGATGAAGGGGGGAACAGGGCGCCTGCCGACCCAGGGACGAAACGGTGAGGTCCACCCCGCCATTCAAGCGGGGCGACCGAGGAAGATCACTTGGACTTTTCTTTCGGAACACCCTTCTGGGGCGCAGCCGAGTTCTTTTGAAAGTCGCGAATCATGTCCTGGTTCTTTTGCTGCTGCTCCGGGGGGATTGTCTTCATCTGGTCCCCGGACTTGCCGCCGCCGTCATCACAACCTGGGGCGACCAGAAGCAAGGCCGACAAGGCGAACCCGAACGCGGCACCACCGCGCAAGATGGAAGGAAGACTCAAGGAACCAACCCCCTCGTTGGACTGTGAGTGGTGAATCTGAATGGATGATGGAAAGGGCGTGTAGAAGGTTACAATCGTCACCCGATTCCCGCAAGGCCCCCGCGCTCTTTTTTCGCGACGGACCAACTTCGGACCGAGGACCGAGCGTGAAACGCCTCCAGAGCGATCAGGGTCCAGCGCCTCGTTTGCGGACCCAATGGTCCGTGAAGAAGGTCCCGGGAATCGCCTCGACGGCCGGCATGTGGCACTTCACGCAACCCTCTCGGGTCGACACCCGACATGTGCTTTGGACCGTCCCGCCGTGACACTTAAGGCACGCTTGCTCATAAGTTGTCATTTCAGCCGACGTCCGCGCGTGCGGGTCGTGGCAGGTCACGCAAGAGAGGGCCCCCGCGCTCTCCTGGTAGCACTTTGATTGCATCAGGCCGACCGGCTGAAAGCGCACGATGTCGATGTTGTCAGGCCGGATCGCGCCGGTGGGAGACATATCGGGGTGACGGTGGCAGGTCCCGCAGACGCGCATCTGGGTCTCGGCCTTGTGACGGCCGGGGCGCAGCTCCAGGGTCACGGCATGATCGCGTGCCCCGGCGCGGGCCGCGTCCACATGGGCGCCCCCCGGTCCGTGGCACGACTCGCACGAGATCGACGGCACGAGGCCCGCCGGGTCCAGGTCGCGTCGACCACGTGGCGACGTGCGCGTCGCGTGGCAAGCGAAACAGTGGGACGCTTCGACCGGGTCGCCCTGACGTCCCAGTGGCCCACGCGCGGGCAGCTTCGACGTGGCCTCCTGACCGGGCGTGAGGCCCATCCGTTTCGTCGAGCCAAAATGGGTCAGCCGGTGCTCGAAGAGCGCATGGGCGCCACCGGGCCCGTGTTGCAGGGTGACGAACGTCGTGGCGTGATGGTCCGAGCCGAACGCATAGTCGATCGGTAGCCTCCAGGTCCGGTCCTCCTCGCGACGCTCGACTTCGAACCGGTCGTCGACCAGGCGATAGGTCCAGGTCGCGTCCGGCTCGTCGGGGTCGGGGAAGGTCTTGCCGTCGAGCTGCTTCGCGATGGGTGCAAGATAGGCCGGACGAAGTGTCTGAGAATGGCCGGAGCGCGCGTGCAAGGCGGCCTCGCCGGGGTGGCACTCGGCGCAAACCTGGTCGGCGATGTGTACGGCCACGCCGACGCCCATGCCAGGCCCGTTGGGCCGGGTCGGTGATGCGTCCGGTCCACCTGAGCGAAGCCATAGAAAAAGGCCGACGCCGAACACGAGGGCGAGGCCAACCACCAGCGCCACGTCGCGCGGGGTGCTCCGACTTCGGGGCGTGGCTGGTTGCGCGGTGCTCATGGTCCAACTTCAAATATGGACGGTCTCGCCGGCGGCCTGGCCCGCCGCTTCCATCACGGCCTCGGAGAAGGTCGGGTGCGGGTGCATCGCGTGGATGATCTCCTCCTCGGTCGCTTCGAGCTTGCGGGCCATCACCAGTTCGGCGATCAGCTCGGTCGCTTGGGAGCCGATGATGTGGGCGCCGAGCAGTTCGCCGAGCTTCTTGTCGAAGATCAGTTTGACGAAGCCCTCCGACTCGTCGGCCGCTTGGGCCCGGCCGCTGGCCAGGAAGGGGAAACGGCCGACCTTGTAGTCGATCCCCTTGGCCTTCACCTGCTTCTCGGTGAGACCCACGCTGGCGACGCCCGGGTCGGTGTAGGTGCAGCCGGGGACGTTATCGTAATCGACGTTCCGGTTCGATCGGCCGCAGATGTTCTCGACGCAGCAGATCGCTTCGTGATGGGCCACGTGGGCCAGCCAGGGAGGGCCGATCACGTCGCCGACCGCATGGATGCCGGGGACCGACGTCACATATCCGTTCTTGGGGTCCGCCTTGATATGCCCTTTCTCGGTCGCGATGGGCAGTTTGGGGTCCCAAAGGCCCTCGATGTTGCCGGTGACGCCGATCGCCACGAGGAGCACTTCCGCCTCGATCGTTAGACGCCCCTTGGGGCCCTCCACGTCCGCGGTGACACCCTTGGCCGTCTTCTCCACCTTCAACGTCTTCGACTCGGTGAGGATCGTCAAGCCGCGTTTGGACAGGCTCTTCTCCAACTCGATCGAGACCTCCTCGTCTTCGATCGGCAGGACGTGGTCCATCATCTCCACGATCGTGACTTTGGTGCCGATCGCGTTGTAAAAATAGGCGAATTCGCAGCCGATCGCGCCGGCGCCGATGATCAACATCGACTTGGGCATCTTCGGCAAGTTCATCGCTTCCTTATAGGAAATGATGGTCTTGCCGTCGAATTCGGCGCCTGGGAGACTGCGCGGACGGACCCCTGTGGCAAGGATGATCCGATCCGCGGTGATGGTGTCATCGCCGACCTTGACCGTGTGCGGGGCGACCACCTTGGCCGTGGCGATCTTGTGGGCGACCTTGTATTTCTTGAAGAGGCCCTCGATCCCGCGATTCATCCGAGTCGTGACGTCGCGGCTTCGTTTGATCATCTGGCCGAAGTCCCACGACGACTGCCCCGACCAACCGAACGCCTTGCCGTGGCGGTCGATCATCTCGACGAGATGAGCGTTGGTGAGAAGGGCCTTGGTGGGGATGCAGCCCCAATTCAAACAGATGCCGCCAAGCTTGTCGCGCTCGACGCACAGGGTCTTCTTGCCGAGTTGCGAGGCGCGAATGGCGCCGGCGTAACCCGCCGGACCGCCGCCGATGACGAGGACGTCGTAGTCGTAAGCCATGATGGTCCCAAAAGTGGTGCTAAGAGGCCCGCGAGGTCCGCCGAGACAGTGTACCGAAGGCCGGGCGACCGGCCCACCCTCCACATTCCCCGCCGCCGAGTGCGACCGTGTCCTATGCTACCCGACAAGGGAGGACGCCTCCGATGCGACGGGCCCCGGGCCTACCAGAACTGGTTTTCGGAGTCGTCCTGGTCTTGGGACTGGTCGGGGGCCACCGTGCCTTCCTCAACGACCCTGGCACGTTCTGGCATGTCGAACTCGGTCGCCGGACCTTGGCCGAGGGACATGTCCCCAGGGCCGACATGTTGACCTACACGCGTCCCGGCGTCCCTTGGGTGGACGCCGCGTTCGGGGCCGAGGTCCTGATGGCGGTGGTGGTCGATCACCTCGGCTGGAGCGGCCTGGTCGCCCTCTCGGCCCTGATCATCGCCTGGACCTATCGAGCGGTCGCGCAGTGGCTGCTGGAGGAGGGTCGTTCGCCCTGGGCGGCCGGCTTGACGGCGATCGTCGCGGCGGGCGTGGGGGCCTGCCACTTCCTGGCCCGTCCCCACCTGGCCACGATTGCCGGGACGGCGTACACCTTGAATGTTTGCCGGCGGGCCCATCGAGGCGAGAAGGTCGGGGCCCTGGCGTTCCTGCCCCTGGTGATCGGTGTCTGGTCCACTTTGCACGGGGGTTTCATCGCGGGCCCGCTGATCATCTTCACGTCGGCGTTCGGCGAGGCCATCGCGGGCCCGTGGGACCGCGCCCGGGCGCGAGGCGTCGGCCGATTCGCGGCGGTCGGCGTCATGGGGCTGATCGCGCCGATGTTCGGACCCTACGGGACCGACATCTATGGACACATCACAAACCTCATGGCCACGAGCGGCGTCACGCCGCTGATCCTTGAGCATCAACCAACCCGATTGGGCGACCCCGACACAAGGGTCCTGGAACTGGTCGTGATGGCCTTCATCGCCCTGCCGGCGTTCACGGGGGTAAAAATCTCGCGCTTTGATTTAGTGCATGTACTTGTATGGTTCCACATGGGGATGTCCTCGGTGCGCCATACGCCGCTCTTCGCCCTGGCGGCGGCACCTCCCCTGGCCGCGCTGATCGACGCGGCGACGAGTCCCTCGGCGGTCCCCGCGTGGCTGATCTCTCGGAGGGCGTGGTGGTCGGCCTGCGCGAGCGCATTGGTGGTTGCGGCGGCATGGGCCGGGGCCCCGCTGGGCGAGTTTGACGAAGGCCGTTGGCCGCTGGCGACCGTGGCGGAGCTCGATCGGCAACCCGTCTCGGCCCGGCTCTTTCACGACATGGACTGGGGCGGTCTCATCGCCGAGCAGTGCGACCCCAGGAGACCCACCTTCATCGACGACCGTTTCGAACTCTTCGGCAAAGAGGCGGTGCTGGCCTACATGGCGGCCTTGGAAGGGGGACCGGGTTGGGACGACCTCGACGGTCGCGAGGGCTTCGGCCTCGTCTGGGTGCGTGGGGATGGACCATTGGCCCGGCGCTTGGGCGGGGATCGCCAATGGGTCGAGGTGGCTCGTGATCGTGTGAGTGTACTTTATCGCCGAGTGAGGGATGACCGGTCAACGGCCAGCCTCAAGGACGGCGATGGTCTCTCGGATGTCGCCGTTGAAGGGTTGGAGCTTGAGGGCCCGTCGGAACGTTTCCAAGGCGTCCTCTCGCTGCCCCATCCTTAGATAGCACTGGCCCAGGCCCCCGAGGGCGCCGATGTGGTATCGGTTGAGTTGCAGGACCTCTCGACAATCGGCGGCGCTCTCGGCGTAATGGCCTTGCGCGAAGCGTGCGATCGCGCGTTGGTTGTAGGCCTCCGCGAACTTGGGGGCGCGGCTGATAAGGCGAGTGGCCAACTGCTCGGCCTCACGGGGGCGGTCGCCTTGCACGAGGTCTTTGACCAAGCGGAGGGCCTGGTTGTTTTCCGGCGTGTCGGCTCGGAACCAGATGGCCCATAGGGCTTGGGTGGCGTAATTGCGAACGATCGGGTCACGATCTTTGAGGGCCTCGCCAACGGCCTCGTTGGCGTCGTATTTGGCGGTGAGTCCCAGGGCCAGGACGGCCGCGCGACGGGCCTCCGGCGTGCCGGTCCTCAGCAAGCGGCAAAGGGTGCCTTGGGTATATCGGGCCTCGACGCGTCGTTGAAAGGCATCAAGGTCGTTATCGAGCCGATAGGCTTCGAGATAGTCCAAAAGAAGAGGGGCCGTGGCGGGTTCCGGCATGCCAAGGACTCCTACGCGCGACGCATCGTCGGGGCCGGCTCGTCCGAGGACCAAGGAAACGGGCAGGAACAAGGCGCAGGTCAACCCGACCCAGGCGAAGAGAAGGCGGTCGCCCCACGAAGTTGGGAACACTTCCAACCCTCCGCTGAGGAGCGGCTCGTCCCTATGAGGTCGAGGGGTGAACTGTCACACCATCAGTTGATTCTAACCGGGAGGCGGACGGCCGTCCACTGCCCGGAGCGTGAGCACGCAAAAAAAGGCGGAAAAAGGGAGGAAACCCCCCAAGAACGAGACTCGCCGCACGAGGAAGCCAGGCGGAGGTTGATTCTGGGCCGATCGACGCTAGAATGAAAGACCGAGGGGCGATTAGCTCAGTTGGCTAGAGCACCAGCTCGACACGCTGGGGGTCGCAGGTTCAAGTCCTGCATCGCCCATGACCCTTCTCGCGGGAAGTTACCCCTCTTGGCCTCAGACCGAGGACAGCGGCTCGGTCGAGTCGCCGAACTTGTCGAGGCGCATTCCCGCTTTGTCCAGCAGAGACAGGAAGAGGCTACACATCTTCCGGTTCGGGTCCTGGAGGTGATTGAGCACGCGACCTCCTTGGATTTTTCCGCCGCCTCCGCCGAGCAACACGACGGGCAACTTTGTCGCGTCGTGACCACCCGTCAACATGCTGGAACAGAAGAGCACCATCGCGTTGTCGAGCGCCGTGCGTTCCCCTTCCTGGATCGCGTCGAGCCGGGCCGCGATGTAGGCGACCTGCTGAAGGAAAAACTGGTTCACCTTCAGCCAGTCGTCGGTGTCGCTGTGCGAGAGCAAGTGGTGGATCATGTAATCCACACCTAGATTCGGGAAGCGCAAGGAACTGTGGTCGTTGTTCAACTTGAGCGTACAAACACGCGTCGTGTCGGTCTGGAAGGCGAGCACGAGGATGTCGCACATCAAGCGCATGTGCTCGCCGATGTCTTGAGGCAGACCGTCGGGCGGGCGTGGGACGTTGGGCTTTTCCAGCGTCGGCCGCCAACCTTGCAATTCGCCACGTTTCCCGGCCCCTTCAATCCGCTGCTCGACCTCGCGGACCGAGTCGAGGTACTCGTCGAGCTTGCGTTGGTCGGACAGGCTGATCCCCCGGCGCACGTCTTTCGCCTCAGCGAGGACCGCGTCGAGCACGCTCTCGTCTCCTTTACGCGTTTCGTCTTTGAAGAGTCGATCGAAGGCCAGCCCCGGGTAGAGTTCCAACGGTGTCGGGGTCGTGGGGGAACTCCAAGAAATGTGCGACGAATAAAGCATCGAATAGTTTTTATGTACTGATGGATTGGACTTTTCGCAGCCGAGCACCAGGCTGGGCACTTTGGTGGATCGTCCGTGGGTTTGGGCCAGGAGTTGGTCGATGCTGGTGCCCGATCGGATGTCGCCCCCCGAGGCCAGCGGCGCTCCGGAGAGCAGGTTGCCGGTTTGCGAGCTGTGGATGTTCCCCTTCAGGGCCTCGGCGTTGAAAAGACCCTGAATGAAGAGCAGCTTCTCGCGGTGGGGATGAAGCGGGGCAAGCACCTTGCCGAGTTCCATCTCACGGCCCGAGCCCTTCGCCCACCACTCCCTGGAATGGAAGCCGTTCCCGGAGAAAAGGACAGCCAGGCGCACGGGGGCCTCGCTCGAGGCGCCTCGGGCCTCGTCGCTCCAGACCTTGACCGATTCCAGCCAAGGAAGGGCCATCGTCACGCCGGCGCCTCGGAGGAAGGTCCGACGGGAAAACTGGTGCGCTTTGGTGTCCATCGTCGTTCTCTTTGGCGGAAGGGGGACTGGTTTCAGCCGCTACGGTACGACTTCGCTCTTGATGGCCGAGGGGCGAAGGAAACGCTCAAGGTCGTTCGGCGACGACCGCGTCGCGCCCGCGCACGTCGAGGAACTGACGGGACTGGACGATCATCAGCACAAGGTCGCCGATGCGTCCTCCCGCCGCGACATGACGGGTCATCGCGTCGAGCAAGGGGCCGTCGGAGAGTTGCACGCCCCGCCCCAGCGCGTAACCCAGCAGCTTTCGTGAGAACTGCCGGGAAACGGCCTCGCGACGCTGGTTGAGGAGGTAGTCGCGGAGTCCTTCGAGACCGGCGAACTCGGCGCCGTCGAGGGTCTTGGCATTGACGTCGATGGGGTGATCGCCCAGGTCTTTCGCGCGCTTCCGGCCGATCGCGTCGAAGCCTTCCAGGGCGAAGCCCATCGGGTCGATCCGCGCATGGCAGGTGACGCACTTGGGGTCACGACCGTGCCTTTCCACCAGGGCCCGGACGCTCAGGCCGCCGGTGTCGGTTTCGTCTTCGGGTAGCTGCGGCACGCCTGGGGGCGGCTTGGGGAGCTTCTCGCCGAGGAGGACCTCGGAGACCCAGTTGCCCCGCAAGATCGGACTGGTTCGCGAGGCCCCCGATTGCTTGGCCAAGGTCGCGGCCAGACCCAGGATGCCTCCGCGACCCAGCGTCTTCAGACCATCCACGCGCCGCCACTCCTCACCAGAGACCCCGGCGAGACGGTAATGCTCGGCCAGGCGGCCGTTAACGAAGGTGTGGTCGGCGTCGAAGAAGGCGAGGGCCGGCAAGTCGGCTTGGAAGACGTCGGCGCAGAAGCGGACGGCCTCTTCGTGGATCGCGCCTCGGACGTCTTTGAAGGTGGGGAAGTGGCGTTCACTCTTCTCGTCAAGCGTGTCGAAGTCGTAAATGTGCAGCCATTGGCAGGCGAACTCGGCGGCCAAACGGCGGACCTTCACGTCCTTCAACATCCGTTTGGTCTGACTCGCCAGGACGGCGGGACCGCGCAGTTTTCCGGCCGAGGCGAGGTCGCGTAGGGCCTGATCGGGGGCCGACGACCAGAGGAAGTAACTCAGGCGGCTCGCCAGCTCCCAGTCGGAAATGGGTGTGGGCGAAGTGCCCGGCCTGGCCTCTTCCATCCGATAGAGGAAGGCCGGCGAGACCAGCAGGCGCGCCAAGACGAGACGCCAGGCCTCGTCATGCGGGAGTTCCTCCGCGCGGAGTTTACGGTAAAGGCCGCGCAGGTCGTCGGCCTCGTCCGGCCTCAGAGGGCGGCGATAGGCCTTATCGGCGAACGCGATGACGGCCGCGAGGTGCGCCGGCTCCGCGGCGACGAGTTCCTCATTGAAGGCCCGCGCTCGGTCCATGATGGGTCCGCGCAATGGTTCGAAGACCTTGGGGTCGGCGTCTTGCGAGGCATATTCCAGAAGCTGCTGGAAGGCGTCGACGGTCGTGAGGGCGTCTTGGCTGATGAAACGGAGCTCGCGCCAGACTCCTGGGGCGTCACCCGGGCCAAGCTGCCGCACAGCAGGTCGGCCAAGCTGCCGCACAGCAGGTCGGCGCTGGAACAGGCGCTCTCCGACCAGCGCGCCCAACTCGCCGCCACCCTCGGAGAGGGCTTCGTCATCTTAGCGGGCGCTTCCACATCGCCGACGCTCGCCGCGCAGCTTGAGGCGCTTCGTAAGGCCTATCCGCAGATTCGCTGGCTCTTTTGGGAGCCGATCGGACGCGAGAATGTCAAGAAAGGCTTCGCGCTGGCATATGGCGCGCGCCTCGAAACGATACCGCAACTTCAAAATGCCGACGTCATTCTTGCGATCGACAGCGATCTCTTGAGCGCCGCTCCCGGACATTTGCGCTTCGCGCGCGAATTTGCCGCCCGACGCAATCCGACGCGCGCGAAAATGAATCGCCTTTATTCGATCGAGGCCGTCCCGTCGCTCACCGGCGCCGTCGCCGATGAGCGCTTCATCGCCGGGCCTCGAGAAACCAACCGCGTTCTGCTGGCTCTCGCATCCGCGTTTCTCGGCGCGCCAACTGTGGAAGGACCGCCATGGCTGGGCAGGATCATCGCGGACCTGAAGACCCATCGCGGTCGTTCCTTCATTCACCTTGGGCCCGATCATCCGCCCGAAGCGCATGCGCTCGTCCTCGCGATAAATGAGGCGCTAGGCGGTCGCGGCGCCGTCTATTCGCTCGTCGACGACAAAACGCTTGATTCGTCCGATGACGCGCTTTCGCTCGACACGCTTGTCGCCGACATGCGCGCAGATCGGGTGCGATCGCTTCTCATCATCGACAGCAACCCCATCTATGCAGCGCCAGGCGTGCTCGATTTCGCGGAAGCTCTCGCAAAGGTCGATTTCAGCCTATGCCTCAGCGCAACGCCGAACGAAACATCTGCGGCGTCTCTCTGGGCGGTCCCGATGATTCATCCTTGGGAAGGCTGGAGCGACGCGCGCGCCTTCGACGGGACGGCGAGCGTGATGCAGCCGCAAGCTCTCCCCCTGTATCAAGGCGTCGGCCCGCATGAACTTCTGGGGTTGCTGCTTGGGCCCGATGCGCCGAAGGCGCGCGATCTCGTGCAGGAAAGCTGGAGAGAGCGGCTCGGCGCGGCTGATGCCTGGACCGACGCCCTGGCCAAAGGCGTAATACCCGACACCGCTAGTTCGGTCAGCAATCGTCCTCTTTCGAACGCCGCCGCGCACGTCCAATTGCGCGAACCCCCGGAGGGCGCGACGGTCCTATTGTTTCGGCCGGACCCTTATCTTCTCGACGGGCGCCATGCCGACAATCCCTGGCTACAGGAATTGCCGCGACCTTTGACGAGAATGAGCTGGGGCAATCCGCTTCAGATTTCGCCCCGCCGCGCCCACGAAATGTCGCTCGAGACTGGCGATGTCGTACGCATCGCGATTGACGGCGCGCAAACGATGACGCCTGTGATAATCGCGCCAGGCCAGTCGGACGATTGCATCGTCGCGCTACTCGGATTCGGCAGACGTCACGCGGGCCCTGTCGGTCGGGATGTCGGCGTCGACTTCTTCAAATTGATGGGGCGCTCCCGCGGCGCGCCGGACATTCAAAAAACCGGCGCGCGGGAAGAGCTGTCGAGCGCCGAGCATCACGCAGCGATATTCGACGAACGTGGCGTTTATGCGCGCAACGGGGAACTTGCGCAATTCCTCACTGATCCCGACTTCATTCGACGCAGCGACAAGCCGCGGCCCGCTTTTTACGAATGGAAGCCGGAGGGCCCCGCCGCCTGGGGCATGAGCATCGATCTTAACGCCTGCATCGGCTGCGGCGCCTGCGTCGTCGCCTGTCAGGCGGAAAACAATATTCCGGTCGTCGGCAAGGCCGAGGTGCTGCGCGAGCGCGAAATGCACTGGCTGCGCATCGATCGCTATTACGACGGCCCGCCGGAGTCGCCGAAAACGAG
>CALLYK010000059.1 GCA_937858365.1 uncultured Isosphaeraceae bacterium | reverse complement strand
GAGTTGCTTCAGGTTGTTGACGCACTGGGCGCGTCGGGCCGCCTCGCGGGCCGCTTGCACCGCCGGCAACAACAGCGCGATGAGCACCGCGATGATCGCGATGACCACCAGGAGCTCGATCAGCGTGAAGGCCCCTCGCGAACGTCGCGCGACCGTGTTCCCCATCATCGCCCACCCCCGACCCGGTGATAAACAGATTGGATGATCCCATCAAGCAGGATTTTAGTGGAACTCCGGCGACATTGCAAATCCGGGGGAAGCGAGACCAGAGGCCGCGCCGGGAGTGTTTTTTGTCACCCGAAAGGACGCACCGCCGTTTCACGATCGGTTCCTTCCCCTCGAACACTCGACGCTTAAGACCCGCGCCGGAGGGACTTCCATGATGTCGTTGCTGGGCGGCTTACGGAGCCGGTTGATGGGGACGAGGCGTCGTGAACGTCACCAGCGCAAGCGCTTCACTCCGGTTGGGCCGGCTCCTTTGGAGCGGCGGGAACTCCTGACCGCGACGCCCGTGAGCGACACGTTGAGGTTTCCCTACTCGGCGGTCGTGAGCATTGAGGCCGACTTTCAGACACCGAAGGGCGTCGAGACGCGGACAGGCACGGGCGCCCTGGTGGACACCTTTCACGTCCTGACCAACGCGCACAATGTGGAACACCCCGACTTGGGCAAGCCGATCTTCCTTCGGGTCTACGCCGGGCGAAACGGTGCCTCAGGACGGTTCTTCGGCGAAGCCAAGGTCGTGGGCGAGCCGATCATCAACCAGACCGAGTATCAGCACGGCGCGGGCGCGGGCGGAGACTGGGACCTCGCCATCCTCAAGCTCGATCGCAACATCGGCATGCCGTCGCTGGCCGGATGGCTCTCCTTCGGCTGGACGTCCGACCTTCTGATCACGCAAATTTCCCAGCAAACGCTGCCCATGCAAGTCATCGGTTACCCGGGGCACCTAGCGGACTCGCCCGACGCGGACGGCCTCCGTCAGTTCACGACCGGCGGTCGGATCATGGTCGGTCTAGGGCTGGACCCCGATCGCTTTTGGTACGACCCGGCGGAAATCACGACCTTCCAGGGCAACAGCGGTTCACCCGTGATCGACAACAGCCCCGAATGGCGCGTGCCCACGATCATTGGCGTCCACGTGGGAAACCAGGACGTCCGCGGGAACGGGCAACCGCTCGGCGCGGCCATTCGGATCACGAAGGCCAAGTGGGACTGGCTCATTCAAGCGATGGGAAGGCGCCTCGACAATCCGTTCCAACAAGCGAAAGGCCCTACCGACCGGCCCGACCTCATGGATCGCGACCGATGGGCGAACCGAAAGGACTCGGACTTTCAGGTCACGGTGACCAAGCTGGGAAGTCGTATCAAGGTGTCCGCGTTCGTCTTCAATGGCGGCACGAGTCGCGCGGCGGCCTTCCGCGTGTCTTACTACCTCTCGCGTGACAACAAGATCACCACCAGCGACGTCCTCCTCGGGACCCAAACTGTGAACGGGCTCTCGGCCGCGAAGACCACGACGGTTGCTTGGAGCGGGGCCCTTCCCAAAGGAGTAGCTCGCGGGAACTACTATGTCGGTTGGATCATCGACTCGACCAATCGCGTCGCGTCGTACTCGCGACAGCCGAACGCACCGTTTCGACTGCCATCGTCCACCGGATATGTCCGACGCTACGTCCTGCCGATCGGAGGCATCCGACCCATGAAGATCGCTGCGCCGGCGCCAGCGCCGGCACGGGCCGTCCGGGTCCGCTAGCGCAAGTCCACGGCCCACGAGGCATGTTCGAGGAAGGCCCGCCAGCTCGCGTACTTGCGGTGCCCCATCTTGAGGTGCAACGTGGGACTCATCCGGGGACGCGCCGGCTCCATCAAGAGTCGCATGCCCGCTTCATGAGGCGTGCGCCCGCCCTTGCGGACGTTGCACTTTAAGCAGGCCGCCACCATGTTCTCCCAGGTCGTTTGGCCCCCCTTGCTCTTGGGTACCACATGGTCCAGGCTCAGGTCGGACGTCGCGAACGACTTGCCGCAATACTGGCAACGATGGCCGTCGCGCGCGAAGACGTTCCGACGGCTTAACCGCACGCGTTGACGCGGCAGGCGGTCGTAGCTGAGGAGGCGAATCAGGCGCGGGACCTCGACGTCGTACCGGACCGCGCGCACGTAATCGACCTCGCTGTCGGGGGCGTGTCGGCGGGTGCCGTCGCGCGATGCTTGCAGCCATCCGGCGAGGTCGAAACTGTGGTAGTAGCCGTCGTCGACCACGACCACCTCGGCCAGCTCCTTGGCCAGAAGACAAAAGGCGCGTCGGGCCGTCACCACGCGGACGGCCATGTACAGTCGGTTCAAGACCAAGACGCTCGAATCCAGGGCATGACCGGAACGGAGGCTCATGACGGGGCGCTCCCAACGGTGTCCAGGCGAGACGTACACGTGCTCACGCGGCGGCCCGATCGACGCGACGGCCCACGCTTCTTGTGTTCGCGGGCGGCCTGACGATCAGTCGAACGTGAGCGGTCTCGGGTCCCTTCCGAATCGAATCAAGCGCCAAGAGCGTCCAGCACGGCCAGGCCGACTTCGGCGGTCGTGGCTCGACCGCCCAGGTCGGGAGTGCGGGGCGACCCGGCGGCCAAGACCTTCGCGACGGCGCCGCGGACGGCCTGGGCCCCTCGGGGGACCTTCAGATGATCGAGCAGCATCGCGACCGAGAGGATGGCCGCGATCGGGTTGGCGATCCCTTTGCCGGCGATGTCCGGGGCCGAGCCGTGGACCGGCTCGAACATGCTGGGCGCGGACCGATCGGGATTGAGGTTCCCTGATGCGGCCACGCCCATCCCGCCTTGTAAGACGGCCCCCAAATCGGTCAGGATGTCGCCGAACATGTTGGTCGTGGCCACCACGTCGAAACGCTCGGGACTGATCACGAACCGCATGCAGCAAGCGTCAACGTGCTGATACTCGGTAGCGACCTCCGCGTAGTCGCCCGCGACCTCGGTGAAGGCCCGCATCCAAAGGTCATGGGCATACGTGAGGACATTGGTCTTGGCGACCATCGTCACCTTGCCGACCTTGCCCGCGTCCCGTTCGGCCGCCGTCAGACCGGGGAACGGGCGCTTCGCGGCCCGCTCGCGGGCCAGCTCGAACGCGAACCGCAAGCAGCGCTCGACGCCCGCCCTTGTGTTGATCGACGTCTGGATGGCGACTTCGGCGGCCGTCCCCTTGTACGTGTGGCCCCCCGCGCCGACGTAAAGGTCCTCGTTGTTCTCGCGGACGACCACCATGTCGATTTCGGCTGGGCCTTTGCCCTTGATCGGCGTATCGACACCTGGATAGAGCTTGATCGGTCGAAGATTGATGTATTGGTGGAAGGCGAAACGCAGCTTGAGGAGCAGACCTTGCTCAAGCACGCCCGGGGGAACGCGAGGGTCGCCCACCGCCCCCAAGAGCAGGGCGTCGCAGCGCTTCAAGCGTGCCAACTCGTCGGCTGGCAAGACCTCGCCCGTCTTCAAGTAACGGTCCGCACCCAGGTCGAAGGGGACCAACTCCACCCCCATGCCCTCGCGGCGCTCGACCACGTCAAGCACGGCGAGGGCCTGGGCGATGACCTCAGGCCCGACCCCGTCTCCAGCGATCACACCCAATGTGGGCAAGCGAGTTGGTCTCAAGTTCCGTCAACGCGTGTCAAGTGACTAGGATTGTAGCGACCGCCACGCGACATCCACAAGCCGCTTCAGGAAGCCGGGCGCCAATGAGACGTTGTTTCGGGTCGCCCCGATCAGGGATTTTCATTGACTTGGATGGGCCGACCCCCATACTACCTGAAGTGGGACAAGGTCGGTCTTCCGTGATCGACAAGGCCGGGCCACATCACCATGTCCAAAGGCGCCTGGTCCCAACGCCCCTCAATCCGGTCCCGCCCCGAGAACGTCGATGCCCGGACCCACTGAGACTACAACCCAGGGTGATGTACCGCGACCCGCGACCGGGGTGACTCCCCCCGCGCCTTCGCCCTCGCCGAACAAGCCGGCCCCTGTCGCGCCGACGCCGGCC
>CALLYK010000058.1 GCA_937858365.1 uncultured Isosphaeraceae bacterium | reverse complement strand
ATGTTCCGGGGTCGTCGGCCCTCCTGGGCCTGACGACCCCGGAACATGCCGCCCCTCCCGCTCAGGTTGAGCGTGGGACCTGAAACGTCTCGGCCGAGCGGACAAGCCCGCCCCGCCGTTGACGGCGGGGCGCCCGTGCGGACCATGATCGGCTGGGCCACCGCCGGAGTGGTCCGCGCTAGACCGGCCCGAGGCAGACCAAGGTCATGTCGTCGAACTGGCGGGCGCCGGCGGAGAACTCGCGGATGTGCTGCAAGAGGCCCTTGCCGATCGCTTCGGGTCCGCCCACCAACTCCTCGAGGCTGTTCTTGAGGCGATCGACTTCGGCCGAGACGAATGGCTTGCCGTTGGGGTCCTGGGCGTCGGTGATGCCGTCCGAGTAGAAGACGGCCACGTCACCTGGTTCCAAAACCACTTCTTCTTGTTGATAGACGGCGTCGTCGAACGTGCCCAGGGGAAAGCCGATCTTGTCGATCGCCAGGGCGTCGACGTGGCCCGCCTTTCGCTTCACCAGCAAGGGGGGGTGGCCGGCCGAACTCACGGTCACGCGGCCGGTGCTTGGGTCGAGGATGCCCAGGCCGAGCGTGATGAACTTCTCTTCGATGCCGGCGTCGCAGAGCAGTTGGTTCAGGGCGTCGGCGGCGGGCGCTGGGGCGTCTTCGGTGAGGATGCAGAAGCGGGTGTCGCCGGAGAACTTGGCCATCATCAGGGCGGCGGCCACCCCTTTGCCGGAGACGTCGGCCACCACCACGGCCAGGCGATTGCCCGGCAATTGGACGAAGTCGTAGTAGTCGCCGCCGACCTCGTAGGCCGCGTTGTAGTGGGCGAAGAACTCGTAGCCGGCCACCTTGGGCACGGACCTGGGCAGGAAGAGCTTTTGGATATGAGTGGCCTGTTTCAGGTCGCGGTCGATCCGGTCCTTGTTCAAGAGGCCCATGTGCAGGGTCGCGTTTTGGAGGGCGATCGCGGCTTGCTTGGCCACCGCGTCGAGCAGGTCGAGGTCGTCCTTGTCGAACTGGTTCAGGTCGCTCGTGTCGAGCTGGAGGATGCCCAGGGCCTTGCCGTCGGGCGTGAGCAAGGGGGCGCACATGACCGACCGGATCTTCAGGTCGGCGATCGACGCGTTGGTGGGCAAGTTCGTGTCGGACCCGGCGTTCCGGCTGATGTAGGCCGTCTTCTGTTCCATGACGTGATTGACGATCGTCCGGCTCAACGTCTGAGGCACTTCGTCGGTCTGTTGCGAGCCCAGCCCGATGCCGCGACCCCGAAGCTGGCGGTGCTTGAACGCCTTGCGGATGAGCTTGCCGCTGCCCTCCTCGCGGATCACCAGGAAGCCTCGTTCCGCCTTGCGGAAGAGTTCGAAGAGGCAGTCGAGCACCTTGGGGGCGACGACGTCGATGTCCAGCTCGCTGGAGAGGCTGCGGGTGATGTCCAAGACGGCGCGGAGCTTCGCCTCCGGCCTCACCGCGCTCATTTGCAGGTCGGACCGCGAGGCGTCCAGGGTGTGGACGGTCGCGTCTTCGTCACCGTCGACGATCTGCATCTCGTCCTTGGGTCGGCCCAATTCACTCGTGGTCGGCAGCTTCAGATAATAGACAAATTCGACTTCGCAAATATTGATGCGGTCACCGTTCTTGAGGGGATGGGCCTCGGACTCGGCGAGGTCTCGGTCGTTGACCTTGGTCTTGTTGCGGGCCTTCAAGTCGCAGAGGAAAAGGTCGGGGCCAAGGCGTTTGATCTCGGCGTGGCGGCGGGAGACGCCCTGACTGGAAAGGACGAGGTCGCACTCGGGGGCGCGGCCGATCACCAGGGAGTCTTTGTTGAGTTCGATGTACTGGCCGGGTGGGCCTTCGTTCACACGTTTCAGGACGGGCATCGGCAAACTCCCAGACGTCGGCGAAAGCGTTGGGCCTAGCGGCGCGGCCCGTCAGCGCGAGCGGGCGGGGACGATCGGTTCGAGGCGCTCGATCTGCAAGGCGGTCAAGAGTTCGGTTTGAAGGGCCAACATGCGTTTGGCGGCGGGGCCGTCGGGGTTGGCTTGGCGGCGTTGCCCCAAGACCTCGAGGGCGAGTTCCCGGACGCCAGGGTCCATCGCGGCTGGGTTGATGTCGAAGAAGTCGGCCAGGAAGTCCTCATCGGCCCCGGCTGGGAGGGTCGCTGCGTGGGCGACGCGGGCGAGTTGGGCGTCGCGCCGGCTCTCGGACCGGTTCAGGTCTTCGGCCAGGGCCCGGAGCCGCGCGGAGTCGTGCCCTCGGAAGAACTCGCGGGCGACTTGCACATAGGCGCGGAAGGACCAATCGGTGGCCCCGGGGAAGTGGCCCGGCACGGCCAGCCAGGCCGCGACGAGTTCCGCGCGTCGGGCCGCGAATTGGGCGTGACGATACTGGGCGGCCGGCGTGGCTTGGCGGGGGACGTCGGTCCAGGCTGGTTCCAGCCAGAGGCCCGGGGGGCCGTTGGGACCGGGTGAGCCGGCGGCCAGGAGGTCGGGTGCGCGTCCCTTCCAACCCCAAAGGCCGCCGAGGATCGCCGCCAAGACGAGCAGGGCCGCGAAACGAGGCCTGGTCCAAAAGACCCTGGGGGCGGTGCCTTGGTCTTGGTCTTGGTCCGTCGCCGCCTCGGGGACGGATGGTTGGGCTGGGGTCGTCGCGAGCGTTTGGGGCGCGGTGGGAGGGGTCGCGGCCGCGCCTCGCGGCTTGCTTTCGGGAAGGGTCGGGACGTCGAACGGGACGGGCTCGGCGGTCATCGACTGGGTCAAGGCGCCCGACGCGTACAAGGACCGCAGGCGTGTGAGTTCCTTGAGCAGTTCGCCCGCGGACGAGTAGCGTTTGGCTGGGTCCTTGGCCATCAGTTTCTGGATCATCGCCACCACGTCGACCGGCAGGTCGGGGCGGATGTCCAGCAGGTTGGGGGGTCGCTCATGGACGTGTTTGAGCGCGACCGCGATGGGATTGTCGCCGTGGAAGGGGGCCTCGCCGGCCAGCATGTAAAAGAAGGTGACACCCAGGCTATACAGGTCGCTCCGATGATCGACCTCACGTCCCTGCACTTGTTCGGGGCTCATATACATGGGCGTGCCCAGGGCCACGCCATGTTGCGTGAGCTTGACCGACTCGGCGTTCAGGGAGCGGCACAGGCCGAAGTCGGCGACCTTGGCCTGGCCCTTGCGAGTCAGAAGGATGTTCTCAGGTTTGATGTCACGATGGACCAGGCCAATCTCGCCGGCCGCCCCCACCGCCATGGCCGCTTGCCGCATGATCGACAAGGCGGGGGCCAGTTCCAGACCCCCCTTGCGGACGATGTAGTCGCGCAGGTTGGTCCCGGCCACATACTCCATGGCGATGTAGCGCAGGCCCTGGATCGTACCGAGCTGATAAATGTGGACGATGTTGGGGTGATTGATCTTGGCGGCGGCGCCGGCCTCGGCCTCGAACCGACTGAGTGAGATCGGGTTGGTGAGCAGGTCGGCCCGGAGCACCTTGAACGCGACTTGTCGATCCAGGCTGATCTGGCGGGCGAGATACACCTCACCCATCCCGCCGCGGCCGAGCAAGCGATCGACCTCGTAGTCGCCCAGGGTCTTACCCGTCAGGTCGATCGTGACCGGACCGGTCCAAGACGTCGAACCGCCCGACACGGGTTGCGTCGAAGTGAGGTCCGGCTGCTGAGACATCGTGGTCGGCCGCCTCGACGATGCGGGAACTTCACAACACACCTGGACCGGCCGACACGCCCCGAGGTCAACCGGGCCGATCATATCTTACGGAACGACGCCCGTTTCTCCAAGGCGCGCTCGGGTCTGAGGGTCTGATTCCGAGTCCGGACCCCTTCGGGATGAGGGCCGGCCCCGACGCCCGGCCCGTCTCATGGCCCTTCCCGGGCCATCCGTCGAGGCGCAACCGTCACCGTCGGAACATCTTTGGCCATGAGAGGACCGCCCGTTGGTTTCCCCATCTGGCCCTATCCTGTACAATGGACGATGTTGAGTCACCACGCCGCGGGCGAACCGAATGCCGGGGAGGAGTCCTGCGTATGAATCCGTATCATGCCGACGCGGACGATTTCTATATCAACGTCAACCTCAACACCGAGTTGGAGCTCCCCAACGGCCGTGACACCGTCCTGCACTTTTTCGAGCAAATGCGTAAAGCATATCCTGAACTAAGAAACCTGTATACTCGTGAGAGCGGCGACCTGGTGCTGGAAGGGGACAAGGAAGAACCGGCCTATCGGTGGGTGGCCTTGGAGCCGCGTCGGCTCTGTTCGGGGCATGTGAACCCGGAGACGCCCCGCTCGGCCTACAAGCAGCATGAGCTGGTCCTGGAAATGGCCCCTCACATCCTGTCGCTGAGCACCTTGGATTGCGAGGCGTTGGACGTGCTCTTCGGCTTCGACTTCACGTTCACGGGCAATCACGACGAAGTCGTGGTTGAGGCCTTGGGCCTCGGCGCCGGCCTGGACGGTCTGCTGGCGATCCCAGGCGGGCGCGTCGTGCATTACGAACCGTCGATCACGTTCGCCCTGGAAGGGGACTGCCAAACCCAGGCGCGCCTCTCGATCGAGACCCGGACAAGTGTTTCCCAGGTGCGCAGCGGAGATTACGCCGACGACCAGATCAGCCTCTACTTCACGATCCGTCGCTACTGGCGCGGCGAGAACGACAAGACCTTCGTGGAGGCGTTTCAATGCCTTCGCGGGGTGGGTGAGGAAATCGTGTCGGAGGTGATCATCCCGCGGATCGTCCGGCCGCTGGCCCAGGCGATCGCCTCGCGTTAGGGCGGGTCCCGATCGGGTTGGCCACGACTGATGGGGCCTCAGGAACGATGAGTTCCAGGGGGGCCCTCAGTCCCGAAGGGGCGAGAGTCGATGGCCAGGGCGTGGGCCCCTGGACCACGCGAACGGCCTCATTCTCCCCCAAGCCCCGAAGGGGCGAAAGCCAAAGGCCAGGGGCGTGGGCCCCTGGACTACTCAAGCCTCTGTCTATTTAGCTTTCGCCCCCTCGGGGCTGCGCAGTCGCGGGGCGACCGCGTTTGGGTGTTCCAGGGGTTTCACTCCTGGCGACAAACGGTCCCCCCTTCGGACCGCCGCACACCCGGACGATCCCCTATGCCTCCCAGAACCACAACCTTCTCGGCC
>CALLYK010000057.1 GCA_937858365.1 uncultured Isosphaeraceae bacterium | reverse complement strand
TGACCCCCTTCTCGACGGCGGGGGGCACCTCGTTGGCCTTGCCGTAGCCCCAAGCGACTCGGCCTCGACCGTCACCGATCACCACGAGCGCGTTGAAGCTGAAACGGCGACCGCCCTTCACGACGGCCGCGCAACGGCGGATCGCCACGACGCTCTCGGACCACTCGCCGCGTTCCCTGGTATCGCTGGACACGAATGCTCACCTTTTGCACGAAAACAGGAAGGAAGGTATCTCAGCCAAGGGTCGCGCGGGGCGACCAGACCGAAGGAGACGCTTGACTCGATTAGAACTGAAGGCCGGCCTCGCGAGCGGCCTCGGCAAGGGCCTTGACCCGGCCGTGGTACTTGTAGCTTCGACGGTCGAAGCAAACCTTGTCAATACCGGCCTTCCGGGCCCGTTCGGCCACGACCTTGCCCACGAGGCCGGCCGCCCCCTGGTTGCCGCCATAGCCCTTCACGAGCTGGGTACGTACGTCCTTGTCCAGGGTGTTGGCCTGGGCCAACGTCTTCCCTTGGCCGTCGTCGATGATCTGCGCGTAGATGTGCTTGGAACTTCGGAAGATGGCCAGCCGAGGTCGTTCGGCGGTCCCTTCCAGTTTCTTTCGGACCCGCAGCTGCCGGCGTTCCCGGCGTGCTTGGATGATCTCTTGCTGGCTCACAGAAGGCCCCTTCCCCGGCGGCGTTGAGTGGTCCGGTTGGCGATGACCGTCGCTTCCTGATGGACCACGGACCGCTCACCACGACCGATCATTTCGAACCGAACGCCTTGCCGGCCTTGCGACGGACGACTTCCCCTTCGTAGCGGATGCCCTTGCCCTTGTAGGGTTCCGGGGGCCTGACCTTGCGGACGGTGGCGGCGAACTGGCCGACCGCTTGCTTGTCGGGCCCGCTGATCACGATGTGCGTGGCGTCCGGCACCGTGACCGTCACGCCCGGAGGGGCCTCGAGGACCACCTGGTTGGCGTAACCGACCTGCAAGGCGACCGTGTTCGCCTTCTTGAGCTGGGCCTGATAGCCGACGCCTTGGATTTCCAGCTTCCGTGTGTAGCCGGCCGTGACCCCTTCGACCATGTTCGCGATCAGGCTGCGGGTCAGACCGTGGAGGGCCCGGTTCTCGCGCTCCTCGTCCGCCCGCGAGACCACGATCTGCTTGGCCCCGGTGTCATGGACGACCGTGATCGAGGGACGGTAGGTGAACGAGAGCTTCCCTTTGGGGCCCTCGATGTGGATCGTGTGATCATCCAACGCGACCTTGACGTTCGCGGGGACGGCGACGGGCTTGCGACCGATACGGGACATGGTGGCGACTCGCTTCCTGATTCACTCGCTCGCTGACACAATCACTCAACCAGCGCCAAGACTTCGCCGCCCACCTTCTCGGCCCGGGCGCGACGGTCGGAAATGACCCCGTTGGGGGTGCTGAGGACTTGAATGCCCATCCCGGCGAGGATCGGCTTGAGGTCGCGATAGCCACGATACAAGCGCCGTCCGGGCTTGCTCACGCGTTCGATTTTTGTGATTAGGCGTTCACCATTGGGGCCGTACTTCAGTTGCAGACGCAAGGTCCGGACCGGCACGGTGTCCACCACGTCGAAGTCCCAGATGTAGCCTTCATCCTTGAGCACCTGGGCGATCCCTTCCCGCAAGCGCGAGGTCGGCATTGTCACGATCGGCTTCTCGACTCGCACCCCGTTGCGGATCCGAGTCAACATGTCGGCGACAGTGTCAGTCATCATGGATAATTGGTCCTTAGTGATGGGTCATTGGCCATTGGCCATTGGTTTTCGGTTGGACATCGCATCCGAACCCTGATGCGCCCGCGCCCTCTCCGCCGAATGACCAATGACCAGGGACCATCACCAGCTTGCTTTCTTGACGCCGGGGATGAGACCTTTGCTGGCGAGGCTTCGGAAGCAGATGCGGCAGATGCCGAACTTGCGGTAGTAGGCTCGGGGCCGCCCGCAGAGCGAGCACCGATTCCGGTGCTGCACCTTGAATTTGCGGGGTGTTTGCGATCGATGCATCTGGGCCTTGGTGGACATGTCTCGTACAACCTGGGCGAGATTGGGGTTCGGTCTCGTTCACGCGGGGTCAGGTTCAGGTCTTCGTCTTGGTCTTGGCGGGGGCGGCGCCGGCCTTCGCGGCCTTGGGCTTGCTCTTGCGAGTGGATTGACTGGGGCCCTTCTGGCCGGGCTGGCGGAAGGGAAGGCCGAAAGCTCTGAGGAGTTCGCGCGCCTGGTCGTCGTTCCTGGTCGACGTGACGATCGTGATGTCCATCCCTTGGCTGATCTGGAGCTTGTCCGGGTCGATTTCGGGGAAGACGACCTGTTCGGCCAATCCCATCGTGTAGTTGCCGTTGCCGTCGAAGCTGTTGGGGTTGATGCCGCGGAAGTCGCGGATACGAGGCAGGGCGATGGAGACGAGGCGGTCGAGGAACTCGTACATTCGCTTGCCGCGGAGGGTCACTTTGCAGCCAATCTCGTTCCCTTCGCGGAGGCGGAAGCCGGAGACGGAGACCTTGGCCTTGGTGATCATCGGTTGCTGACCGGTGATCTTGGACAGACCCTCGACGGCCGCTTGGAGAAGGGCCTTGTCTTGCGTGGCCCGGCCCACACCCATGTTGACGACGATCTTCTCGAGTTTGGGGATCGCCATCTTGTTGGTGACTTGGAACTTCTCGCCCAGGGCGGGGGCGATCGTCTGATGATAGTGGTCCAGGAGGCGGGCCATGTCGATAACTTCCTTCTCTCAGCGTGATCGCGACGTTTCGATGCGTTTCCGTTAGGGCCGTTTGGCGGGGGCGACCGATGAGGATTGGGAGCGATTGGGCTTCACCGGGCCCACTTTGCCCAGCGCCCCGGAACAGACCTTGCAGTAGCGTTCCTTCTGACCGAGTGGTGTGAACCTCATCCCGATTCGCACACCTCGATTGCAGGTCGGGCAGTGAAGGAGCACATTGGAGACGTCGATCGGCATCTCCTTGGAGAGCCGGCCGCCCTGGCGGTTCTTTCCGCTTGGCTTGAGGTGCTTGTACACGCGGTTGACGCCTTCGACGACGATCTTGTTCGCCGACGGAATGGCCCGCAAGACCTTCCGCGCCTGACGGGAACGGTCGTCCCCGGTCGTCACCACCACTTGGTCGTCTTTTCGGATGAACATCACGATCGGTCCTAGTCTTGAATGGCCCCGGCGTCTGCAGAGCGTTCAGTTGGGTTAGACGACCTCGGAGGCCAGGCTGATGATCTTCATGAACTGGCGCTCGCGGAGCTCGCGGGCGATGGCGCCGAAGATGCGCGTGCCGCGAGGTTCGTTTTCGGGATTGATGAGGACGCATGCGTTGCGGTCGAACTTGACGTAGGAGCCGTCGCCGCGACGAGATTGGTTGCGCGTGCGGACGACGACGCAACGGACGACGTCGCCGGCCTTGACCTCACCGCCTGGGGAGGCCTTCTTGACGCTGCAAATGATGACGTCACCCAGGCCGGCGACCCGGCGCTTGTAGCGCGAGGCGCTGCCGCCGAGCACCTTGATGCACATCACTTCCTTGGCGCCGGTGTTGTCGGCCACGTCGAGCCGGGTTTGCATCTGGATCATGGGGCACCTAACGTCCGATCACGTATGGATTCCAGGAGTGGCGGGCGTTCACCGCTCAGGGGGTCGATTGGGCGGGGTCCATGTTCTCGCCGGCCAAGGCCCGCTGGGCCCCCGGGCGGACGACCCGAAGGATGCGCCAGCGCTTGAGTTTGGAGAGCGGGCGTGTCTCCATGATCTCGACGAGGTCGCCGACGTGGGTGGAGTTGTCGGCGTCGTGGGCGTAGCAGACGGTCCGCTTCTTGAGGTACTTGCCGTACTTGGGGTGGGGGACGAGGCGTTCGATTTCGACCCGCCGCGTCTTGCTCATCTTGTCGGAGGTGACCCGGCCGATTTCCGTCTTGCGGAGGGTCCGGGGCGTGGGAGAGGCGGGCTGGCTCATCGGGCTGGGTCTCACCTTACTTTTGCTTGGCTGGGGCGTTGGTCGGGGCGGGCGAGGCGATTCGCTTCAGGGCGCGCTCGTGAAGGATGGTCTTGATCCGGGCGATTTCGCGTTTGGCCTTGAGGACCTCGCTGGGGGCGTCCAGCCGTTCGGTCTCACTCTGAAGGCGGAGCCGGAAGAGGGCCTTCTCGGTGTCCTTGAGAGTGAGTTCCAGTTGCTCGTCGTCCTGTTCTCGCAATGCGGCCGGCTTGGACATGGTTCTGAGGTCCCTGGACCTTGGGCTGGATCAGATGGTGGGTCGGCGGCCGATGAACCGGCAGCGCACGGGCATCTTATAAGCGACGCGGGAGAAGGCGGCACGGGCCGCGTCCTCGCTCAGGCCGGCGATCTCGAAGATGACGGTCCCCGGCTTGACGACGGCCGCCCAGTATTCGATTTCTCCTTTGCCTTTCCCCATGCGAGTCTCGGCCGGGATGGACGTAACGCTCTTGTGCGGGAAGACTCGGATGTAGAGTTTGCCTCCCCCCTTCACCGCTTGGCTGGCCACGACACGGCCGGCCTCGAGCACTTCCGCGCTGATGCGGCCGGCTTCGAGGGTCTGGAGGCCGTAGTCGCCGAAGGCCACGTAATTGCCGCGGGTCGCATTACCTCTTACGCGGCCTTTTTGGCTTTTTCGGAACTTGACCCGCTTGGGCATCATAACCATCGGAACCGCCCTCCGTCTTCAGATAGTCGCCCTGGTTGACCCAGACCTTCACGCCGATGTGGCCCTGGGCCGTCTTCGCCTCGGCGAAGCCGTAATCGATCTTGGCGCGGAGCGTAGACAGCGGGATCGACCCGGTC
>CALLYK010000056.1 GCA_937858365.1 uncultured Isosphaeraceae bacterium | reverse complement strand
TCGTGTTTGGGCCGAGTCCGAACAGGAGTTCTCGCCCTTCAGTGACCTTTTCAGTCGCTCGCGCACGCCGAAAGACCCGGAATGACGGCCCAAAAAAAGAAACCCTGGGAAATCCCAGTCATGCGGGAGGTGCTCGACGGTCGAGAGTACCCGTGTGATGAAGGATCGCTTCGCGCAGGCGGGCGATCGCGTCCGACCACAGCGGGCAGGTGTCACACAGGACCTCGGCGGGTGCTCCCCGAGTTCCCTCCTCCCGAAGGGATTTTGTTCTGAACGCGGCGTTTCTCCCGAACACGTCGCGGTGTGACACCTGCTCGCTGCATTTCACTTCGGCGCGGGAGAATCGACCACCTCGCGCATGGACGGTCCGCGCCCAAGCTGGCCGTGGGAGGCACCTTCGTTTACCATGTGAGCAGCACCGATCGCGCCCATCACCTTGAGAAGCCGACATGTCCACGGTCGTTTACGAACCCGCGGTCTATCCTCGTCAATGGTTGCCCGCCGAGGTCGAGCTTCAGACCTGGGAGGCGATCGAACCCTGGTTCCAGAAGCTCCAGGACCGACCCATCGCGTCGGTCGCGGACCTGGAGACGTGGCTCCGCGACCTGGGCGAGCTGAACGCGGCCGTCTCGCAGGAGGGCGTGCAGCGGTACGTCGCGATGACCTGTCAGACCGACGACCCCGACCGCGAGGCCGCTTACCTCACCTTCATCCGCGAAGTCGAACCGCGCTTGAAGCCCGTGAGCAACGAACTTCGCGCGAAGTATCTCGATTGCCCGCACCGAGCGGGGCTCGACCCGGAGAAGTACCGCGTTTACGACCGGGCCCAAGAGAACCGACGGGCCCTCTTTCGCGAGGCCAACGTGCCGCGCGAGACCAAACTCGCCGAGTTGGAACAGCAATACCAGAAGATCATGGGGGCGATGACGGTCCAGTTCCGCGACCAGGAACGCACGCCCGCGCAGATGGCCCCCTTCTTGGAGGAGACCGATCGGGCCACTCGGGAGGAAGCCTGGGTGCTCGTTGCCGAGCGCCGCTTGCGCGACGCGGAGGCCCTCGAAACGCTCTTCGATCAGATGGTTGCCCTGCGGGTGGAAGTCGCCCGCGAAGCAGGTTTCGATGACTACGTGGGTTACGCCTATCGAGCGCGAGAACGCTTCGATTACTGCGTGGCCGAGGCCGAACGCTTCCAGGAAGGGATCGAACGGGCGGTCGTGCCGCTGACCCGCGACTTACAGGAACGTCGGCGCGTGGCCCTGGGGGTGGAACAGCTTCGGCCATGGGACCTCTCGGTGGACCCGCGAGGCCGCGAGCCCCTGCGTCCCTTTCAAGACCCCGAGAAGCTGGCCGCGGGGGTCGAGGACATCTTCCACCAGATCGACGCCGAGCTCGGGGCCCAGTTTGCTTTCCTGCGTCGTAAGAAATTGCTCGACCTGGCCAATCGCAAGGGGAAATCACCGGGCGGCTATCAGACCACCTATGAGGATGACCGACTCCCATTCATTTTCATGAACGCGGTCGGCGTGGACGGCGACTTGCGCACACTCCTGCATGAAGGGGGGCACGCCTTCCATGCGCTGGCCAGCCGCGACATCCCTTTCGCCCCTTATCGCGAGTGCCCGATCGAGTTCTGCGAGGTCGCCTCGATGACCATGGAACTGCTGGGAGCGCGCGACCTGAGTGCCTTCTACAACGAGGCCGACGCCGCCCGGTCGTATCGCCAGTTGTTGGAAGGGACGATCAGTATCCTCCCCTGGATCGCCACGGTGGACGCCTTCCAGCACTGGGTCTATCGCCATCCTGAACACGACCACAGGCAACGCAAGGAAGCCTGGCTCGCCCTGTTGGATCGCTTCGGCGGCGGCGTGGATTGGACCGGCCACCACGAGGCGCGGGCCCTCTCGTGGCATCGGCAGTTGCACATTTTTTTGTATCCGTTCTACTACATCGAATATGGGATCGCGCAGCTTGGGGCCTTGCAGCTCTGGCTCAGGGCCCGGACCGACCGAGCCGGCGCGGTGGCGTCGTATCGCCGGGCGCTGGCCTTGGGCGGGTCGCGCGGGGTCCCCGACCTCTTCGCCGCGGCCGGGGTCCGTTTTGACTTTTCGGAAGAAGGGCTTCGGCCCCTGGTGGACGCCGTCGCCGCCGAGTTGGAGCGGTTGGGCGATTGAGGCGAGCCGAGCGGGACTGACCCGTCAAGCGAAGAGTTCCTGACGGGCCTTCCCCTTGCCATCTTCCGTGACGTAGAAGGGGCGTTTTTCGATCGTGAAAGCGGTCTTGGGCGAGATCCCCAAGGCCGTGAAGATCGTCGCGTGCATGTCGCTCACGCCGATCGGGTCGCGCGTGGTCATACAGGGCCGTTCGGGGGCCGATTCGCCGTAAAGCTGGCCTCGCTTGATGCCGCCGCCGAACATCAGGACCGAACTGGCGCCCGTGAAGTGGCGGTGCAGGCCGTAGTGGATCGGTTGCTTGAGGAGGTCCGACTTCGCGCGCGACTGGTCGCGCGCCGAGCTGCCGGGCACACCTTCGATCATCATGTCACGGCTGAACTCGCTGGCGACGATGACGAGCGTCCGCTCGAGGAGGCCCCGCTGGTCCAGGTCTCGGACGAGCTGGGCGATGGGCCGGTCGATCTCCGACTTCATGCGCGCGTAAGTGCTGTGGCCGTTCTCATGGGTGTCCCAATGCAGGAAGGGGACGTATTCGGTGGTCACTTCGATGAAGCGGGCCCCCGCCTCGACCAACCGGCGGGCGAGCAGACACCCCAGGCCGAACCGGCCCGTGTCATACTTCTGATAGCTGTCCTTCGGCTCCAATGACAGATCAAACGCGGAGCGTTCGGGCGAGTTCAAGAGCCGATACGCGTTCTCCATGGAACGGACCATCGAATCGCGTTGGTAGTCACTCCCCTGCTCGCCGAGCGGACCGCGCTTCACGAGTTCCAAGTAGCGGCGATGGCGAGCTTCGAACCGCTCGGGGGTCATGCCTTTGGGCGGCCGGACCGATTCGATCGCCTGGTCGGGATAGGGCAAAAGGAATGGTCCAAACTCAGCGCCGAGGAAGCCGGCGGTGTGGAACGCCTTTAGTTCTTCCTTCTCGCCGATCCCCTCCAATCGTTGGCCGATGTCGATGAACGCGGGGACCGCGGGGTTGCGCGGCCCGAGTACGCGGGCGACCCACGAGCCAATATGAGGCGCGGCGACGGTCTGAGGCGGGACGTAGCCCGTGTGCCAGTGGTACTGGTGACGTGAATGCAGGATGTTCCCCAGGTCGGGCAAGACGTGGGAACGCACCAGGGTCCCCCGATCGAGCACACTGGCGATCTGTTCCAGGCCCTCGCAAATTTTGATGTTGTCCACGGCCGTGTCGATGGCCGGGAACGTGCTCATGACCTTCTCGCAGGGGAGGTCGAGCTCGAACGGGACATACCGTTTGGGGTCGAACGTTTCCGGGGCGGCCATGCCGCCGGCCATCCAGAGCAAGATGCAGGCGTCCGCGCGGGCCTTGGGGTGCTCGATCGGCATCGGGCCGTCGATCGGCTGGGTGCCGCTCGGCTGGGGCGAGCCT
>CALLYK010000055.1 GCA_937858365.1 uncultured Isosphaeraceae bacterium | reverse complement strand
CGCCTTCGCGACTTCTCGCCCTATGGGGACTTGTACAACGACCCGTGGTTTTGAGGGAGAACGTGTTGGGTCTCAATCCGATCGCTCGTTGAGTAACACCTCGATGATGGCCGCGTTGTCAAGCGTGCCGAGCCCCGCCGCTTCGGCCTCTTCCAACAGTTTTTCGTGGACCTGAGAAAGCGGCAAGCGCGCGTGGATGCGACGGGCCGACTCCAGGAGGATGCGAACGTCTTTGTGGTGCTGGGCGAGTCGGGCCTCGGGAGTGAAATCACGCTGGACCATCTTGGGGCCCTTCACGTCCATCGCGCGCGAGTACGAGGCGCTTTCGCGGAGGACCGTCAAGGTCTGATCGAGGTCGAGTCCCCAGGCCTGGGCCAGGCCCAGGCCCTCAGCGAGGGCCGCGCGGTTCAGACCCAGGACGAGGTTGCTCACGAGTTTCATCCGTGACCCGGAACCCAGCGGCCCAACGTGATGGACCGCCTTTGAGAAACCATGAAAGAGGTCGGAGCAGATTGCCACGGCCGCCGCGTCGCCGCCGACGATCACGACGGCCTCTCCTCGTCGGACTTGCTCGCTACTGCCTGAGATCGTGGCGTCGAGATAGACCACGCCGCGCCCCTTCAGGATCTCGCCCGCCGCGACCGCGTCGTCGGGGGCGCCGGTCGTCGTGTCGATCAGGGTTTGGCCCGATCGCAAGGAAGGCGCGACCAGGTCGATTATAGCGGCGACGATCGCGCTGTTCGGCAGGCTCAGGACGACGCGATCGCAGTGTTCGACAACGTCGATGGGACCCGTCGCGGGGCGGCCTCCGAGTCGCTCGAATCGGCTGAGGGCCGAAGGGTCGATGTCGAACCCGAGGACGGTCCGACCGGCGGCCAGGAACCGCTCGGCCAGGGCCGTGCCGACGAGTCCGATGCCGATGAGTCCCACGACGCCTTGTTGTCGCTCGGGCGCGTCTCGGGCCATGAGGGGCCCTCCTTTCTTCCCCGATATCTTGGCCGTGACACCTCGCGCGGAGTAGGGTGTTGCGACTCACCATCCTTGGAGGCCGCTTGAGTCCAACCCGCGAACCGCTTTCCGTTCGGGCACGATGGGCGGTCGCGCTGGCCGCCTTCGCGGGCCTCTTGTTCGATGGCGTCGAACTGGGCTTGATGCCCGTCGCCTCGCTCTCGGTCACGCGCAGCCTTCTGGGCCCTTCGTACACGGAGTCCCGAGGCGCCGACTGGTTCGCCTGGTTGACGGCCGCGCTGATGCTCGGCGCCGCGATCGGTGGGATTGCCTTGGGGGCCTTGGGAGACCGCGTCGGGCGCGTGCGGGCCCTGGGCGTGAGCGTCTTGTTTTACTCGGTCTTCGCGGGGCTGGGGGCCTTCGTGACGGAACTGCCGCAATTGCTTTTCCTGAGGTTCTTGGTGGGCCTGGGCGTTGGCGGGGTCTGGCCGAACGCGGTCGCGTTGACGCAGGAATCTTGGCCGGCGTCGTCGCGAACGATGGTAGCGGGCCTGATGGGCTGCGCGATCAACACGGGGGTGCTGGGCCTTTCCCAGGTCGCCCGCGTCCGACCGATCACGGCCGATGCGTGGCGCTGGGTCTTCGGGCTGTGCGCGGCCCCGGCGTTACTGGGTGTCCTTGTGCTTGTCTTCCTGCCGGAATCGCCGCGTTGGCTGACGGAACGAGGGACCCTTCGCCGCCCGGGCGCCCCTTTGAGGAAGCTCTTCCAACCTCCGCTCCTGCGACTCACCATGATCGGCATCCTGTTGGGGAGCATCCCTCTGGTGGGGGCCTGGGCGGCGAGCAAGTGGATGGTCCCGTGGGCCGACTCCATCGGCGGGACCGCTCGTGCCGGCTACAAGGCGACCGTCCAGGGTTGGTGGGCGCTCGGGGCCGCGATCGGCAGTTTGGTGGGGTCGCATTTCGCGGGCCGGTTCGGCCGTCGTCGGTCCTACTTCGCGATCAGTCTGGGGGCGACCGCCCTGACCTGTGGCCTCTTCACCTTGACACGCCCTCTGGCCCCCGAGTTCCTCGCGGTCGTCTTCTTTCAAGGATTCGTGGCGACGCTCTTTTTTGGTTGGTTGCCGCTCTATCTGCCCGAGTTGTTCCCGACGTCGGTGCGCGCGACAGGAAGTGGGATCGCCTACAACGTCGGGCGGTTCGCGACGGCGGTGGGCGTCTTCGCGGCCGGTGCCCTGAGTTCGCTGCTCGGCGGAGATATCGCGCGCGTGGGGGCGATCGCCGGGCTTGTCTACTCGCTGGGGATGATCGTGATCTGGTGGGCCCCCGAGACCACAAGCGCGGCGATTGACGCGGATTGACGATTGCGGTGAGCGTTCCTCACGAATTCACAAGACCTTCTTGGACCTTTCCTCGGGCACGCCTAACATGATTGTCTGTCGTTACACCTTGGTCCTAACCTTGAGGTCCAGATGAGGTCTTTGCCCCTTGCGCTGGTCTTCGTTTCGTTCGTCCCCTGCTTGGGGACGGCGCAGTCGCCCGAAACGCCCCAGAGGGCAGCGGCCGCGTCCGACGGCGTTTTCGTGGTCTCGCCGTATCTCCAACTCGGCGATTCGGCCGGGAAGGGGGCCCTTCAGCTTCTCTGGCATACCGACGACGCCGACGCGGACTGGCAAGTCAAGCTACTGTCAGCCCCGGGCGGCACGTGGACCTTGGCCGAGAATCCAACTTATCGCCGTGTCGCCGTGGAAGGGGTCGCGCCCCACCGCGTCTATCGGGCCCAATTGTCGGGAGTGCCGACGACCGGCGTCTTCCATTACCGCGTCAGCAAGGCCGGTCAGACGGTCTTCGCCGCCGAGGCCCACACCCCGAAGGGCCCCAATCAACCCACTCGGTTCGTCGTGATGGGCGACATCGGCGCGGGGACCACCGAGCAACGGAAGGTGGCGTACCAGGTCTGGAAGGCCCGTCCCGACATGGCGGTCGTCACCGGCGACATCGTATACGAGCGCGGCCGAATCAGCGAGTATCGCAAGAATTTCTGGCCCGTTTACAACGCCCCCCAGGCCTCTCCCGAAGTCGGCGCGCCTTTGTTGAGTTCGACGGTCTTCGTCGGCGCGCCGGGCAACCACGACGTCGCCACGCGGGACCTCGACAAGTTCCCCGACGGACTCGCCTATTTCCTCTACTGGGACCAGCCCCTCAACGGCCCGACGCTTACGGAGGGCTCGGCGCTCGTGCCGAAGCTCGTCGCCAACGACCGGCACCGCAGCGACTTCGAGAAAGCGGCCGGCCCGAATTACCCGCGCATGGCCAGCTTCTCCTTCGACAGCGGCAACGCCCACTGGACCATCCTTGACTCGAACCCCTACGTGGACTGGACCAACCCGGAGTTACGCTCGTGGGTCGCACAAGACCTGGCCGCCGCCAAGGACGCCACATGGCGTTTCGTGGCCTTCCATCACCCCGGTTTTCACTCGTCGCGCTCGCACTACGAACAGCAGCACATGCGGACGATGGCCGACCTCTTCGAAGAAGGCAAGGTGGACGTCGTCTTCAACGGTCACGTTCATAACTACCAAAGGTCGCGGCCGATGAAGTTCGTCGCCGGGTCCCCCGCCGATGACAAGCCGCTCACCGACAAGAACGGCAAAGTGTACGCCGGCAAGGGGCTCGTCCCGGGCCACTGGGACCTGGACACGACTTACGACGGTCGGACCAACACGCGCCCGAACGGCGTGATCTATGTCGTGACCGGCGCGGGGGGCCAGCATCTCTACGACCCGGAGCAGCAAGACGATGAAGGTTCTTGGCAGGGCTTCACGGTCAAGCATATTTCCAAGGTCTTCTCATGGACGCTCGCCGAGCTCGACGGCAAGACGCTGACCATTCGCCAAGTCGGTGACGAAGGCGCCGAACTGGACCGCTTCGTCTTGACGAAGTGAGTGGTCCCAAGAGTGGACGGTCAACCACTCGCGGTTGGGGGCCGGAATCGGCCCCCAATCGTCTCAAAGCTCGCGGACGACCGCGCTCGTGTTCTTGGTGATTCCGCCCACCTCCTCGACCCGGACAGAGAGATTGTAGGTACCCGCGCGGCCCCAGACCCGAGGCGCGTACACGATGTACTCATTCATGTAGCTGACGATCGAGCCGCGGACCTCGCGCGTTTGCCGCGTGACCGGGTCGGTGTATCGAATGAACGCCTTGAACTCGTTGATGTCCGATTTCGGGTTCGTGTCCCTGATCCTGGCCACGGGCGCGTCAATGTGCCAGAGCCCGGGCCCCATCGTCACCGTCTGGCCCGTTATCGACTTGGGGGCGTCGCGCACCGACGCGTTGATGGTCGTGTTGGCCGAGCCGTCCATGGTCGTCACTTGAACGCTCATCCGCACGTTGGGGTTTTCGCCGTCCCAGGTCTTGCGGCCCATCACGTTGAAGTAACCCGTGTTGCCGCGCTTGACCCACTCGACCCAGGCGCCCGAGAACGAGCGCATGTCGCCGATCTTGGAGGACGTGCCGTCCCCCCATCGGACTTCGCCGCCGAAGCGCAACGGGTCGGTGATCGGTTTCCCGGTCCGATCGTCGGTCGCGGTGAACTTGGCGATCGGGCCGCGGTATTCGGTGCTCTCGAAGGGCGTGATGGGGCCCGCGTTGGAAAGGAAGATCCTGGTGGCCAGGAGCCGGCGCCCTTCCAGGTCTTCCAAGACCGGGCGGCGCTTCAGGGCCCGGCGGCGGCGGTCGGAACGGTCGCGGCTGTGGCTCTCGGTCATGGTGGTTGCTCTCCAAGCTTGGTCACGGGTTGGGGTCGGGCCTCACTCTCTCGTTCGCCTCAAGAAGCCAAACGGACGATTCGCCAAGCGACTGACAAATACGAACCGGTGTGACGGGGGCATCACATGCAATGCGCTCTCCCAGGACCTTGGCCTCATCGAATCGCGGGTCGGAACGGCCTTTACAAGGGGAGACCGTCGGGAAACAATGGCGTTTTGATCGTCGTGGACCGCCTCTGGAGGGGCCCGAAGTGCATGAGGAAGCGATCCGCAAGGCGGACGTCCTGATCGAGGCGCTCCGATACATCCGGTCGTTTCAGGGCCGGACCACCGTCCTGAAGTTGGGCGGGTCCCTCATGGAGGACCCCGAGGCCCTTCGCGCCTTGCTCGTGGACGTCGTGTTCATGCAGGCGATCGGCATGAGGCCCGTGATCGTCCACGGCGGCGGCAAGGCGATTTCCGCGGCGATGGCTCGCGTGGGCCTCGAACCTAAGTGGGTCCAGGGGCGTCGATATACCGACGACGCGACACTCGAGATCGTCGCCCGAGTGCTCGCCGATGAAATCAACGTGGACATCGTCCGTCACATCAATAAATACGGCGGTCGAGCCGCCGGCATGCACCACAAGACGACCCAGTGCCTTTACGGCAAACGACTGACACTCAACGACGAGACGGGTGGCGAAGTGGACCTGGGCCGAGTCGGGGAGGTCGATGAAGTGGACGTGGCCCCGATCGAAAACCTCTGCCTCGCGGGTGTCGTGCCCGTGCTCCCCTCGCTGGCCGAGGACGACGACGGCGGCCTTCTCAACGTGAACGCCGACACCGCCGCCGCCGCCGTGGCCATGGCGATGGGGGCCGAGAAACTCGTCTTCCTGACCGACACGCCCGGCATCCTGCGCGATCGCCGGGACCCGGACAGCCTCATCCCGGAACTCACGCCCGAAGGGGTCCGCGACCTCATCGAGCAAGGCACCATCGACAAGGGCATGATCCCCAAGGTCGAGGCCTGCCTGGACAGCCTCTATCATGGCGTCAAGAAGGTCCACATCATTGATGGCCGTTTGCGCCACTCGCTCTTGATCGAGGTCTTCACGACGACCGGCATCGGCACAGAGATCGCCCTGGAAGAGGTCTCGAACGACGGTCTCGTTCGGCGTAGGCCGGTCGCCGCGCGTCTCTAGGTCGGTCGCGAAGGCCCACGCTTCGAGGGCCGTTGTTTTCAGGTCCGATCGGTTCGTTTTCCGTTTCGCCGTTGTCTTTTCCCGGGAGGTCCCCGCGTTGTCCGCGATCGCCACGACCACTTCCACCGACGTCATCGCGCAATTTGAGCGCTACGTGATCGGCAATTACCGTCGCTATCCGGTATGCCTCGTCCGGGGCGAGGGCTCGTGGGTTTGGGACGCCGAGGGCAGGCGCTATCTCGACTTCTTCCCAGGCTGGGGATGCAACCTGTTGGGGCACTGTCCGCCCCGCGTGGTCGAGGCCGTGCGCGAGCAGGTCGGCCAGCTCATCCATGTGCCGAATACGTGGTACATGGAGGCCCAGGGGACCTTCGCGAAGGCCCTTTCGGAACGGTCGTTCGGCGGCCAGTGCTTCTTCTGCAATAGCGGGGCCGAGGCCAACGAGGCCGCGATCAAGCTGGCCCGCGCCCACGGTCACGCGGCGGGCCGGACCAAGATCGTCACGACCCTTGGCGGCTTCCACGGCCGGACCTACGCGGCCCTCACCGCGACGGCCCAACCCAAATACCACGCCGGCTTCGAGCCCCTCGTGCCTGGGTTCGCCTACGTGGCCTACGACGACCTCGAGGCCGCCGCCGCCACGATCGACTCAGGGACGGCCGCCTTCCTTGTGGAACCGATCCAAGGCGAGGGAGGAATCAACATTCCGTCGGCCGGATACCTCCCGGGCCTACGCAAGCTCTGCGACGAACGAGGCGCCTTGCTCATCCTCGACGAAGTGCAAACCGGCATGGGACGCACCGGTCATTGGTTCGCCTATCAGCATACGAACATCGTCCCGGACGTCTTGACCTGCGCCAAGGCGCTCGCGGGGGGGGTCGCGGCCGGGGTGATGATCGCGCGGCCCGAAGTCGCCCGTTCCCTTCAGCCGGGAATGCACGCCAGCACGTTCGGCGGCAATCCACTCGCCTGTCGGGCCGGGATCGCCACCGTCGAGACGATCGACGAAGAGGGCCTTCTGGAGCGCGGCAAGGCGATCGGGGAACGCTTCGCCGAGCACGCGGCCCGATGGCGCCAGTCCCGGCCCGACTTGGTCCAGGAAGTCCGCGTCCAAGGGGCCATGATCGGCGTCGAACTGGCCGTGGACGCAACCCTCGTCGTGAGCGACTGCCTTCAGCGGGGCTTGCTCATCAACGCGACCCACGGCACGGTCCTTCGGCTGCTCCCCGCCCTGACCATTGGCGACGACCTGATCGACCAGGGGTGCGCGATCATCGCCCAGTCGCTCCAAGCACTCTCCGTCTGAAAGATGGAAGAGAGGGCCAACATGCGCGAAGCCCGGCATCTTCTGGACCTGTTCGAGTTGGGACCGAGCGAGGCGATCGGGCTGGTCGACCGCGCACTCATCGTGAAACAGGAGATGGCGCGGGGAAGGCGTCCCGCGCTCTTGGCCGGCCGGACATTGGGCTTGCTGTTTGAGAAGCCGTCGCTCCGAACGCGAGTGAGTTTTGAAGCGGCGATCGCGCAGCTCGGCGGCACGGCGATCTTCCTGCCCGGCAAGGAGGTCGGCCTGGGCGTGCGCGAACCCCTCTGCGACTTCGCCCATGTTTTGAGCCAGTACATTGACGTGCTCGCCGTGCGATCGTTCGCCCACCAAACGGTCGCCGAACTCGCGGAGAACGCGTCGATCCCGGTCATCAACGCCCTCTCCGACGACGCCCACCCATGCCAGGCGATGGGCGACCTCCTGACGATTCGTGAGGAACTGGGACGGCTGCAAGACGTCCGCCTCGTCTTCGTGGGGGACGGCAACAACGTCGCCCGTTCGCTGGCCGTCGCGTCGGCCCTCGTCGGTATGAGCTTTTGTTTGGCTTGCCCGTCGAACCACAGCTTCCCCGAGGACTTTCGAGCCAGGTTCGCTGCCAAGTTTCCCAACGTCGCCCTCGAGGTCGAGTCCGACCCGAAGGCGGCCGTCGCAGGCGCCGACGTCGTTTATACCGACGTCTGGACGAGCATGGGCCAGGAAGACGAGACCGAGGCCCGCAGGCGCGACTTCCTGCCGTATCAGGTGAACGAAGAACTCATGGCCCACGCCGACCGCGACGCGATCGTCTTGCACTGCCTGCCCGCGCACCGGGGCGAGGAGGTGACCGGCGCGGTCATCGACGGCAAGCGGAGCCGCGTCGTCACGCAAGCGGGCAACCGCCTCCACTTCCAGAAGGCGCTACTCCTCTGGCTCCTGCACGTCCCCACCGCCGGCCCGACGAACGGCCGGACCGTCCCCGGCCCTCGTCATCGACGGCGATCGGGCCATCGCTAGCGAGGAACAATGCAAGATGGTCCGCCACGATGGCCGCCGGCCCGAACAAGTCCGTCAAGTCACGATCGAGCGAGGTTTCTTGCGGACCTGTCCCGGAAGCGTTTTGTATCGCGCCGGCGCGACGACCGTGCTCGTCTCGGTCCATCTGGCCGAAGGGGTGCCCGACTTCCTCGTCGGCAGGAACTCGGGTTGGCTGACGGCCGAATACGCGATGCTCCCCGGCAGCACGCCCACGCGCAAGCGGCGAGGGCCCGATGGTCGCGCCACCGAGATCCAGCGATTGATCGGCCGTAGTCTCCGCGCGGCGATCAACCTGAAACAACTAGGCGAACGGACCCTGACCATCGACGCGGACGTCCTCGAAGCCGACGGCGGAACACGCACGGCCGCGATCACGGGGGCGTTCGTGGCGGTGGTCGATGCTCTGGTGGCCCGTCTGGGACCCGAGACGACGCGAGCGGTCCTGAAAGGGCCATTGGCGGCGATCAGCGCGGGGGTCGTCGGGGGCCAGGCGGTGCTCGACCTGGATTACGTGGAGGACTCGTCGGCCGAAGTCGATCTGAACGTCGTGCGACTTGGGCCCACGGGTCTGGTGGAAGTGCAGGGGACCGGCGAAGGGGGCACGTTCGATCGTGCTCAACTGAGCGACATGCTCGATTTGGCCCAAGACGGACTGGACCGCTTGATGGCGGCCCAGAAAGCGGCCCTCGGTTCCAGCTGGCCGTTCCCTTGAGCACACTCGGGAAGTCGATTCAACCCACCGTGGACATGGTCAGCCGAAACGTGGCCGACTCCCCGTGCTTGAGGACCTTCAGGCCCGCGTCAACGCCGCGCGCTTGAAGGTTAATCGCGTCGGTCGTGTGCGTGTAGGGCTCGACCGAGATCACGCCGTCCAGGCCCGGCGGCGTGTACACGACCAACTCGCGAATCGCCCGGTCAAACCCGAGGCGGAACTCGGCGCCGAGGGCCCGGTCGACCAAGCGGGCGGCCCCGTGGTCCCCTTCGTACGTCAATCCCGTCAAGACATCATCGAGCTTGAGTCCTTGAATCGGTTGGCCTTCGCGGAAGTCGAGGCGGGCGTCCACGGGCTTGCGTTCGCCCGTGGGCAGGAACTGGTCGAGTACCCACGATTCCGCGGCGGGCAAAATGATCGCGGTCTTCCCCAGGTCCTTGCCGGGCGGGAAGGGGAGTCGGAAATAGGGATGGACCCCGAAGCCCCAGGGAAGGTCCTTGGCGGTCGGGTTGGAGACCGTCACGTCCAGGGCCAGCGAGCGCCCCTTCAACGTGTAACGCATCTGCAAGACCGCGTCGGTCGGCCAGTGGTCGAGCGCCTTGGGCGCGTGCTTCGAAATCTGGAAACGACCCGCGATCGTGGCCCCCAAAGGCGTCACGGCGTGCTCCACAAGGTCCCAGGGCACGTCGATCGCGAAGCCGTGGATGGCGTTGGGCGCGTTGCCGATCGGGATCGCGTATTCTTTGCCTTGAAAGGTGTACTTGCCTTGACGCACTCGATTGGGAAAGGGGAAAAGCACCGGCGTGCCGTTCCGGCCGGGACTGCTCGGCTTCTCCGCGAAGGCGTCGGCGGCGAAGAGGACCGCTCGAGGCTTCCCCGCGGCCGGCAGTTTCAGGTCGAAGAGGTTGAACCCATACGACGGCAAGACCGAGGCCGCCGCCCCCGTGTCGTCGTCGTGAAGGTGGTGGACCCGCCGACCGCCGCGTTCCTCGGTGCTGACCCGCTGACCCATGATAAGCGCTCCAACCGCGACCCCTCGCCGGATGAGGACGATTCGGTTGTTGTACGCCGCCGGGGCGCCTCTTGGCTACCCTCGACCCAGGGAAGGTGCCCCTCTCCGACCCTCAGCTTCGGCGGTTGATCGGCGTGGGGACACGTGGGTGAATGAAGGCCGAGACCACGTGGGGCAGGGCCGCGAGCTGGAGATGGACCAACCCGCCGATGGCGTGATGATGGAAGAACATGTCGCCAAGACTGGTCAGTGGGCCGGAGGGACCAGGAGGTCCGTCCAGTCCCGGGGCCGGCGTGAGACGCCAACGGCCCGCTTGATAGCCCCGAACAAGGGTCCCCGCCGGACCCAGCCAGGTGGGGCGGCGCAGGCGCCGGCTGACCGGTTCGGGACGCGGCCGGTCCAGGAGGGTCTCGGCGACGAACGGAAAGACGCCGGCGACCGGGAAGGACCTTCCCCCCACCACGATCTCGCGGCCCAGGTAGGCCATGCCGCCCCCCTCGGCGTAAACCCGGCGACCCTGCCGCACATACTCTCGCAAGGCCAGGATCAAGCTGAGGTTGGCCCCCAACGCCTCGGCGTGCCGCTCCGTGTAGCCGCACCCAAAAATGAGAAGGTCGCAATGGGCCGGGAGCGTCTCGTCATGGAGCGGCGAGAACTCGACAAGCTCGGCCCCGACCGCCTCCAACGTTTCCAAGGTGTCGGGAAAGTAGCGAGTGAAAGCGTCGTCACGGGCGTAGGCGACACGAAAGGGCCTCCGACATGTCTCCTCGACGTCCGAGACGGGCCCCAATGCCGGGGCCCGCGCCGCCAAGGAGCGAAGCCGGCCAAGCTGGGCCGTTTGCAGGAAGCCGCGGGCCAAAGCGTCTAGGGCTTCCTCGGCCTCATTGGGGTCGGCGAGGGCCTCCCGCGCGGCGGGCATGGCGGGGACGGCCCCGAGGAGCGGGCGGTGGGACCAGGTCTCGAAGCCCTCGCGGAGGGCGTCGAAGCGCTCGCCCGGGTCGAGACCGTCGAGGATGACGGCCTCGATCCGAGGGTCGAGACCGGGCAGGTGGGCCGGGTCGATCGTCTGGGCCGGGAGGAGGGCGACGGCCGGCAATCGCAGGGCCTGGGCGACCGGGGCCAGGTCGCCCGGCGTGCCGAAGGGGGCCTTCACGAGCGAGACGGGGGCCCCCATCGCCCCTTCCACCACGGCCAGGTCCGCAGGGCCTATCGACCGGCCGAAGACGGTCCGGAGCAAGTCGGGGGGCATCAACCAGGGGTCGAGGTGGCGGCCCGGAAGACCCGTGGCCAGCCGCACTCGCTCCGGGTCGTCGAGGCAGGCCCGGGTCCCGTAGTGCTGGACACGCCAGCCTCGGGAACGCAAGGCCGCGAGGATCGCCAGGGTGCCCGTCGCCGGGGCCAGCCCATCAAAAGGGGTCGCGAGCGCGAGTCGACCTGGTCCAAGCATCAGTGGGGCCGAATCCGTCTGTCTGGGGCGCGAAAGCCGCATGGCGACCAGGACACCGCCTTGACGGCAACACCACTCCCGGCCGTGCAATCGTAAATGAAACGTCAAGACCAGGGAAGACGATCGTCCCAAATTCCGACCATTTCCTCGGGACAGACACGATCCTCACCACAAGCCCACACAATCGATGTAACCAACTTGATCGCATGCCTTCAAACCTCACCGCGCCGTTCCAGGGCCTTGTAGTGCAGGAACGAATACACCACGGGTATGAGGGCCGCCGGCACGATCACGACCGTCGCCAGAATGAGCCAGCCCATCAGCGCCAAGGCGAACCCCAACAACCCCCCCACCGCGAACGTCCAGGCCCCCAGGCGATGCGTGTCGTTCCAAACTCGTTCGCTCGCCAGCGTCCAGGGGGTCTTGATGCCGATGTAGAAGTTGCGCCTCACTTTGCCCAAGACGTTCCCCATCGCCGCTAGACCCAAGAAAATCCCCGCCACAAGGGCCCGCGCCACGTCCACTTGACCGCGCAGTCCCGAATACAAGGTCAATCCATGAATATAGGCAAACATAACGAGAATGATCAACATAATTAAAAGCGAGGTTTCTCGAAATGTGTCCACCGAGAACGAGCGTGGCGAGAGATAGGGAAGCACGAGAAAGAAGCCGAGGGTCCCCGCCATGCAGATGGGTAGCAGGAAGGCCGACCAGGTCCTGTCTCCGTAGGCGTCCACTTCCCCCTTGATGTTCCAGTGCGTGGGCAAACGCTCGGGCAGGATCGGAAAAAGGCCGACCGAAACGCCGAGCGTCAGGGCGGTCAAGACGATGCCGATGATCCAGTAGGCTTTCGCGTTCATGGCCCTTCTCCCGGCTTGCGCGTGCCGAAGAGGTCCCAGAGGTGTGTCATCAGGTCCTGCACGACGGTCGTGTCGAGCGAGTAGAAGATCTGTTGGCCCTCCCGGCGGGTCCGCACGAGGCCCGCTTCCTTGAGGACCGCGAAATGGTGGGACATCGAGGGCTTGCTCATGTCGAAGCGCGAAGCCAGCTCGCCCGCCGTCTTCTCGCCCCCCCTCAGCAGGCGGAGGATCTCTCGCCGCGTCGGGTGGGCCAGGGCGTCGAAAGCCTCATTCTTCGCCACGCGACCTCCTCCTTCCATTAGACTGTTCGTCATTTGTCTAATAATATTATCGGTCCGGCGGGTGAACTGTCAACTAGCCGCCATCAGCGCTTTCCATACAATGACAATTGTCTAGTTCCGCGAGGAGTGGCGGATCGGGGGATCTGGGAGGTCCAGGGGATTTTGGCCGAAGGGGGATGCTCAGGATGACGATCACGGAAGGAGCCGCTCGCCGGCCTCGAACCGGCAGCCCGCTGTTTACAAGACAGCCGCACGTCCGCTTGTGCTTGAGCGGCAGTGGCGCCCCGCCGGGGTTTCGATCCCCGTACTGCTGTTCGACAGACAGCTATGATCCCATTTCACCACCGGGGCACAGGATGAAGGAAGAAGGATGAAGGCAAAAGGATGAAAGACGCAACATAAAAGCCTTTTGCCTTTCGCTGGTATCGCCCCCAGGATCTGCCCCTGGAACCTCCGCCTTCGCAGAGCGGTGCTCTTTCTGATTGAGCTAGGACGACATATGGCTCCCCGATCAGGATTCGAACCTGAACAACCCGCATTAACAGTGCGGTGCTCTACCAGTTAGGCTATCGGGGAATGGATGGACGTGCGCAGCTGACACGCCCGTGTACGTACTATTCGTAGGACGTTCGCTTGCCACTTTGTGTGCCTGCGGCAGCATGGTACGCTCTTCCTCTTCTAGGTCATTTTTTGCGTTACGCGCAAAAAATGACCAAGGAAACAGAAAAGTTGCTTGGGTAAGCGAAAATCCTCATTCTGCACTTGTTAAGGTGAGCGGCACAGCCGCGCTGGCACGAGCGGAGGGATTCGAACCCCCAACCGGCAGTTTTGGAGACCGCTGCTCTTGGCCGTTGAGCTACACTCGTAAACTGGTCGGGACGGCACGATTTGAACGTGCGACCACCGGCTTCCGACGCCGGGATGCATCCAGGCTACACCACGCCCCGCAATAAAAACGCCGCGCCGGGTGCCCTGGTGGCAGGCCCGACGCGGCGCGCACTGTCTGCGCAGCTCATCGCCGTCAATCGCCACCACCGGCTGCCAGGGTTGTATCGGCATAACCGCGCCCTGGGCAGGTGAACACTATGCACATACCAATACCTTGGCTGGTGTGCCGGGTACTTCGGTTATTTATCAGATGCTGGAGATGCTGGCGCATGTTTGTTCCCTTATGCTACAGGCTCGGCACCTACGCTTATCAATTGCCAGGAGTGTATCACGGTTCTAAACAGTTGTCAAGAGGTCAATTTATAGTTTTACAGCTCTTTTCGATAAAATAAGCTACGAGTATTCCTCGTAGCTAGTGACGTAGATCTGGATACTGGCCAGCGCTGACTATGTAGGCACCACCGCCACCGCATCAACTTCGGCAAGGAACGCGGGATTGGCCAACCCCGCCACAAACAGCACGCTCACTGCGGGCGGGTTTGGCCGGTCAGCCCAGGCGCGCTGGAACGCGCCAAACCCCACACCAAGCGGCTGCCCGGCCAGTATATACACTGTCCACTTCACCACATGCTCAAGCCCGGCACCGGCGGCGGCTAAGGCCGCTTCCACATTCGCCATAATCTGCGCTACCTGTTGCGCAATGTCGCCGACACCAACAATGGCGCCGCTGGCATCGACCGCATTTTGCCCGCCAACATAGATGGTTGTTACCGGGCCACTCGCCACCACTACCTGCGAGAAGGCCGGATTCGCATGCAAAGTCGGTGGATTTAGGTAGTCCACCTTTCCATGGCTTTGGCTATTCATAACGCCTCCTTGAGCGGCCAGCTGCACCGATGCGCTGGCCGATGGCGTAAGTATAGCCACTATTGCGGGCAATTATCGCCCGCCTTTTGTGCTAGCAGCAAAAAACCGCAAGATCATGCCCGCTGCGTTCGCTCAAACTATGCCTCCCCAACCTGCTCAAACGTTACGCATATGCCACAGTGCTATACCACAGCACACAGCTCAGTCGCTTGCTCGGGCTGCGGCCCCAACCGCCACACCAGCACAACTGCATCAATCGTATGCTGCCCAAACGCACGCGCTACCGAGATACGGTGATGCCCATCGCGCACGTAATATTCATCACCCAGCTGAATAAGTTCGACCGGAGGAAGCGCCTGGCCCAGCACCCAGGCAGTAGCAATGCTCATCCACCGATTACGGGTATGATCTTGCAACGGCAGAAACGCATTATCGAAATCATCGGCGCGATCTTCGCTACCCACAATCTGGGCGATTAAAATAGGGTGTACCTGCCCCATATGTACGACAGGAGTAATAGAATACTGTGCAGGAAGCGGGCGCAATTCGGTTGAACGACGCACGACTGTTGCCCATAGCGCGCGTAACCATCCACGCAGCAGCACACGCTCGTAGACTTTGAACACACGCGCCTGTGTATGATATAGCGCTTCAGGAATAGTATGATCTGATTCGTGCGCTGTGATATGTACACTACGATACATCTCAAACATGCGGCGTTCCTCTTACACTCATTCGCACCAACCAGACTGGTCGTGCAAGCCTGAGTGTAACAGCGCGCGCATAGTTGCGCATATGCCAAACGAGCGATTGTCGCTCCAACATTTGGGGGTAGAGGGGTTCGGGCAAACGGTGGGGTATGGTTCGGGCTAAAGAATGAAGCCGCCTACAGCCCGGTAAGTGATTCCCAGCATTATTCTGAGGGCACAGAGTGAGGGGTGTGCACAAACACGCGGCTCATGTCGCGTTCCAGGCGCGGGAATATCGCTACGAATGCAGCCACGCCCACAAGCGCGCCAGTGATCATCCGCAGCCAGAAGTTAAGTGTGCCAATCGCATCGCCGCCACCCCGCAACCCAAGCCCAAACACGTCATCAAGCAAATGCGAGCCGCCATCGAGCAAGATCGGCAGCAGCAACAGCCCAGCGATGCGCAGCGAGGTGGGCCGCACCCAGCGGCGCGCCAGGGCGAAGAGTAGGCCCGCTAGCGCAATGGCAGTGTACATAGCGGCACAGCGGTGGCAAAACGCTACCTGATGCCCATAGCAAAAGAACGAGCGCGCTGGCAGCTGGTGGCACAGCGGCGTGTACAAGCGAAAAAGAAGCTCGCCGAGCAGCGGATGGTTGGCGGCCTTTGCCAATGGAGAAAGCCAGGGTAGGCCCGCATACAGCACTGCGCCCGTATTCACCAATAAGAGCCAGTGGTGCCCAACCCACTGCACCGCCGTATCAAGCCGCGACGGTGTGGATGAAGCGGTTTCGGCCATAGCTATTCTTTCCAACAAACAAAATCGCTATACAAACGCTGTTCTGTTGACTATTTACACCTCTACTCGTTCGCGTAGGCGTTTGGGCGCGCGCAACCTCCACGCTTGCTTCAGCAGGGTTTCAAGCTCACCAGGTTGGGCGCTCGCAAGCCGAACGAGCATATAAGGATAGGCAACATAATGGTCAGTAACGAAATAAGTAATAGGATTCATCAATATCCAAAACTCTCGTTCCCCTTGCTCAATCGCAATAACCAGCGTTTCGCCATCTTCATGGAGGCGAGCAAGCAACTTCTTGTGTACATGAAAGGCCGGTGTCCCATAGGATGTGCCTTCAGTAACCTCGGGGAGTGTAAATGCAAGCTGCCGCACTGTCTCAAAGGTTGTTATCGCACGGTCGTTCATACATACTCCCTGTTGGATCAGTTACTACTGGGACTTACGCAGTTGGCGGATTGTGCCTTCGGCACGTACCGCTCTGCCGAAGGCAAAAAGCCGCCCATTGCGCTGCCGAACAACGCAACTGCATAACTCCTACCTACTTCGTCGCCGCCTTGCATAAAACGGAGTAGGAATAATCATACCATATTCATTTCTTATGCGGCTGTATTTCATGCGCCCGAACCTGGTGTAAAGCCTACGGAGCATACTTAATCTGCTTCTGCGCTTGCTTCTACCTCAGGCGGTGCAATCAGCGCCTGCCCCCACTCCAGCCCCTTTACCTGGCGAAACGCCTCGCGGTGGCGCTTGAGCGCCCGAACAGCTTCGATCACGCCGTGCGTGGTCGAAACGATTGCCTCGGCATAGGCTTTGTTATATGCTGGCTCACGAATAACCCGGCCCCAGATCGGTGCAGGTGACGCAAAGCGCGCCATCGCCGTATAGGCAAATTTGCTATCTTCCCACTGCGAAGGCGCACCGCGCGCGCGCCGCTGAAACTCGGGGCGGTGCAACCGTTGCGGGAAATGACACCAATCGTTCGCCAGCGGGCACGGCAGATTATGCGCGCACGGCGCGATTGTGTAGGCGCCTTCCACTAACAAGGCTTCGCGTGCGGCTCGCACAACTTCAAATGCCACTGCCGTGCCTGGCTCAACAATCAGCAGCACGCCAGCCGTTGCGGCCCAGGCGCGCGCCACTACCTGCTGACGCAACGACGGATCCAGCTCGTTCAACACATGCCCCAGCACGACAAGGTCGTAGCACTCGGTGGGTGCGAACTGCGCTAGGTCGCCACGCTGCCAATGTGCGGCCTGCACTGTCGGGTGAGCGCTGGCACTGGCCAGAGTACGACCCAGGCTCAGAAGGGCTGGCTCGCGCTCATACGCATACATAGCCCCAATATTCGGCCACTGCGTGCTGGCGGCCCATAGCGCCGTGCCCGGCCCGCTGCCAAGATCGAGCAGTGTGCTGGGCTGCCAGCCAGGTAATCGCGCTGCCGTCGCCGCAAATGCGCCAACCAGCTGGGCATAGGTGGCAGGCAGAACCAGTGCAGCATAGCCCAGTGCCTGCTCGTTGCCGCTTGCCAACGCCTGATGCTTTGCCGAGCGTGGCCCGCGGTAGCGTGCGCTTACTTCCTGGGCTGCATGTATCCAGCGCTGCGCGGGCACCGCCGCCAGCGCCTGCGCAATCGCGTCGCGCAGCTCATTTGGCAGCGCAAGCATTGAGGGTTGTGGCAACTCATCACTCATCGTTAATTACCCAGGGGTTGGATCGGGCGTTGGTGTGGCTGTATCGGGCGGTGGGGTAGGCGCAGTCGTTGGGCTCGCTTCTGCTGTAGGCACCTGCGTTGGTGTAAGGGTTGTAGTAGGGGCCAGAGACACAGTCGCCGTCGCGCTTGCTAGCGGCGACGGCGACCCGGCGATGGTTGCGCTTGGCGCTGCCGTGGCCTCAGGGGGTACAGTAGCCTCCGGTGGTGATGTTGCCGTTGGCGAAAGCGGCTCAATCGTCGGCGATATGACCTCGGTCGGTGGCTCGGGCACAGCCGTTGGTGGTTCCGGTATATCAGTGGGTGGCTCGGGCACAGCCGTCGGTGGTTCCGGTATATCGGTCGGTGGCTCGGGCACAGCCGTCGGTGGCACCGGGCGCTCGGTCGGGCGCGGAGCCGCGGTCGCCTCGGCTGGCTCGGTAGCTGGCTCGGTCGTTGGAAAATCAGTTGGCACAGGCGTTTCCGAGGGCGGCTCGGTTGGTGCCACAGTTGGCTGCAATGTTGCGGGCGGCTGACCGGTTGGCGCAAACGGCGGGCTTGCCGATGGATTGAATGTGCGCGATAACACCACAATCAGGATGAGAAACAAGCCACCCAGCACCCCAGCTACAATCCACGAGCTCGATGGAGTGCCCGAACGGCGGCCTGGGATCGCCGCTGCATTAGGTGCGGCCGGGCGCGCAGCATAGGCTGGGACTTCGGGAGTACGCACCGCCGCCGCTGGCACAGCGCGCGGTGGCGGCGCAGCGGGCGTTGCACGGGTGGGGGCATCGGCGGCAGCTTGCTGCTGCCCAGGCATCATCGTACCAACATGGGTCGGTTCCGCCGGGTCGATCGGCGCAGCAGGACGCGGCGGCAATACTGGCGGCTGCCCGCCTGCTGGTGTTTGCCCATGCCCAAGCGCTACCGTCGATTGGCCTGCCGACGAATTGTGCGGCACCGCCAGATCGGCCAGATCGGCCACGCCAACCGGCGGCGTAGTATACTTGCGCGCCACCACGCGCAGCCCCTCAACAAATGCTGCGCCGGTGGCAAAGCGATGTTCCGGGCGCTTAGCAAGAATGCGGCCAAGCACCATATCCAGCTCGGGCGGCTGGCGCGGGTCGATCGACGAGGGCGCGGGTGGGGCCTTCTGAGCGTGCGCAACGATCAGCTGCGGGGTGGCACCGGAAAACGGCACGGTACCGGTAATAATTTCATAGGTGGCAATACCCAATGAGTAAAGGTCGCTGCGGCCATCGACGCGCTGGGCAGAAGCCTGCTCGGGCGAGATGTACTCGGGCGTGCCCATGAAAATGCCGGTGCGCGTCAGGCGCTTACTATCGCCGCCGCCCTCGGGGGCCTGGGCAATCCCGAAATCAGTGAGCAGCACCCGCCCTTCAATATCAATCAGCACATTCTGCGGCTTCACATCACGATGCACCGCGCCCTGGCTGTGGGCATAATCTAGCGCAGCGGCTACCGGCCCGACAATCGCAATTGCGTAGCCCAGGCCCAGCGCACCACGCTCTTCGATAATTGCGTGCAGCGTGCGCCCGCGCACATATTCCATTGCAATATAGCGCAGGTTATTATGCTCGCCAACATCGTAGATGGTAACAATATTGGGGTGGCGCAAGTTCGCAGCCGTTACCGCTTCGCGCTCAAAACGCTGCGCAAACTCGGGATCGACTGCCAGCTGCGGCGCTAGCACCTTCAGCGCCACAGTTCGTTTGAGCTGGGTGTCGAGCGCACGGTATACCCGCGCCATCCCCCCGCGCCCGATCTCTTCCTGAACTAAATAGCGGCCCAGTTGCTGGCCGACCAGATGTGTCAACGAGGGCTCCAAACAATCAGCCGCAATCAGTAAGCACTAAGCAGTCTACGATCGCCCCTAGCCAACTGCCGCCTGCTGCCTGCCGACTGGAATAAACGTCTGGTATTTTCGCCGTCCTGATGGTATAATCCTTGACAAGTTATAGCGATTGTACCATATTGCGCGCTGGATTCAAAGCCGCGCAACTGTCCATGCGAGGAGTGCTCCATGCAGCCAAACCCTGCACCGCTCCTGGTAATCCGGCGTCAGGATGCTAGCCCAGCCGAAATCGAGTGGAATAAACCGATCCTCACCCTGGGCCGCGATAACGCCAATGATATTATTATTGATCACCCGCTGGCCTCGCGCCGCCATGCCCGGTTAGAGCATGATGAAAGCGGTTACCTAGTGCGCGATCTCGAAAGCACCAATGGTACCTACCTCAACGGCGATCGAATCGAAGGCACCCGGCCACTGCGCAATCAGGATCGCGTCTGGGTCGCCGATACCGAGATTATTTTCAACGACCCTGAGGCCACACAGAAAGGCCCGCTGCCACTCGAAATTCTAAAGCGCGTGCGCGCCGCCGAAGAAAGCCTGCGCATCGATAGCCGCGCCAAAGAGGTGTACATCCTGGGCAAGCTGCTGGTGCCACCGCTCACTGTCAAGGAATTCCAGCTGCTTGAGCTGCTGTACTCGCACAAGGGCCAGGTCATCAGCAAAGATGAAATTGCCCAGAATGTGTGGGACTACGAAGTGTACGACTACAACGCCATCGACGCGCTCGTCTATCGCCTGCGCCAGCGCATCGAAGACGACCCCGGCAACCCACGCTATCTCGTCACTGTGCGCGGGTTCGGCTACAAGCTTACCCTGCCCGGCGAATAGTAGAGAGGACACGGGCAAGCGTGGGCCGCCACATGTAAGGCATATCGCTATATTAAGTAGCTGTTTCCTGCTTGCTGCACACTATGAGCGACGTATTTACCCACCGTATCGAGATTTATACCGCTACCCTGGTCATTGCCGGGGCTTACGATCTAAGTATCTATCGCCGGGTCAGCGATGCAATTAATGGCGAACAGCGCCGCTTTCTGCCACTCCGCGATGCGACGATTGCGCCATTCGAGCGGATACAACAGGTCCAGACCGTGCCAAACCTACTGGTCGATCGGGGCGATGCCCTGCTGGTAGCGACTGTGAGCGAAGCCACGCCGCCCGCCGATTATCCGCGCGACGAACAGATGCGCGGTGTCGTGCCCATTACTGCCATGCTGTTCACCAAGGCGTTTGTGGTGCGCGCCACGATGCACAAGCGGCCCGATCTTGCGCTGCCCGAAGCGCTTGAGCGCATCACGGACGAATTCGTTCCGCTGAGCAATGTGCAAATCTTCCCACTGCTCGGTGGCTTTGCGCCAATTGCGCGTAAGTTTGCCGCGCTGTCGCTAGCAAATATCGTTGCGCTGTATCAGGTCGATGCGCCTGCTGCTGCTACGCCTGCCCCTGAGCCTGCCGCGACTGAAGCACCAGTTGAAGAGACGCCAGAAGAATAAGCTTCTTCAGAATATCTCACCGCCAACAACAAAGAGCACTGGCTGGTAACTTCGCAAGCGCGGCCAGCCAGTGCTCTTTTTGTTACGTCAACTAATACGCTGCAGCTCACGCGCGCTCGCGCCGCCGCCCTGCCAGCCGCCGATACAGCCAGAACATAAGGAAGGCAAACAGCAGCACCAGTACAAAGGCCAGCACCGGCAGAATAATCGCGAGCACCGACAACACCAGCGAGCTGGTATCTTCCATAAAACTAATTACAGGGTTGGCGACGCCAGCGGTAGTGAATGTTGCCAGCGGGCGCGCGGTTGCACGCGCACTGTGGGTTGCCCCAGCCACCAGAATGCCGCAGATCGCCGCCAACAGCGGGCTGATGCTGCCAGTAGTGCTATTGGCCGAGAGAAACAGAATAGCGCCAGCCACCGGCGCGATCACCATGCCGACCGTATGCAGTGCATGATCAACCGCCGGGATTTTATCACCGATAAAATCGAGCAGCGCCAGCACCGCAATCACCAGCAGCACCACCGGGTTCGTTAGTAGTGTATATGGCTCGCCCAAATGAATAAGGTTGGTGTAGCGGGCCAGCAAGCCCACTGTCAGCAGCGGAAGGTACGCGTTCAAGCCAGCCGCCGTCGAAAGCCCGAGGGCCGACAAAATACTGCTTATTGCATCCATTGGCACGCTCCATCTGGCGAAATGAACATCGCAATTGCACAAGAACATACGCTGGCCAGGCCAACTATGTTGCAACACTCAAAAAGACTGTTCAGAATCCTTTTTGTCACCAGGGCGCAGCCACAACGCATTGTCTATTCCTCTGCATATCGCGAAGCGGTAGCGTAGTTACGGCTCGGGTGCGCCATCCCGCAGCCAGCGCTCAATTAGCTGGCGCGCGATGCTAAATGGCGGCGGCAACTCGGGCAGGGCATCGCGCGTGAACCAGCCCGCACCCACCAATTCGTTCGTGTCGATAACAATCTCACCACCAGCGTAGCGCGCCATAAACCCTACCATAATCTGGTGCGGGAAGGGCCAGGGCTGGCTGGCAATATAGCGAATATCGGTCAGATCAACCCCAACTTCCTCATGTACCTCGCGTGCCACACATTCCTCAAAGCTTTCGCCCGGCTCGACAAACCCCGCCACCAGGCCATAGCGCTTGCCCCAGCCATCCTTCGTGGTAAGCAGAATACGCTCGCCGTCGTGGATGAGCACAATCGTTGCTGGGCTAACCGGCGGGTAAATCGCGTAGCCGCAGTTGGGGCACTTCTTCCCCCAGCCATCGTTGGCAAGCATCGGCGTGGCGCAGCTCGCGCAGAAACGGCTGGTACGCTGCCAATAGATTAGCTGCGCGGCATAGCCGAGCAAGCTCGCAATCTCAGCCTCGGCCAGGCCCAGTGCCGCGCGCAGATTCAGCACACGCCAGCCAGGCGGCAAAGGATATTCAGCTGGTAGCGTGCCAACCATTACCGGCGTGTCTTCCCGCATACCAAGAAAAAACGCGGACTCAACCGCAACGTCGCGCGGTTGCTGCGTGGTGCCTGGCAGCAGCGTGGGCGGCGTATCAGCACGGGCAAGCACATCGGTGGCGTGGAACACCAGCCACTGCGCCGGGCCAGCGGCAGGCTGGGCGGGCGGGTAACGGCGGTGAAAAGCGAAGGTTGTCATGCGTTCCTTAGGCTTCAAGCAAGTAAACGACCAACATCACCCGAGCCATGATAGCGAATGCGTAGTACGTTGATTTCCCACGCACTACGCACTCGAACTGTCAGCGTCAATTCTCGGTTACGAATACGGTTATTATACCACGACCGTCTCCTGGTACACCCCAAACACCTCGCGCAACACATCGCACATCTCGCCCACGGTGGCATAGGCGCGCACGCAATCGAGCAGCGCGGGCATCATATTGGCATTGCCAGCCGCCGCTGCGTGCAAGGCCGCAAGCCGCTGCTGCACCAGCGCCTGGTCGCGGGTGGTGCGCACTCGGTTCAAGCGGGCAAGGTGGCGGGCTTCGCCCTCAACATCCATCTCCAGGATAGGGATTTCCAGTGGCGCGTCGACCACATACTTATTCACACCAACAATCCCGCGCACATCGCCGTCGATCTCTTGCTGGTAGCGATAGGCCGCGTCAGCGATTTCGCGCTGGAAGTAGCCATTGCGAATGGCCGCTACCACCCCGCCCTGCTCATCGATCTGGCGGAAGTAATCAAGGCACACCCGCTCCATCTCATCGGTTAACGCTTCAACGAAATACGCGCCGCCGAGTGGATCGACCGTGTTCGTCACACCACTTTCCTCGGCGATGATCTGCTGCGTGCGTAGCGCAATCGTCACGGCCTTTTCACTTGGCAACGCCAGCGCCTCATCGAGCGAATTGGTATGCAGGCTTTGGGTGCCGCCCAGCACAGCGGCCAGCGCCTGTATCGCCGTGCGCACGACGTTTATTTCGGGCTGCTGCGCAGTTAACGAGGCCCCTGCGGTTTGCGAGTGGAAGCGCAACCACCATGCGCGCGGGTTCTTCGCGCCAAAGCGCTCACGCATAGTGCGCGCCCACACCCGCCGGGCTGCGCGGTATTTCGCAATTTCCTCAAAGAAATCGTTATGGGCATTAAAGAAGAACGAGATGCGCGGCGCAATCGCATCCACATCCAGGCCACGATCAACCGCCGCCTGAATGTAGGCAATCCCATCGGCCAGCGTAAATGCCAGCTCTTGCGCAGCGGTGCTGCCCGCCTCACGAATGTGGTAGCCGCTAACTGAAATTGGGTTCCACTGGGGTACGTGCTCAGCGCCAAACTCGAACGTATCGACTACCAGGCGCATGCTCGGCTCGGGCGGGAAGATATATTCATTCTGCGCGATATATTCTTTCAGAATGTCGTTCTGGGTCGTGCCGCGCAGCTTCGACCACGGGATGCCGCGCTGCTCAGCCACCACCAGGTACATCGCCCAGATGATTGCGGCTGGCGAGTTAATCGTCATTGAGGTACTGACAACATCGAGCGGCAGACCATCGAGCAGAATCTCCATGTCGGCCAGCGACGAAATCGCCACACCGCACTTGCCAAACTCGCCTTCCACCAGCGGGTGGTCTGTATCGCGGCCATACAGCGTGGGCATGTCGAAGGCGATTGAGAGGCCGGTTTGTCCCTGTTCCAGCAGGTATTTGAAGCGCGCGTTGGTCTCTTCCGCGCTGCCAAAACCCGCGAACATGCGCATGGTCCATAGCTTGCCACGGTAGCCGGTTGGGTGAATGCCACGGGTGAAGGGGTACTCGCCAGGCAAGGCGATATTATGCAGGTAATCTTCGCGCCGCTGCTCCTCAGTAGCACCTAGATCGAGCGGCGTATACAGCCGATTGATCGGCGCACTGGAGGTGGTAATAAACGCAGCGTCGCGCTCAGGCGCTTTGCTCAGGGCCGGCTGAAGTGTTTGTGTTTCCCAGCGAGCGTATGCCTCAGCAATCTGGTCTGTCGACTCGAACATCGTCGTTCTCCTCTGCGAAAATGAATGACAAAAGACGAAGGAGGGCGCGCTCCGCTCCTTCGCCTTTCATTGTTCGCCCTCCGTCGCAGGTTGTGGTTATTCGCCGCCGGTTACTTCATCGCCGGGGCCGGGCGGCCAGCTACCAAGCATCCAGCCCATAATTGCGCCAAATACAGCGCCAAAAATCAGCGCAGGCACATAGTTATGGGTGGTCGTTGCCAGTAAACCGGTCACAATCATCATAAAGATCGCGCCGCCCAGCACTTTCACCAGCAGGGGAAGCGGCTTGCGTGCAGGCTCAGCGGGTTTCGCCGCCGGGCGCGGGGCTGCCGCAGCAGCAGGCGCAGCAGGCTTTGGTGCAGTGGCGGCTGGGGCAGGGGCTGGCGCAGCGGTTGTTGTCGGGGCTGCTGCGGGGGCAGTACCGCCCTTTGCCGCATTCGCCGCCCGGATCGCCGCCAGGCGCGCCGCTTTATCATCGGACATATTGCCGCCTGCTGCCGCCGGGGCCGGTGCTGCTGGTTCAGCCTTCGACGCATTGGCTGCGCGAATGGCGGCCAAACGCGCGGCCTTCTCATCCGACATATTTGCCCCAGCCGCAGCTGGTGCAGCAGTCGGTGCCGGGGCAGGGGCTGGCTCAGCCGCAGCGCCCTCGGCTGCTGCCTTGGCACGGTTCGCAGCGCGGATCGCTTCTAGCCGCGCTTTTTTGTCATCAGCGTCTGCCATGTACAACACCTCGTCAGAATTGCGAATGCAACAAAGATGATACGTTCCCGAAGTTACAAGCTATTGCCTCGGGTTTTAGGTACTATTCGCTTAGGCACCGCCTAGTTTCCAACAAAACCGCCAAGTATATGCCGACCAATTACTACCCGTAAAATTTCGGATGTTCCCTCGCCAATTGTGAGCAGCCGCTGGTCGCGATACAACCGCTCAACCGGGTATTCCTGGCTATACCCATACCCGCCAAATACCTGAATCGCGTCACGGCAGGTTTTTTCAGCCACTTCCGAGGCGAAGAGCTTAGCCATGGCCGCTTGCTGACTAAATGGCCGCCCCTGATCCTTAAGCCACGCCGCCTGATAGATCATGAGCCGCGCGGCGGCAATGCCCGTAGCCATATCAGCAATCATATTCGAGATCGACTCGAATGCGCCAATCGGCTTACCAAACGCGGTGCGGTCTTTTGCATAGGCCGAAGCCGCCTCGAATGCGGCTTGCGCAAGGCCAATTGCCATCGCACCAATGCCAATGCGCCCGCCGTCGAGCACCTTCAAAAACTGGTTGAACCCACGACCAGGATCGCCAAGCAAGTTTTCGCGCGGGACGCGCACGTCTTCCAGCATAATTGCGGTACTGACTGAACCGCGCAATCCCATTTTCGGCTCGTGCTTGCCAAACGAAAGGCCAGGCGTACCCCCGGGAACAATGATCGCGCTGATGCCATTCTTGCCCTTACTGGCATCGGTAACGGCGGTGAAAATAATGTGCCCGGCAATCGGCGCGTTTGTGATCCACATCTTCGCGCCATTTAACACCCACTCATTGCCCTCAAGCCGGGCGGTCGTGCGCGTCGCTCCTGCATCCGAACCAGCATGCGGCTCGGTAAGGCCAAATGCCGCAATATATTTGCCTGCGGCGGCGGGCTTGAGAAAGCGCTGTTTCTGCTCTTCCGTGCCGAACATAAAGATCGGCGCGCTCCCCAACCCCATATGAGCGGCATAGGCCAAGGCAGTTGAGCCACAA
>CALLYK010000054.1 GCA_937858365.1 uncultured Isosphaeraceae bacterium | reverse complement strand
CATCGAGGATCTCAAGGGCGCGGTGATCGGCGTCCGCGAGCTGACCGCGGGCAGAGACCCGCGGCCAGCTTGGGAAGCACTCGCGCCCCTCCCGGCGCACGCCGTGAGTCAGGGCCACAACCGCGAACTTGGTCATGGCGTAGCCGGCATTGTCATTATAGACGGCCTTCCCGGCGATCGAGACCACGTTCACGATTCTTCCCGCGCCGGAACGCCTCAGAAACGGCAACGCCGTGCGGATCATCGACATGGGCGCCTTCACGTTCACCGCCCACATGCGGTCGAGTTCAGTGTCCTTTTCGTCTTCGATTCGCACCCTGACGACCATGCCGGCGTTGTTCACCCACACGTCCGGCTCGACCTCGCTCGCAAGGCCGCGGCAGGCGTTCGGGTCGGTCACGTCGAGAACCACATCGGCTCCGGCGAGGTCGGCTCCGATCACCTCATAGCCACGCCGCTTCAGAGCGTCGACGAAGGCTGAGCCCAGGCCGCCGGCCGCGCCGGTGACGATCGCCTTCCTGGATCCGCTCGGCTGGGTTCCCGAAGGCATCTGGCTGGAAGCGGGCACGGGTCGGTTTATAGCGCTCGGCGAGCGGGCTCCCGTCGGTGGTCGCCACCGACCTACTTCAGCCGCACCCGCAGCTTCTGCAGCTTCACCGACCCGTCGGCCCCGTAGAAGCGGATCTTGACCTGGGCTGTCACCTTGCGGCCGCGATTGAGGGCCCGGTGGATCAGCCCGGGGTTCTTCTTCGGGATCAGCTTCAGGGTCAGGGTCTCCCCCGCCTTCAGATCGACGTCCTGGCGCTTGAGGGCCAGGGACTTACGCGAGCCCTCGGGTTCGCACTTGCCGCTGACGACGACGTGGACGTCGGCGTCGGCTGCCAGGTCGACTGCGATCTCGACCTTCTTGCCGTGGATCGCCTGCTTCGCGGGGGCGGTGGCGGTGGCGTCGGGACCCGTGGGCGGCTTCGCCGCGCAGGTGACAGTGATGCTGACCGTAGCGGTCGAGCCGCCGTTGAGCGAGTAGGTGAAGGAGTCCGGGCCGCAGTAGCCGGCGTCGGGGGTGTAGGTGAGGTCGGCGCCGGAGTTGGTGATGGCGACCTGGCCGTGGGCGCCGCTCGTCTTCGACTGGATCGTCATCGGACCGCCGTATGGATCGGCGTCGTTGGCGAGGACGTCGATCGTGGTCGGACCTGAGTCCTGGGCGACCGTCTCCGAGTCGTCGACGGCGGTCGGAGGCTGGTCGACCCAGTAGCCGGTCAGCGGGACCTTCAGTGGTGTATCGGAAGCGTTGCTCGGGAGGACGAGGGAGGCGCGCTTGAAGCTCTCGCTCGAGCCCTGGAAGCGGATCGTGACCTCGCATCCCTGATGGACAGCGATGGTCTGCCCCGAGCAGTGGTCGGAGGCGATCTGGTAGGCGGAGGCATCGGCGCCCGTGATCGAGGCGGTGCCGGCATGAAGCTTCGCGGCGCCGCCGTTTCGGATCGTCAGCGATCGCGTCCTCGGAGCGCTCTTACGCCCAAAGCTCAGGCGGCGCTCGGTCGGGTACGTGGTCGGGGTGCCGGAGTTGAGCAGGACCGAGACGGTGTCGGAGAAGTAGCTCGCGGCCGCGAGGTCGGGGTTGCCGTCGCCGTCGAAGTCGTCGCTGGTCACCGAGATGGGGCCATCGCCGGTGCCGAAGTCGGTCTTCGTCCCGAAGCCGCCGCTGCCGTCTCCGAGCAGGACCGAGACGGTGTTGACGCCGTAGTTGGCGGCCGCGAGGTCGGGATTGCCGTCGGCGTCGAAGTCGGCGCTGGTCACCGATCGTGGGGCGTCACCGGTGGCGAAGTCGGTCTTCGCGCCGAAGCCGCCGTTGCCGTCGCCGAGCAGGACCGAGACGGTGTTGGCGTTGAGGTTGGCGATCGCCAGGTCGGGGCTGCCGTCGGCGTCGAAGTCCTCGCTGGTCACCGATCGTGAGGCGTCACCGGCGGCGAAGTCGGTCTTCGCCCCGAACCGCGGGTTCGAGTTCGCGAGCAGGACCGAGACGGTGTTGACGTTGAAGTTGGCGGGGTCGTTGTAGTTGGCGACCTGGAGGTCGTTGGAGCCGGCGACGGGCTGGAACCAGCCGTTCTGGCCGACCACTGGCCCGAGGCTGTAGGATTCGAAGCTATCCTGGTACTGCGCGGAGGCGATACCAGCGAGGGACGCGCAGGCCACAGCGGCCGCGCACAGCACGGATGGGGACTTCCTCATTTTCGGACTCCTCTAAAGTAAGCACAACCTCGCCCGATCCGAGAAGGAATCGGGTCACCATCTCGAACCTCTGAGATGGACAAACACACCGGATTGCTGGGAGCTTTGCAGCGCTCCCCACGAGAGTTCAGTTGAACATGAACAGTTGTCGTTGTCAACTGTACTGGCCGTTCTTTTCCGCTTTTTCATGCAACCCGAGGGTGGCACTGGGTTTCCCCGGTGACCCGTTCAGGCGGGGGATTTGACCAGGACGGAGAGGTGGGCCGGAGTGGCGGACGCGGGGTCGGCGCGTTCGGTGAGGGAGCGCCAGAGGTCGGCGGCGTGGCGCTCAACGCGGGCCTCGGGGAGGGGCTTGCCGTCGAGCTCGATGCGGACGGGCTGGTCGAGGTCGAGGAGGGCGTCGTTCAGGCGGAGTTCGAGGGTCAGGAGCGGGCCGCTGGTGGTGAGCTGGACGGTCTGGCCTGAGACCTGGGCGACCACGCGGGTGCCGGGCTTGGCCTCCTGGGCGGGGACGGCGAGCCAGGCGAAACGGCCGTGGGTGCGGGGGGCCTGGAGCCAGACGAGGCGCTTGGGGAAGGGGTCGCGGGTGAAGGTGGCCATCCACGGGACGGCCTTGGCGTCCTCGCGGTCCATCCAGTGGGCCTTGCCGGCGTGGAGCTCGCAGACGTGGGGGTAGGCGTGCGTGGGGTCGGGGTCGGCGGCCTGGAGGGCGTCGAGCTTCTTGCCCCATTCCTCGGCGACCTTGTTGCGGTTGTAGGCGGCGTCGTTGGCGCCCATGTGGATGGCGAAGGGGGGGTTGCGGAGGTTGTCGGGGGCGGCGTCGTTGGGGTGGCCGGCCATCATGGAGGCGGCGGCGAGGCGGTCGGCGAGGCGCGGGGCCAGCTGGTAGACGCCGTCGCCGCCGGCGGAGTAGCCCAGGATGTACACCCGGTTGGGGTCCACGCCTTCAAGGACAATCGCATCCGTAATAAGGCGGTCGAAGAAGTCGTCGATGTGGCCTTCGTGCCAGAGGTTCCAGGTGTCGGTGGGGGCGCGGGGGGCGAGGTAGACGCCCTCGGCGGGGGAGTAGAGGCCGATCTGGTTCTTCCACTGCTGGTCGTTGACCTCTTTCGTGGTGCCGCCCCCGCCGTGCATGGAGATCCAGAGGGCGCGGCCGTTCTTGGGCTTGGGGGTGCCGCCGGCGGGGAAGACCTTGAACTCGAACTTCATGGTCTTGTCGCCGAGGGTGATGGACTTGTCCTTCCACTCCTGCTCGCGGGCGGCCTTGAGCTCGGCGGCCTTGGCGGTCCAGAGGAGGTCGAGGGCGGTGGCGGCGTCGGCCTTGGAGAGGGGGGACTGGGCGAAGGGCTGGGACTCGAGGGCGGGGCGCTTGTCGGCGGGGCTGGCGGCCCACGCCCGGAGCTGGTCGAGGGGGGTGGGCTC
>CALLYK010000053.1 GCA_937858365.1 uncultured Isosphaeraceae bacterium | reverse complement strand
GGGCTCAACGGGTCACTTCGGGGCACGGACCACCGCGCGGCCCAACGCCCGCGATCGCCGCAACGTCCCAACGTGGCAAGACTTGGCACGCTCGGGCAGAGCCGCCGAGCGGTGCGAGAAAGCAGGGGATCTAGGATTTGAACCTAGACTAACTGATCCAGAGTCAGTCGTGCTACCGTTACACCATTCCCCAGGATAACGGTCGAGGCCCTTGTATTTTGCCAAATCGTCGTCTTGACGACAACGGGAAATCCACTGCGTTTGGGCCCTTCAGGCCATGATTCCGGGTTCCATGTCGTCGTCTTCGTCGCTAGGCGGTGCCGGCTTTTGATGGATGGGTCGGAAGTGAGGCACCGCTTTCACCGTCTTGGGTGGGCCAGGCGGCTTAGGACGAATCGCTTGGGGCGGCGCCTCGGGCGCCGTCGCTGGGGCTTCCGCCGGGGTCTCCGGTTTCGCTTCCGGTTCGATCGCCGGACTGGGCCTGGGCGGCTCGGGAGTCAGCGATTTCGGCGGAGGGGCGGGGTCGAGAAGGTGCCCCGCATCGAACCGTTCTCCCAGGTAGAACCGGCGTGCGTCGGGGTTATTGAGGATCTGCTTGCGGTCGCCGTAGGCCACGACCCGTCCTTCGTGGATCAGGTAGCTTCGGTCGGTCACTTCCAACGTTTCGCGGACGTTGTGGTCCGTGAGCAAGATGCCGATGTGATGCACTTCGGCCAACGCGCGGATTTGCACCTGGATCTCGGCGACCGTCTTGGGGTCGATCCCCGCGAACGGCTCGTCGAGCATGATCAGCTTCGGCTCCGTGATCAGGCTGCGCGCGATTTCGAGCCGTCGGCGCTCGCCGCCCGAGACCCGATTCGCCTTCGTCTTGCGGATGTGGCTCAGGCCGAACTGGTTAAGCAGGTCTTCTTGCCGCTCCCGACGCTGCTTTCGACCCAGGTCGGCCCGTGTTTCGAGGATCGCCATCAAGTTGTCTTCGACCGACAGGAGCTTGAAAACGCTGGAGTCCTGGGCGAGGTAGCCCATGCCCGACTTGGCCCGCTGGAACATCGGCGATCGGGTGACGTCTTTGCCCCCGAACGTGACCGTGCCGCCGTCGGCGTCGATCATGCCGATCGTCATCCGGAAGCTCGTGGTCTTGCCCGCGCCGTTGGGACCGAGCAAACCCACGACCTCGCCCCGATCCACGTCGAAGTCCACTCCCTTGACCACCTGGCGGCGGCCGTACCACTTCTGTAGGCCGCGAGCTTCGAGCAAGGGCATGGACCGTCCTCCCTGACGCGGTATCACGCGACCAGTGAGTACCGCTTCCCAGCGAAATCGTCAACCCTGGCTCGGACCGACTCACGGTCCCGAGGAGCCTCGCGGTATCATTTCGGCAGCGACTCGATGTACCAAGCACGATGGGACCCGCGTGTGAACGCTCATTCCCCCCAAGGGCCCGCTGGCGGTCCCGAGGCCCCCGACACAGGCGCGACCCTCGATTATTCGCCCACAACGCAGGGCGAATCGTCGAGAACTCTCCCGCCGCCGCCGCCCCCGATTGACCTCGCGCCAGGGGCCGCCCTGCGCTACTTCGGCGACTACGAAATCACTCGGGAACTGGGACGAGGCGGCATGGGGGTCGTGTATGAGGCCCGCCAGGTCAAGCTCAATCGTCCGGTCGCGCTCAAGATGCTGAAGGCGGGGCTCCTGGCCGGCGACGAAGTCCGCAGACGCTTCGAGATGGAGGCCGAGGCGGTCGCCCGACTCGACCATCCCGGCATTGTCGCGATCCATGAGGTCGGCGAGCACGACGGACAACGGTTCTACTCCATGACGCTCGTGACGGGGGGCAGCCTCGCGGCGCTCATCGAGCGTTATCCCAGCGACCCCAAGGCCGCCGCGCGACTCGTCGCGGCCGTCGCCGAGGCGGTCGCCCATGCCCACATGCGAGGCATCCTCCACCGCGACATCAAACCGGCCAACATCCTCATCGACGAGGCCGGTCGGCCCCAGATCACCGATTTCGGCCTGGCCAAACACATCGAAGCCGAAACCGAAATGACGGCCAGCGGCGCTATCCTGGGCACGCCCGCCTACATGGCCCCCGAACAGGCCGGCGGACGGCGCGGCGTCATCACCACCGCCACCGATGTTTACGGTCTGGGGGCTGTGCTTTATGCCTTGCTCACGGGCGAGGCCCCCTTCAACGCCGAGACCGTGATTGAGACGCTCGACGCGCTCCGATCGCTTCCGCCTCGACCGCCGACGAAACTCAACGCCGAGACGCCCCGCGACCTCGAGACTATCTGCCTGAAGTGTTTGGACAAGGACCCGCGCCGGCGATATCCCACGGCCCTCGCCCTCGCCGAAGACCTCCACGCCTGGCTCGAATCGCGACCGATCTCGGCTCGTCGGGTGGGGGCCCTGGAACGGGCTAAGCTATGGTGCAAGCGCAAACCGGCCGTGGCCGCGTTGTCGGCCGTGGCCACGTTGGCTCTGGTCATTGGGACCTTGGGCGTGATCGTTGTCCAGTCGCGCGCCAACGCCCAAACGCGCCGGGCCCTGGCCGAGACCCGCGCGGCCCAGGCGGAGACGGTCGAGGCGCTGGCCGAGTCGGAGGGATCACGCAAGCAGGCCGAAGCCGTGAGCGCTTTCCTTGTGGACGCATTCAAACGACCCGACCCTTGGACAGAAGGGAAAGACGTGAAGGTGGCCGACGTGCTCGACCAGGCCGCCGCCGGTTTGGCGAAGGGCGTCGGGACCTCGAAGTCCGCCGAAGGCGCTTTGCTCGACGCCCTGGGCCGCGCCTACAGCGGTCTCGGTTTGCCGCGCAAGGCGGAAGACGCGCATCGGAGGGCCCTGGAAGCGCGCACGGAGGCCCTTGGGATTTCTCACCGCGACACGCTGAAAAGCGCCGTGAGGCTCGCGGGCGCTCTGTGGGGGGTCGGTCAACGCCGCGATGCGATCGCGAGACTTCAAGAAACCCTGGTCCGTCAAGAAGCCGAACTCGGCGACGAAGATCCCGACGTGTTGGAGACGCGCGTGGAGTTGGCCTCGCGTCAGGCTGAAAGCGGCCACGCTCGCGACGCGATCCCGATGTTGGAAGACGTGTCGGCGAAGCGTGATGAGGTTCTTGGCCCGGACCACGTCGAGAGCATCGAGGCTCGCTCGGCCCTGGCCGGCGCGCTCCGGTCGGCGGGCCGCCATGACGAGGCGGTCGCCATCGACCGCGCGCTCGTGTCGCTCGTGGAGGCGAAGGACGGCCCGGATCATCCGCGCGCGTTGGTCCTTCGGGGCTTGCTCTCGAACGCCCTCTTCAGCGCGGGCAAGCGACCGGAGGCGATCAAGTTGGTCGAGGCCCTTCTTCCCAAGATGGAGGAGCGCCTCGGGCCGGACCATCCCGAAACGCTCAATCGAAGCGCCGGTCTCGCGGTCTTCTACCGAAACGCCGGGCGCGTAGACGACGCGATCAAGCTGTGTCAGAGGACCCGGGAACGACAAGAGGCCAAGCTCGGTCCCGATCATCCCGACACGTTGACCACGCGGGACAACTTGGCGGTCGCCTATCGCGCGGCGGGTCGCACGCAAGAGGCGATCGACTTGCTCGAATCCACGCTCAAGCTTCGCGCGGAGAAACTCGGCCCTCTTCACCCGGCCACGTTGGTGAGTCAGAACAACCTCGCCCTCGCATATCGTTCGTCGGGTCGTTTCGACAAGGCGCTCCCGCTCCTGGCTTCGACCTTGGAGGCGACGACGGCGGCGCTCGGGCCGGAGCACCCGGATACCTTGATGTGTCGAATCAATCTCGCGGCCGCGATAGGGGCGTCTGGCAACATCACGGAGTCGATCCCGCTGACGGAGACCACGCTCGGGTTGATGGAATCGACCTTGGGGCCGGACCATCCCACGGTCGTGCGAGTTCGGGTGGGCCTGGCGGAGGGCTATCGCCACGTCGGCCGGCTGAACGACCAATGCACCCTCCTGGAACGGAACGTGAAGTCGCTCGAGGCCACACTCGGCCCCGAGCACCCCGACACGAATCGGGCCAGAGAGGACCTCGACAAGGCGCTACGACCGCCCCCATAACAATAGATGGCCCCATCGCAATCGTATCTTGCAATCAGTGCTCACATGAAAACAGACGAGTGGAATAGTGGCGACGATCACAAAATTGCGCAAATTCTCATGAATGCGCTTGCGGTCAGGTGATACTGCCACAAGTCCGTAAGTGCTGTCATGAATAATTCAGACAACACTACGGTCGAACCACCAATGTCACTTGTCCACTTCTCATGACCCGCGATAGGCCCGGTCGAGCAGGTCGATCGGGTGCGCGACCCGGACCTTGCCTCCACGTTCCTTCGCCATGCGGGCGATTTGAAGGATGCAGCCCACATTGCCCGTCGCCACCATGGTCGCGCCCGTCTTCTCGATCTGGTCCATCTTGCGACGCCCCAGTCGTCGCGACATCTCCGGCTGCGTGAGGTTGTAGGTGCCCGCCGCCCCGCAGCAGATTTCGCTCTCCTCAAGGGGCACCAGCTCAAGGCCCGGCACCATCTCCAGCAGGGCCCGAGGTTGTTGGCGGACTTGCTGGCCGTGGCAGAGGTGGCAGGCGTCGTGGTATGTCACCTTCATCGGCACGGCGTGCTTCGGCGGGATGGGCCCGAGGTCTTGCAGGAACTCACTCACGTCCTTCACTTTCGCCGCGAAGCGACGGGCCTTCTCGTCGTGGACGATGTGGCCGACTTCCTTTAGCATCGCGCCGCAGCCGGCCGCGTTGACGATGATCGCGTCGTAATCGTCGGGTTGGAAGACACCCAGGTTCTCTTGGATGAGGCCAAGCGCCGGGCCCTCGAAACCGGAGTGGTAGTGGATCGCCCCGCAGCAGACCTGGGCCCGCGGGACGTGGACCTCGCAGCCGTTCTGTTGCAAGACGCGCGCGGTCGCCGCGTTGGTCTCGGGGAACATCGCGTCGGCCACGCAGCCGACGAACAAGGCCACTTTGGCCCTTTTCGGGCCGATCGGCGGCAGCACATCGGGGAGCCGGCGCCCCTTCTTGAGGTCGTCTGGCAGCATCGCCTGCATCCGCTGAAGGCTTTCGGGCAAGAGCTTGGTCAGTCCCGACTTTTCCGCGAACCCGAGCAGGCCGACCTTCTGTGCGAGTCGCGCGGGGCCGAGCGCGAACTTGACCCGGCCGCCGTACGGGAAAAGGTGGCGCAGGATGATGTCTTGGAGCCAACTTCGCTTTTCGGCGGGGGCCGACTTCTGCAAGGCGATCTTGAAGGGCTCAATGATGCGGCCGTATTGGACGCCCGAGGGACAGGCCGTTTCGCAGGCCCGACAGTCGAGGCAAAGGTCGAGGTGATGGCGGACCTGACCGGACATGGCCAGGCGGCCGTCGGTGACGGCCCTCATCAGGTAGATCCGCCCGCGCGGGGAATCGTTCTCGTTCCCCGTCTCCACGTAAGTTGGGCAACTCGCCGTGCAAAGACCGCAGTGGACGCAGTCTTGGAAGCGCTGGTATTCGATCTTCGACTCGAGCCAGGCGAGGTCGATGCCCGCTTTTGCGGTGGGGACGGCTCGGTCCTGGGCGGGTCGTTCGATCGTCTCGGTCGGTGCGGACGCCATCGTGGACGGTCCCTGGGGGCGCGGGCGAGATCAGGTTCCCATCGTATCAAAAAAGCGGCCTGGGTTCATCGCGCCAGCCGGGTCCAAGGCCGCCTTCACACGGGCGCCAAGGGCCCAATCGGGTCGTGGGTCGCCCCAGACCTTGAGCGGGCCTTTCGCCTCGGTGGGGCACGAAGCGACGATTACGTGGCCGCCCCCTTTCGCGCAGGCGATGCGCAAGCGCTGAAGATCGGCCGCGGTTTGGTCCATCTCCCGGCCCGCGTTCGTTTGCATGTGGAGCGTCCCCGTGCCCGCGTGGGCTTGGACCTGCCAATCGGCCGGGTCGATCCGACCCAGCAAGGTTATCAGGAGCGAAGGAGGAAGCGCGACACGCAGCTTCACGACGCCCGGGCCCGTTGACTGGAAGTCCGTGAGCGCCGACCAGACGGGCCCCGCCTCATCGCCGCGCACGACGCGGACGTCGGCCCCGCCGAGTTCCCGCCCGATGTGGTCCACTTGCCAGGAGACCGTCGCCTTGGCCTCCTCGAAACCGAGCACAAGCACCCAGGGCGAAGACGGGGCCATCTCGGCCAGCACATGGCGCGCGGCGGGCGCGTTCAAGACGTCGATCGCCACGGGTCGCGTGGCCGAAGTGTTCAGCGCGCCCAGCGTGTTTCCGAGGGCGTCCAAGCTCGTGAAGGCCGCGACGACGAGCGCCGAGTCTTCCGCCTTGGGGCGGACCTTGAGGGTGATCTCGCAGATGACGCCCAGGGTGCCGAGCGAGCCGGTGAGGAGTTTGGGGAAGTCGTACCCGGCGACGTTCTTGACGACGCGCCCGCCGCCTTTGACGAGCGTGCCGTCGGCCTTGGCGAAGCGGATGCCGATGATGTGGTCGCGAGGGCGGCCGTAGCCGAATCGCCGGGGCCCCCACGTGTTGGTCGCGTACACGCCACCCAGCGTGGCCTGACCGCTCTCGGGCGTGTCGAGAGGCAGGAACTGGCCCTCGCGCGCCAGGGTCGCCTGAAGGGCCTTCATGGTGATCCCGGCCTCGACGCTAATGGTCATGTCGGCGGCGGGGTAGTCGATGATTCGGGTCATGCGATTCGATTCGACGAGCACACCCGGACGGGCGGGGGGCCCGCCCACGTGCATCGCGGTGCCGCCGCCGCGCGGGTAGATGGCCAGGCCCTCGGCCACGCGCTGGGCGAGCGTGGACGCGAGGTCCTCGGGCGATCCGGGGCGATCAATGGCGTGGGCGTGGCGACCGTCGGCGATCGCGTGGTGTTCCGCGGGCGGGTTGGGCCAGTTCATCGCGGGCGGGGACTCATCGAGAAAGAGGGGTCGGAGGGCGGATGATGAGGTCTTCGGACAACGCGTCGGCGGCGACTCGCGAGCGGGTCCGGCACTTACGCGGCAAGCGGACGGTGAAGCGGGCCCCTTTGCCGGGGGTGGACTCGACCTCGATCGTCCCCCCCTGGTCTTGCACGATCCCGTAACTGATGGACAGTCCCAAGCCGGTGCCGACGCCCACGGGTTTGGTCGTGAAGAAGGGATCGAAGATCCGCGAAAGGAGTTCCGGCTCGATCCCGACGCCATCGTCGATCACGTCGAGGCGCACGGCCATGTCGCCCACGTCGGGGGCCGTCCGCACTTGGACCCTGCCTCCTTCCTGGCAGGCGTCGATCGCGTTGCTGATCAGGTTCATCACGACTTGATTGATCTTGGCGACGAACCCGGTGATCGGCGGGATGACGGCCAGCTCGAGGTCGATCGCCACACGTTTCCGTTTGGCGTGTCCCAGGATGATCGTCACCGTGGTCCGAACGTTGTCATTCAGGTCGAACTCGGCCAGGTCGCTTTCGTCGAGGCGGGCGAACACACGGAGGTCTTTGACGATCTGCTGGATCCGACGGAGCCCCTCCCGCGTCCGCGCGATCAGGCCGTCCAGGTTTTCGAGGGTGTACTCGATTTCGACTTCCTCGCGGAATTCGCGCAATTGCGCGGCGAGCGCGGGCCGGCCCCGTGTGATGAGGTCTTCGGCCTGTTCGTAGAGGCCGATCAGTTCGCGGAGTTCACCCAGGTCGCGTTCCAGGACCGCGACGTTGTTGTTCACGAACGAGAGCGGGTTGTTGATCTCATGGGCCACGCCCGCCACGAGTTCCCCCAGCCCGGCCAGTTTGGCCGACTGGATCATCTGCGCCTGCGCCTGTTTGCGGGCGTCGTGGGCGGCCTTTTCGGAGTGGGCCATCTCGGCCAGCAAGAGGTTCTGGGTTTGCAGCTTCTCCTCGGCGATCTTGCGTTCGGTCACGTCCCAGAAGATGCACTGGACGCCCACCGTCTTGCCGTCGTGGTCGCGCAGCGGCGTCTTGAGGACCTGGACGTAACGCAGGTCGCCGCCGGGTTCGATGTGGGCCTCAACGGTGTCCAGCGTCTCGCCCGTCTCCAACACGTGGAGGTCGTCGCGCCGATATTTCTCGGCCAGTTCGACCGGGTAGAAATCGAAGTCGCTCTTGGCGACGAACTCTTCCGGGGTGATCCCGAGCGCGTCCACGACCTTGCCGTTGCCGAACGTGAACCGGCCGTGACGGTCTTTCCGCAAGATGCTCTGAGGCAGGCTTTCGACCAGGGAGTGATAAAAGGACTCGGACGATCGAAGGGCCTCGTCGGTCCGGCGCGAGCGGGCCTCGGCGCGGTCCAGGGTCTCGGCGTACCACCAAACGAGGCCGAAGAAGACGACACCGCAGGCGATCGCCAAAAGGGCCGCCACGAACTCGGCCGGGTAGCGCTGCATCCAGACGCCCACCCAAAGCAACGTGGTGATGAAAGCGGGGGTCACAAGGGCGAGAGGCAACATCCGGCGCGCCAATCGTCCGCCTTGTCCATCGCGCGCGACCAAGGCGGTCAGTCCCTCATCGGCGCGGACCAGGAGCATCCCCAAGGCCAAGCACAACGAGGCACAAGCCGCCGGCAAGGACATCGGCGCGCGCAGTGGTCCAGGCGCGCTCTCTCCCAGGTAGAAGATGAAGCCGATCAGTCCCCAGAGGCCGCAGAGCACAAGGCCGAGGGACACCGCGTTCTCGATGTTCAAACCGCGCTTCCGACCGCGCTCGCGCATCCAGAGACCGATCGCGCCGAAGATCAGGCATGAGGCCCCGGTGAACGAGCCGCCGTCGGTGGGACCGAACGCCTCCCCTTGGGGGTGGAAGGGCCAGACTTCAAGGCCGAACCTGCCGATGACGGGTTCGAGGAGTCCGCCAATCCCCACGGTCAGCATGAGGAGCGTCCCCAGGGGAACGAGCCACACACTCCGATCGGACCGACCGCCGCGCATCGACCAGAGCAAGACGCCAGCGAGGGTCAATGCGACGGCCGTGTCGGGGTCCAGCGCCACGCCTCGGGTGTGCCATGAGGCCAAGGGTCGCCAACCCGCCACCCAACCGACCAGGCCCAAAAATGACACCACGATGCAGAGCAAGACGGCCGTGTCGCCAAGGGCCTTCAGACGGGTCGCCAGGCGCACGCGCCGCCAACCACTGGGCCGGTCGACGCGGGCCCGGGAATGGAGCGGTTGGGGGTGGGCCGTCGTCGCCCTCACGGTGAGAACTCCGGGGCCGCGTCGCGTGGGTAGTAACGAATGTCCTCACCGGAGAGGACCCGATCGACCCCTTCCTGGACCAAACGAAGGACGTCCACCGTCGCCGAGTCCACAGCGCGCGAGGGCCAACCATCGGTGAGGAGGACCTGACCTTCGAAGGCCAAACGATGCAGGGCGTAGGCCAGGCGCCGCTCGATGAAAGCGGCATCGCGGAGGGCGACTTCCAAGTCTTCCAAGGCCAGCAGCAACTCTCGCGCGGAGGCTGGGCCGATGCCTTGGCCCCGTCGGAGGCTGGGCAAGAGTCCGGTCGGGTCTTCCTGGTCGGTCAGGCCGGCGTGGCGGTGGACGACCGCGATCGCCGGGTGCGAGGAAGGCGGGCCGGTATCGACGACCTGCGTGGGTCCGGTCACGGTCGGATCATCCGTCGAAGGAGCGACCTGGTCCTCGCCAAGCCAAACGATGGGTAAGGTCCCCACATCGGGTGCGGCCGTCTCGTCGCCGGCCTCGGAAACGAACCGCGGGCTGATGGGGTCGGCGGCAGCCTGCCATTCGGCCAGGTAGTCCGGGTCGTCGGCGATGGCCCGAAGACCTTCGAACTTCCCCCGGCGCGACTCTTCCTCTTCGAGACGGGTGCGGGCCTGTTCCCCCTCGACACCGCGAATCAGCAGCCGCTGACAATACTCCTGCACGGTGCTCCCTTCGCGCGCGGCCAACTCAGCGGCGCTGTCGAGCACGCCTTGCGGCAGGAAAAGGGAGATGCGTTGTTCCTCGCGATCGGGGTCGGGGGCCTTGCGCTCATGAAATCGATAAACGCCCGGCAAGCGACGCCATCGCGAGGTACGCGGACGCTTGGCCACGGCAGTCCCCCCGGATCACGATGAACAAGGAACCAGCGTGCCGGAACGCCCGAGCATTGTCAAGAAGATGCGAGTCGACCCGGGACCTCGGACCTCGGGGACTTCGCGAATCTGCCCGGTGGTGCCTGTTTTTTTCTTGCGTGCGACCCGGACGCACCGTCTAATCGGTTGTCGATACGGCCCTCGTGTTTTCGCGAACCCCCTCCCGTCGTCCGGCTCGAGGACCCGTAGGATCGGCACACAGCCGAGCGCCCCGTCATTCGCGCACGGGGCCGAGCGTTTTTCAACGGCCGCCATGCTCGAAGCACGGTTGGGAGGTCCCCCATGCCACGCGCGTCGCGAAGAAGTCGCAGGGTATTCATCCATCGAGCGGTCGCGATTGCGATGCTCGGGTTGGTCGGCTGCGGCCAGGTCCCCGAGGAAAACACGATCGACACCCGTGCCGAGGGTGTTCGACCCAATCGCGTTCGAGGCAAGCCCGCCGGCTCTCCGGTCAGCACCGAGCCCGACCCTCCCGCGAAGGGGAGCAAGCGCCGTTGACCCCCCCGTCGCATATCGCCATTCATTCTCGCGTCTCCGGACATTGGAGTTTGACCCATGATTCATGCCCGTATTCAACGCCTTCGAGGATTCACGCTCATCGAGTTGCTTGTTGTCATCGCGATCATCGGCGTCCTGATCGCCCTACTCCTTCCCGCCGTCCAACAGGCCCGCGAGGCCGCCCGACGAATTCAATGCACCAACAACCTCAAACAACTGGCGTTGGGGGCGGCCAATTATGAATCGACCTACGGGTCCTACCCGATGGGCACTCCCTTCCGTCGATTCGCCGAGGGCTGGGTGGACGACGGTCATAGCATCTTCGTGGCCCTCACGGCCCAGATCGAGCAGTCCCAAATCTACAACGCGGCCAACTTCTCTCGCGACATCTACTATTCCTCGAACTTGACGGTCCAACAAAGCGCCGTGAGCACGCTCTGGTGCCCCAGCGACTCCAAGGTGAGCCTCCGCCAGTTGCCGGATTATCAGTTCGGCGACACGCCGATGGGACAGAACTACGTCCGCTTCACGTCGTACGGCGGCAATGCGGGTGTGTTTTACCTGCACCCTTCCTCCTACAGCGACGCCGGCGTCGCCCAAACCGCCGCCCTCACTTCGCAGTGCAACGGCATCTTCTTCACGAACAGCGCGGTGACCCTCGCGCAGATCACCGACGGCACAAGCAATACGTTCCTGTTCGGCGAGCGCGGGCACTCGCTCTTGACGGCCTCGGGCTCGCTCCTCGACTGGCACTGGTGGTTCGACGGCTATTACGCCGACACCATGTTTACGACCCTCTACCCCCTCAACCCGTTCCGCAAGTTGCGGACCGGGGGCACGACCGGTTCGCTTACCAACGCCTATGTGTTCTCGGCGTCGAGCCTGCATCCCGGCGGGGCGAATTTCGCCTTCGTGGACGGCTCGGTCAAGTTCATCAAGGACACGATCCAAACGATGCCCTTCGACCAGAACACCGGCCAACCGCGGGGCATCGCGGGTGACTACAACTACTACACGACACAATTCACGATCGCAGCGGGCACGTCCTTCGCCGTGTATCAGGCGCTCTCGACCCGCGCTGGAAATGAGGTGATCAGCTCCGACGCCTACTGACCCGTTCGCCCTCATGTTCCGTTCATGCGGAGGCGTGCCTGCCGGGAGACCGGCGTTCCAGGCAGCCGCCCCCGCCTGGGATCATCTTCTCAGGACTGCATCGACCTTCCGGGTTGAAGGCCGAACGAATGGCCACCATGGCCGACAGGTCATCGGGACCGAACAACTTAGGCATGAAGGAGATCTTCTCCACGCCAATCCCGTGCTCTCCCGTGACGCTCCCGCCGCAGTTCACGCACTCCTCCAGGATCTCATGACTCGCCAGAATGACACGCGCGACCTCTTCCTCATCGCGCTCGTCGAAGAGCAAGATCGGGTGGATGTTGCCGTCGCCGGCGTGGAAGACGTTGCCGATCCGAATCTGATACTTGGCACCGATTCGCGTGATCTCGCGGAGGATGTGCGGGAGCTTCGTGCGGGGCACGACTCCGTCCTGAGTGCAGTAACTGGGGCTGAGCCGGCCGATGGCCCCGAACGCCGATTTGCGGCTCTTCCAGATCGCCACGTAGTCGGGTTCTTTCCGGGTGCGCCAGGGGATCGCCTTGGGGACGGTCCCGCCATTCTTCAAGACGAGCTTGCGGATCGCCTCGGCCTGTTCGTCCATGCCCGCTTCCAGACCATCCACTTCGATGATCAAGACGGCCCCCGCGTCGGTTGGGAAACCGAAGCGGAAGGCCTGCTCGACCGCCTGGATCATCAAAGTATCCAGCATTTCGAGCGCCGCCGGCACGATCCCATTGGCGATGATGTCGCTGACCGTTTGGGTCGCCGCGTCCACGCTGTCGAAGACGCCCAGAAGGGTCCTGCCCGATTCGGGGTCGCGCGTGAGGCCCACCGTGATCTTCGTCACGATGCCGAAGGTCCCCTCGTTGCCCACGACCAGACCAATGAGGTCGTATCCGGGAGGGTCTTCCACCTTGCCGCCGACTTCCACGATCGAACCGTCGGGCAAGACGAGTTCGACCCCCAGAACATGATTGACCGTGACGCCGTATTTCAGGGTGTGCGGGCCGCCGCTGTTCGTGGCCACGTTGCCGCCGATGGTACAGGCACCTTGGCTGGATGGGTCTGGGGCGTAATGGAAGCCGGTGCCGGCCAGGGCCCTTGTTAGTCGAACATTCACCAGGCCGGGCTCGACCACCGCGGTGCGATCGGGCAAGTTGATTTCGACGATCTTGTCCATGCGCGTCAGACAGATCATCACGCCGCCGCCCACCGCGAGCGTCCCGCCGGCGAGGCTCGTCCCCGCGCCTCGGGGCACAAACGGAACGTCGTGCTGGTTGCAAAGCCGGACCACGCGAGCCACTTGCTCGGTGGTCGTGGGGAAGACGACGACGTCGGGCACGCTCTTTTCGATGACGTAGCCGTCGCACTCGTAAACGATGAGTTCATCGTGATGATGAATGAGCCCCTCGGGACCAACGACGGCCGCGAGGTCGGCGAGAAGGCGCGCGGCCGAAGAGGCAGGCGAAGCGACGGACATGGTCGGACACCGTTCTTGGGGTCTGCGGATCGACTTGGGCGGACCAAGAAACCATCATCGCTGAGGGACCGGCGGGCATCAACGCTTTTGTCTTTCGCCAAGGCGGCTACACGGTGGGTGGCACGGGTCCCGGCTTCGGGACCCGTGTGGTGGGCCTCCACATCAGGCCAGTCATACGCGTCGGCGGCGGGTGGCACGGGTCCCGGCTTCGGGACCCGTGCGGTGGGCCTCCACATCAGGCCGGTCTTACGCGTCGGCGCCGATCAACTCTCTCGGCCTTCCGTCACGGGTTCGCATGCGAACC
>CALLYK010000052.1 GCA_937858365.1 uncultured Isosphaeraceae bacterium | reverse complement strand
GAGATACGGCGCGAGATCGCCCCACGGAATCGTCACTTCCGCGCCGCCCAGCGCGGCAATTACCAGTCCTCGCGGCAGGACTTCCAGGTGCTCGTCGACGGGGCCGTGGTCGGTTCCTATACGCCGGCCAACACGTCTTACGGGGCCTATTCCGCGAGCTTCACGGTCGCGGCTGGAAACCATGTCATCACGTTCCGCGGCTTGAATTCGGCCGGAGGCGACAACACCGCGTTCATCGACGCCGTCGCGGTCTCCGTCGCGCCTCCGACGAATTCCACCCTCGCCAATACGGGCTTCGAGACCCCAGCGGTCGGCAGCGGCTTCGTTTATGGGCCGACCGGGGCCTCGTGGTCGTTCCTTGGCGGCGCGGGCGTCTCGGGGAACAACAGCGCGTTCACGTCGGGCAACCCGGGCGCCCCCGAAGGGACCCAGGTCGCCTTCCTCCAGAACGACGGCCAGATGAGCCAGACCGTGACCATGGCGGCGGGCACCTATCAGATCGCCTTCCAGGCCGCCCAGCGCGGGAATTATCAGACCCGACAGCAAGACCTCCGTGTGCTCGTGGACGCTGTCTTCGTCGCGACGATCACGCCCTCGGGGACGTCTTACGGAGCATATTCCACGGCCCCCTTCACGGTTTCGGCCGGGGCCCACACGATCACCTTCCTGGGCCTGAACACGGCCGGCGGCGACAACACCGCGTTCATCGACGCCGTCTCGCTCAATCCGTTCGTGGGGCCCGTCGCGATCAACGCCGGCTTTGAGACGCCCGCGCAGGGCAACGGCTACACCTACAATCCCACCGGCGCCGGCTGGTCGTTCTCCGGCAGCTCGGGAGTGGCCGGCAACAACAGCGCGTTCACCGCCGGAAACCCGTCGGCTCCCGAGGGCCTTCAGGTGGCCTTCTTGCAAGGGAGCGGGTCGATCAGCGAGAGCGTGCTCGGCTGGGCGGCCGGCAATTACAAGGTGCGCTTCAAGGCGGCCCAACGCGGAAACGTGCCGAACAATCGCCAGGACTTCCGGGTCCTGATCGACGATATCGTCGTGGGCACGTTCACGCCGACGGGCACCTCGTACTCGCAATACGAGACGGCCCTTTTCGTGGCGTCGGCCGGGGCCCACACGATCACGTTCGCGGGCCTGAACTCGACCGGCGACAACACCGCCTTCCTCGATGATGTGCAGGTCGTGGCGAGCTAAAGCGGTCCCCGATCGGGTCGTGAACGATTCCCGGGGCCTGAGGAACGATCTGCTCCGGGTGTTTTCTCAACGACGGAAGGGCCAGGGGTGCGCGTAGCGTACCCCTGGCTTCGTGCTTCTGGGGTGTCCCGCATGTCGCGGGGCAAGGCGTGGCACGGCCCAGGGCCGGACGGCGATTCGCCCTCTCGTCCCCAGGCCCTCTCAGCCGCCGCCGAAAAAGCCCCCAAGTCCCCTTTCCTGGTCGGTTCGGCCCGGCCACAATGCGTGTTCTCACGCGCATGGGGACCATCCAGGTGGAGGGGAAGGCCCGGCGCTCGCAAACTTGGTTTGAGCTCGAACGATGATCATCTTTGGGACTCGCGGCGTCACCCTCAAGACAGGCTCGGGAGACTTCGCCTGTCCCCAATGCCGGACCACTCGGCCCTATGTTTATCGCACTGTTCGACGCTTCTTCACCCTTTATTTCATTCCCGTCATTCCCCTCGATAAGCTCGGCGAATATGTCGAGTGCCAGGGCTGTCGCGGCACCTTTCGGCCCGACGTGCTCAACTACGACCCCCAAACCGAGCGGAACAAGGCCCGTGTTGAGTTCGCCCAAAGCGTCAAGCGCGTGACCATCCTCACCGCCCTCGCCGACGGCGACCTCGAAGAGACCGAGGAAGAAGCGATCCGCGCCGTCTATCAAGGACTCAGCGGCGAGGACCTCGAGCCAGGGGACCTCCAGTCCGAAGTGACCATGGCGCGCCAGGCCGGGGCCACCCCCGCTTCGTTCGCCGGCGGCATGGCGGACAACTTGAATGAACATGCCAAAGAAGTCGTCATGAAGGCGGCCCTACGCGTCGCCTTGGCCGATGGGCCCCTCAACGTCGAGGAAGAACAAGCCATCGACGACCTCGCCGCCGGCCTGAACATGACCCAGGCCCACTACCGAGGGATCATGGCCGAGATGGAAGAATGAACCGGGCCGCCCTGATCGCTGGGGCGACCCTCGGCCATCTCACGCTGCTCGTCGCGCCCGTTTGCGCGATCGGCGAGGCCGGCCAAATTCTCCGCGACCCGGCCGTCGTCGTCTTTCTCTTGCTCGCTGGTCTGCTCACGCTGGCCGACGCCCCCGCGATCGGTCGCGACGATCCCGTCGGACCGGCCGACCGAGCGGCCCTCGCCACCGGCCTGCTCCTTCTGGCCACCTTCTGGACCGCACTTCTCGAAACGGCCTGGCGCCGAAGTCACCCCTTCGGTATTTCTGAAACCTGCGGCGCCCTCGCGATGCTCGGCGGCGTCGCCCTCCGCACGGCGGCCGTCCGGTCGCTGGGCCACCAATTCGTCACGGCCCATCGCGCCGGCACCCTCGTCCAAACGGGCCTACACGCCCATCTCCGTCACCCCTCCGAGTCGGGCAACATCGCGGTCGCGCTCGGCGCTTGCGTCCTGCTCGGCGGCCGTCTCGCCTTCCTGCCCGCCATCGCCCTAGTCATTCTTATATTTCGACGCGTCAACATGGAGGACATGTTCTTGCGGCGATCACACGGTAGGGCCTTCGAGCGGTACGAGTTGCGAGTCGGGGGCCTTTGGCCGCGCTGGGGAGACGGCCGCGACCGGACCCCCGACCCGTCGGGGCGCCCGGTCTCGCTCGCCGCCAACAGAAACCGGTGTGAAGACCGGAGTCGGACACAAACATATGATCGCACAAATGAATGAAATCACGACCATTCATCAGTGTTTTTATCTGCTTGTGCTCCTTCAACCGGTCCACGTTTCGCCGAGTCCTTGATCAGGGCTTCGGCGCATTCGCCGACCTGCGCCTCGCGACCTCGACCGAAGGTCGATCCCCGCCTTCCGCGCCGAGGCGATCCGCCGGTAGGGCCGTCACGACTTGGGAGTGGCCCCCGGCGGCGCGTACACGATTTGCACGCTCACGGTCAGGTTCATCCCCCAGCCGTGAGGGTCGGTCGTGCTGCCGGCCGGATTGACCCTGGCGAGATAGAAGCTGAGCGTGGCCGTGCCGTCTCCGTTGTCCACGATGCTGGCAACGCGCGTGGCGAACACGTCCGGGGCGGAGCCGTCGTTGCAGGTGGGCTGCAAGAGCGCGATCGGGGTGCCCACGGCCCCTTGCGGTTTGGTGAACGTGTAGGTGAAGGGGGTCGATGGCTCGTCCGAGGAACTGGACCCGACCGTGACGGTGAAGACCGAGGTGGGCAGCGGGATCGCCGACATCAGAGCGTTCCTTTCAAGAAATGATGGTGGGACCCTCCCGAGCAACCGAACGGGCGGGGGAGGTCCGCCCTTGTGCGTCACCGAAGGCCCGGGGCTTCGGTTTTTCGCTGTTCCTCGAACTCACGGACCTTCTCGGGCAGGCCCTTCGCGCGGTACAGCGTGACCACGCGTTGCCGGGCCTCCTCCACGCGCTTGGGCTGGACGCCGGGGGTCGCGGCGAGGGCCTGATAGGCCGGCACGAGCAAGTCCTCGGCCTTGTCGAGTTCGCCGCGCGCCAGGAGGCAGCCCCCCAGGAGGCTCTCGGTGTTGCGGACTTGCCAGGAGCCCGCGGGCAACGTGCGGGTGCGCCGCTCCAGCACCTCGCGCAAGAGCCGCTCGGCCTCGTCGAGGTCGTGGTCGTTCTCGGTCATGGCGCGGCCCAGGACCGCCATCACGCCGACGACCTCCGGGTGGTCCGGCGGGAGGCGCTTGCCGCCCATCGACAAGGCCTCGCGGAGCAAGGGCTCGGCGTCTTCGGGCCTTCCCATGTCTTCCAGGCAAAAAGCCAGAGCGCAGAGAGCGCGGAAGACGTCGGGATGATCGGGCCCCTGACGACGGAGGCGCGCGTCCAGGACCTCGCGCAGTAGCGGTTCCGCCTCGCTGAACTCACCGCGCTGGACGTGCATCATCGCCAGATTGTTGGCGGTGGTCAGGGTCTCCGGGTCCTCGAGACCCAGGAGTCCTTTCTGGATGCTCAGCACTTCGTTCAGGACGGGAGCGGCGTCGTCAGGGCGATTCCGCTTCAAGAGCAACGCGGCGAGATTGCTCGCCCTACGCAGGGTCTGGCGCGATCCCGCGCCGTGGACGTGGCGAGACAGTTCGAGGGCCCGTTTCAGGTAGGGCTCGGCCTCGCTGAGCTTGTCCTCTTCCAGGAGGACCGCGCCGAGGTTGCCGACGGCCTCGAGCGTGTCCGGGTGGTTCACGGGCAGGACGCGCGTGTACGCCTCGACGACCCGGCGCAGCCAGGGCTCGGCGGCGGCCGGGCCTTCGCGACTGATCGCGGCCACGGCGAGTGTATTCAGGGAGCGGATCGTGTTCGGGTGATCGGCCCCAAGGACCTTGAGCCTGGCCTGATAGACCTCGTCGAACAAGCGGGCCGCTTCCTCGCGCCGTCCCGCCTTCTCCAGCGCGATCGCCACATTGTTGCGGACGGTGAGACTCAAGGGACGTTCGGGACCGAGCGCCTTCCGGCAATCGTCGTCCAGTTGGAGCAGTTCGGGGAACGCGGCCTCGGCCTGGCCGGCCTCCAGGCGCGTGGTCAGCAGCTCGTTGCGGGCGTTGAGGGTCTCGGGATGGTCGGGCCCGAAGAGGCCCCGACGCAGTTCGACAGCGCGGACGAGGTGGGGTTCAGCCTTCGAGAGTTGACCCAGGCCGTGATAGGTCGTCCCTAGCGTGAAGCGGATCGTGGCCTCAGTGGCCGGGCGGTCCTCGAACGTGCCCGCGATCGACGCCGACGCCTCGTCCAGGAGCGTTTCCACGTCCACCTTCTCGCCGCGCGCTCGAGCGAAGGGCGAGGCTTGATAGAGCAGCCGGTCGGTGAGGAAACGGTTCACCTCCGTCGCGGCTTCTCGGGCGTCAACGGCCTCGTTGCGGGAGAGGATGGCCGCGTCGCGTTGGCGACGCGCCTCGAACCCGAATGCGAAAACGCCCGAGATGCCGACGACCGTTGAGACGATCAAGGCCGCCGCGAGCCCCGCGAGCACCGGCTTGCGACGACACCACATCCCCAGTCTCGTGAGGGGCCCCACGGGGCGCGCCAGGATCGGCTCGCCGCGCAGCCAGCGGTCCAGGTCGTCGGCCAGGGCCGCCGCGCTCTCGTAGCGCCGCGCCGGGTCCTTTTCCAGGCACTTCAGGCAGATCACGTTCAGGTCGCGCGGGACCTCCGGATTGCGGGCGACAAGCGGCTCGGGCGGCTCGTTGCGGACGCGTTCCAAGGTTTGGAGCATGGAGTCGCCGCGGAAGGGGGGTTGGCCCGTGAGCAGCGCGTAGAGGATGGCCCCCAGGCCGTAGACGTCGCTCGCGGTCGTCACCGAGCGGCGCCGGCCTTCGGCCTGTTCCGGCGACATGTAACCCGGCGTACCCACGAAGGCGCCCGACGCGGTGAGGTCCAAGTCGACATCGGTCCGCTTGGCGAGCCCGAAGTCGGTGACGTGAGGCGCGCCTTGTTCGTCCAGCAGAACGTTGGCGGGCTTGAGGTCGCGGTGGAGGATGCCGCGCTGATGAGCATGATGGACGGCCCGCGCGACCTCGACCAGGACCTTCGCGGCGCGTTTCGGGTCGGCCTTGAGCGCGGGGAGTTGTTCGGCCAGGTTGCCGCCCGGGACCAGCTTCATGCTGTAGTAGCGTCGGCCGTCGTGCTCGCCGACCTCGTAGATCGGCACGATCCGAGGATGATCGAGCAGCGCGACCGCCTCGGCCTCGTTTTGAAAGCGAAGCAGCTCGTCGGCCTCCGCGAGCAAGCCCGATCGCAGCATCTTCAGGGCGACCGGACGATTCAGGCTGATCTGTCGGGCCCGAAAGACGACACCCATGCCGCCGCCGCCCAGCTCGCCCTCGAGTTCGTAGTCGCCGAAGTATCGAACGCGGACCTTCGGCGCGGTCGGGGCGCCGCTCCCCGTCTGGGCGGAACGGCCCGGATGGTCCACCGTGGCGTCGGGGTCGCCCAAGGGTCTCGGCGTGTCGACGTGAGTGGGCGGGAGGTCGCTCGCGCCCTTGGCGAGGGTCTCGTCGGCGGCGGTCGGGACTTGTTCGGGGTGCCGCGCGAAGTAATCGTTCAACTCGACGGCGAACTCGGGATGACGGGTGATCAGCTCGGCGCGAGAAACGCCGCGGCCCGCCCGGTCCTCGGCGAGGAACTCCGCAAGGACGTCCTCCAAACGCCGTTCCCGTTTGTCAACGGTAGGCTCGTCGTTCAGCATGGTTTCGCCCCGATCCGGCGGACCCGCCCAAGTCGATCGGACTTGTCACCGGAAACGCATCAGCCACGATGACCGGCCAGGGGGCCCTTCGCAAACTGAACGTCCGTATCAAGAGACCTTGTCGATTCTCGATCGCCTCATTCCGGGCCGGGACCTTGCGGCAAGCTCGAGCCGGCCGCCGCCGCGGCCAGCCGCTGGACCCGGTGGAGCTCGACCCGGCCCAACCGATCGCCCCGCGCGCAGGCGGCACCTCGAACGGCGAACCAATCGGGGGCCAACGCTTCGCGCAGGCCGCTGATCGCGTCGAGGTCGAGCCCGCCGGCCAGTGAGAGGAACTTGCCCGACTCGCGAAAACGCTCGAAGACAGGCGACCGCGCGCACCCTTGGACCCATGATCGGTCGTCATCTTTCCCTTCAACAAGCGACGCACCGCTCTTGCGCCAGGTGTCGATGAGGGCCCCGACGCACGACCCCACCGCGATCGCTTCGGCCAGGACATCGTCCAGACAGGGGGAACCAGCGACGAGATGGTCGCGATAGGCGACGGCCACCCAGCGAACCTTGGGCAGCGAATCGCGCAGTCGGGACCATTGCTCGCGCCAATCGGGCCCGACACCGGCGAGGCCCACCTTGGCGTGTTCGACCCCTTGCAAGTCGTTTGCCATGAGGATGGGCGGACGGTGTTCGGGCAGCTCGCCGAGGGCCACGCTGAAGGCCACGGCGACCGGTACGACCGCGCGTACGGCCCGCCAAACACGAGGCGAGGCCCGGCCGAGGGGGCCGTTCCTGGGTTCCTTCACGTCGATCCAAGTCGCTCCGCCTTCGAGCGCGACGCGGGCCTCCTCGGTCGAGCGCACACTGACCAGGAGGCCCCCTCGGATCAAGGTCTCACCCTTCATCAAGACAGGTCGAGCGAACTGCTTTGGGCCCTTCGAGCCAACACGATCGGCCGCAAGTAAGTGACCAGGTCCGCGGCGCCGAAGAGGACGACCGTGCCGATCAAGTCGGCGATCAGGCCGTTCCGGTAGAAGGGCAAGGCGGCGAAATAGCTCTGCAAGAGGCCCGTGGGACCATCGGCGAAGGTCAGGCCCACGCCCGTGTTGCGCTGGAAGGCCCAGACGGCCGCGTTCGTCGTAAGGAAGAAGAAGGTTGAGCCCAGGACCGACGCCCCGATCCGCGACTTTCGGCTGATCGGCCCGCCCACGAGGGCGATGACCAGATAAGTCGCGTAGATGGTCAGGGAGACGGCCAGCATTCCCTCGACGGTCCCGTAGCGGGCGTTGATGACCGCGTCGGCCACGGCCATCGCCAAAACGGGGACGATCCATGCCCATTTGCGCGGGTATCGCACGGCGGCGAAGAGCGTGATGGCCACGAGGGGCACGGCGTTGGGCGCGTGGGGGACCAGCCGGCAAGCGGCGCCAACGACGACCAGGAACAAACCAAGGGCCATACCGAGGGCCGGGGGCATGGAAGGCACTCCAGTCGGAAGTCGGGGATTTCGATGAGCCAAGAGTATCGGTTCAGCGGACTGGATGCAAGTTCGCCGCCTGACCAGGCCCGGGGCCCCCGGGGCTGGACGCACGACACGATTTGCATCCCTCGAGGGCCCTCGTTGTGCCTCCCTTTGGGTCTTGTGACTTCCGAGCCTCCAGGACTTCACCTTGGCGAGGACAAGCAAGGAAGGTCAAGGACGTTGTTCCTTTGCCGACGGAGTAGCAGACCCATTTGGTTCTGGTCGGGGGCCCGAAGGGGCGACCGTCTGTATCCAGCTGTCTCACTCCTGGCTTGAGACGGTCGCCCCTTCGGGCCCTGGGATGATGCGTTCGTCGGCCGAGACCAGGCCGTCGCGAAGGCGGACGACCCGGCGGCAGCGCGCCGCCACGTCGGGCTCGTGGGTGACGATCACGATCGTTTGGCCTTCCCTGTGCAGGGCCGCGAAGAGGGCGAGGATCTCCTCGCCGGTCCTGGTGTCGAGGTTGCCGGTCGGCTCGTCGGCCAGGAGGATCGCCGGCCTTTGCACCAGGGCGCGGGCCACGGCCACCCGCTGGCGCTGACCACCCGACATCTGATTGGGTCGATGGTCCATCCGGTCGCCCAGGCCGACCCGCTTCAGCGATTCCATGGCCCGTTCGCGCTTCCTTGGCCCGCCCGTGTAGGTCAGCGGCAGCATCACGTTTTGAAGGGCCGTTTGCCGCGGCAACAACTCGAACGTCTGGAACACAAAACCAATACGGCGGCCCCGTAAGCGCGCGAGTTCCGATTGCGCGAGGCGCGAGACGTCACGGCCGTCGAGCAGATAGCGGCCCGCGCTCGGGACGTCGAGAAGGCCGACGATGTTCATCAGCGTGGACTTGCCCGAGCCCGAGGGTCCCATGATGGCGACCAGTTCATTGCCGCCGATGGCGAGGTCCACCCCGCGCAAGGCGCGCACGGTCTCGGCCGCCATGGGGTATTCCTTCGTGATGCCTTCCAATTCGATCAATGGTGCGTTGTTGTTCATGTGTTTTCCAGCCCCTCTCGGGCCAAGCGGGGGCCGGGCCATTCGACCGTGAAGTTGCGAGTTCCCTGGATTCCCTTCTCGTCCCTTGACGGCGGCAGCGGTAGCGGCCTCGCCCACTCCGGTCATTTGGCCGGCGGGCGGCGTCCTTCCGGCACCACGGCCGAGCCGTCTTTCAGCTCGTCGAGGGCCCGGAAGGGGCCCGTGATCACGCGGTCGTTCGGGTCCAGGCCGCTTTTCACTTCGATCCGTCGTTCATCGCTCAGGCCCGTTTCAATCGGGCGGGCCCGCGCGATGCCTCCTTGGTCCACGAAGACGAGTTGAACGTAACGCAGCTCCGCTTCCTGGGCCTTCTCACCGGGCGAGCGCGCGTTTCGTTCGGCCCAGGCCCGCACTTCGGCGGTGTCGGGCAGGTCCTTGCGTCGCCGATGCACCACCGCTTGAACGGGCACACTGAGTGCGTCCCCCGTCTGTCGGACCTCGATTTCCACGGTGGTCGTCATGCCCGGACGGAGTTGGTGTTGGCTGTCGTCGATCGTGAGGAAGGTCTCGAAGCTGACGACCTCGCCGCCGACCACCTTCTTGCCTTTCGCGGCCACGCGATCGACGCGGCCGGCGACCGCCGTGCGCTGGTCGGCTTGCTGGTAGATCCGCACCGATTGGCCCGACGCCACCATCGGCACGTCGGCCTCGTCCACCTGGGCCCGCACGCGGAGCTTGTCCAGGTTCGTCACGGTCATGAGGAGTGCCCCGGCCAGGTTCGTCGTGCCTGGGATCGCCACTTCGCCGACTTCCACGGTGAGGCCGGAGACGACGCCGTCGATCGGCGCTCGGATCTCGGTCCGGTCGAGGTCCTGCTTGCCGGTCCGCTCCATCGCCTCGGCCTCGGCGAGTTCCTGCTTGATCATCTGGATGCCCGCCTTGGCCCGTGCGAGCAAGGTCGCGGCGTCGGCCACTTCGGTGGGTGAGGCCACGCCGCGCTCGGAGAGTCGTCCCGAACGGGTCGCGTCGCGGATCGCCTTTTCCAGGTCGGCCTCGGCCTGACTAATCCCGGCCCGCAGGCGTTGGATCCGGGCGCGGGCGGAATCGAGGCGGGCGGTCGCATCGGTCGGGTCCAGACGCACGAGCAAGTCGCCCGCGTGAACGGTGTCACCTTCCTTGATGTGGACTTCCACCACACGGCCGACGATTTGCGAGGCGATCTCGGCCTCGTCGATCGCCTCGACCGTGCCGGGCGCCGTGATCGTCTCGACGATCGGTCCGCGCACCGGCCCTTCCACCCGGACTTCCTTGGGGGGCAGGTTCACCAGGTGCCAATCCAGGTTGAGGGCCGACGTGTCGCGGCGCATGTTGGCCGCCGCCAGGCCCACGACCAGAAGACAAACGACCGCGAGTGAAAGCAGGGCGGACCTCATCGTGGGCAGCCCCCGAACCAGGGGCCCTCGGCGGGACGCGGGGAAGACCCATTGATCCTACACAATTCGTTCTGGGCCGTCATGGGCGGTCGGCTCGCTTGGGCCGGGCTTGGTCAATCGGGGAGCACGGTCAAGCGCATCCCGGCCCCCAAGACCAGCGCGAAGGCGATGCGCGCCAGGGCCTCCGTTGTCGCGAGCAAGAGACAAGCGAGGGTCGCGTTGAAGAGGTTGGCTTGGTGGCGGCGCCATGCGGCGTGGATTGTCAGGAGCCAGCCGATCAGAGCGAACGGCTCAGCCTGACGTGCCGCCACCCAGATCGCGGCGGGATACTTCGCCGGCGCGAGCGCGAGGGTCGCGGAGGTTTCCACGTCCGACCTCGCGAGCAGGACCATCAGCGCCAGGGGCACGGCCAGACCGAGGACCCAAAACCCCTGAAGGCGCGCGTTCTCGGCGAGCGATGCCCCGAAGCTGGTCGGTCGACCGGTGAGGGCGGCCAGGGCCGCGAGCGTGATCGTGATCGCCAGGGCGCGCAGGGTCGGCATTAGGGGTTCGACGGCGAAGTCGCCGAGGAGGGCCATGGTCCGCCAGAAGGCGAGCGAATCGCGCTGGGTGCGGATCGCTTTGCGGATTGTGTCTTCGCTCACTTCCCCCTTGGTCCGGGTCTCGATCCGGGCGGCCCCGCGCTCGATCGCGTCCACCAGCTGGGTAAGTCGTAATCCGGAGGTCCAGGCCCCGCCGTTGAGGGCGACGATCAGGACCGCCCAAAGCAGCAAGGCCGGCCCGGCCTTGTGTTCCCTCACGACGAAGTCGCTCACCAGGTCCCCCTCGAAGTCGCCGTCGACGGCCGGTGCGTCGATCGGCCATCGTATCGCAAACCGCCCGGGCGACCAATCGGGGGCCCTCGCCGAAGGTCGAAGTCGGTCACGCTCCCGCGCCCGTCCGTGACTTGTCGGCGGGGGCCTTCAGGCCGATGCCGTCGTAGAGGAAGCCCATGCGGGCCAGACGCGCGGGGTCGTAGAGGTTCCGGCCGTCGAAGATGACCGGCTGGTTCATCAAGCGGGCCATCACCTGGAAATCGGGGTTGCGGAACTCGTTCCATTCGGTCGCGATCACGAGGGCGTCGGCCTGTTCCAGGCAGCCGTAGGGGCGGTCGCAATACGTGACCCGATCGCCGAAGATCGCGCGGACGTTGTCGAGGGCCTCGGGGTCATGCACGCGGACCTTCATCCCGGCCTCGAGCAGGTGCTGGATCAAGACGAGGGCCGGGGCCTCGCGCACGTCGTCGGTCCGCGGCTTGAAGGCCAGTCCCCAGACGGCCACGGTCTTGCCGCTCGCCTGGTCGCCGAAGTGCTCCAGCACCTTGCGCGGCAAGACTTCTTTTTGGGCCTCGTTCACGTCGTCCACGGCGTCCATCAACCGGCTGGAGAGGCCCTTCTTGCGGGCCATGTGGATCGCCGCGCGGACGTCCTTGGGGAAGCAACTGCCGCCGTAACCGGCCCCCGGAAAGAGGAAACTGAAGCCGATCCGCTGGTCGTGGCCGATCCCCCGGCGGACGTCGTTGATGTCGGCGCCGTAGGCCTCGCAGAGGTTGGCCATCGCGTTGATGAAACTGATCTTCGTCGCCAACATGCAATTGGCGACGTATTTGGTCATCTCGGCGCTTTCGGGCGACATCACCAGGAAGGGGCGTTCGGTGCGGAGGAAGGGGGAATACAGGGCGCGGAGTTTCTCGGCGACATCGGGCGATCGAACACCGACGACGACGCGGTCGGGTTTGGTGAAGTCGTCGATGGCGGCCCCTTCCTTGAGGAACTCGGGGTTGCTGGCGACCTCGAACGGGACCGTGGTGAGGGCCGCCACGCGGCGGGCGACTTCGGCGTTGGTGCCGACTGGGACGGTGCTCTTGGTGACGATGATGGCGGGTTGGCGGAGGTGGCGCGCGATCTGCTCGGCGACGGCGAAGACGCCGGATAGGTCGGCGTCGCCGTCGTTTCCTTGGGGCGTGCCCACGGCGATGAAGATGAGTTCGGCATCGATGATCGCGGCGGCCAGGTCGGTGGAGAACGTAAGGCGGCCGGCCTCCGCGTTGTTTCGGACCATCTCTTCGAGGCCGGGCTCGTAGATGGGGATGCGGCCCTCGCGGAGCATGGCGACCTTCTCGGCGACCTTGTCGACGCAGACGACTTCATTGCCGCTGTCGGCGAAGCAGGTCCCTGTGACCAGACCGACGTAGCCGGTCCCAATCATGGCGATCTTCACGATGGCGATCCTCGAAGGAAACGACGAAGCGGAATCCGTCCCTGCCCAAGCGGGAAGCGGGGCGATGGGGGACGCTCGTGGGCCCTCGGCCCTTGGTATTGGGACACGCCGCGAGCGCCGCGGCCGCCTCACCGCGAAAGAGGGCATTATTTCGGAGAAAGGTCGGAATTGACAAGGTCCGAAGCGCTGACGAAGGGCCGAGGGGTTCGCCCTTTCCTCACCAGTGCCAGTTCGGCCCCAGTTCCCGGTTGACGATGCATCCTTCCGGCCAGAGCCCTTTGCTGAGGTCCACCACGCATTGGCAGGCCAAGGCGGCCATGTCGGCCAGCGAGCGGTCGTCTTGACCGCCGATGTGAGGCGCCAAGACCACGTTTGGCATGGTCAGCAGGGGATTGTCGGGTAGGGGCGGTTCCGGGTCGAACACGTCAAGGCCCGCTCCTTGCACCTTGCCGGCACGCAGAGCGTCGATCAGGGCCGCTTCGTCCACCAGACCGCCCCGGCTCGTGTTGATCAGCATCGCCCCCGGCCTCATCACGCCGAAGGCCCGAGCGTCGATCAGGTGGCGCGTCGTCTCGGTCATCGGCGCGTGCAGGCTGACGATGTCCGACTCCCGTAAGAGGTCATCCAGTGATAAGCGCTTCAAACCGTGTTGGAAATCGAAATCGGGGTCGGCGACGGGGTCGCACGCGACCACGCGCATGCCGAACGCCTGCGCCCGGGGGACCATCGCCTTGCCGATGCGTCCCAGACCGACGAGCCCCAAGGTTTGACCACGCAAGGGACGCGCCACGGGCCGCTCCCATTCGCCGCGCCGGACCAGCGCGTCGAGCCGCGCGACCTGACGAGCGACCCCGAGCATCAATGCGAAGGCGTGTTCGGCCACGCTCCCTTCGTTCGTGCCGGGCGTGATCGTCACGACCACGCCGTGCTTGGTCGCGGCGGGCACGTCCACCGCGTCGTAGCCGACACCCACCCGCGCGATGACTCGCAGACGCTCCGACGCCGCGATGAGGTCGGCGCCGATCGGCTCGCCCCCGGCGATCACGGCGTCGCATTGGGGCATGAGTTCGCGTTGCTGCTCGGGGGTCAGGTTGTCGTTGCCCGGCGGCTCGACCATTGCGAAGCCGCCGTTTTTCAAAACGTCGCGATAGATGCCTGGCCAATGGCGGAGCGGGCCCGCCGTGATGAGCGCGCGAAGCATGGGTGGGACCCAACGAGGTCGTGACAGCCAACATCTGCGGGCTGTATCCTAACGCTTAGGTTGGCCCCGGCCAACTCCCGCCGCTTCGCCCTCCTCCCGCCTGGAAGGATGCCACCACCATGCGCCCTCCCCTGGTCTCCGCGTTCGTCCTGGTCTTCTTGTCCAGCATCCCTTTTCCGCTCCAGGCCCAGCAGCCGATTGACGTGAAGGTCCCTCAACGCACGGCGCCGGTGAGTTACTCGAAGGAAGTGGTCGACTTCCTCGAGGCCAAGTGCGTCGGCTGCCATAGCTCGGCCCTGGCGGAGAACCGGCTCAACATGGAGACGGTCGCCGGGATGCTGAAAGGGGGCAAACGAGGCCCGTCGATCGTCGCGGGCAAGGCCGAGGAGAGCCTGCTCTTCAAGATGGCCGCCCATCGGGTCGAGCCGGTCATGCCGCCCAAGGAGAAGAAGGACCAGAAGGCCCTCACGCCCGACGAACTCGGCCTTCTCAAGCTCTGGATCGACGCCGCTGCGAAGGACGACAGCGACCCCTCCGAGGAAGGCCCGCGCACGATCGAACTCGGTGCCCTGCCGCCGGGCGTCCATCCGGTCCTGGCCGTGGACCTCACCGCCGACGGCAAGCGCGTGGCCGCCGGCCGGGCCAACACCGTGCAGGTTTATGACGTGGACAGCGGCCTCGAAGTGATTTCGCTGGGCGGTCACAAGGACCTCGTGCAAGCGGTCCGTTACAGCCCCGACGGCTCCAAACTCGCGGCGGGCAGCTATCAGGTCGTGACCGTTTGGGACGCCCCCGTGGGGGGTGAGACTAAGGCGTTTCCAGGTCACGGTGAGACCGTGAAAGGGGTCGTCAGGCTCCCGGACGGCTCGGGCTTCGTCTCGGCCTCCACCGATCGGACACTCCGTTTCTGGGACGCCAACCAAGGCAAGGAGACCGCCCGAATTGACGTCCCCAACACCCAGGCGCTCGCCCTGGCCCTTTCCCAAGACGGCAAGCTCGTGGCGGCCGGCTGCGGCGACGGCCTCGTTCGCGTCTGGACGACCACCGATCGCAAGGAACGGGCCGTCCTAAAAGGGCACATTGGGCCGGTCGAAGCGGTCGCCTTTCTCGGCGCGACCGACCGCGTCGCCTCCGGGTCGGCCGACGGCTCGGTCCGGGTCTGGTCCCTGCCGGCCGTGGGCGAAACGACCGTGCGCGAGCCAATCGTCTTGCAAGGCCATCAAGGACCGGTCCATGCCCTCGCGGCCTCGCTGGATGGTCAACTCCTCGTTTCGGGGAGCGAAGACAAGACGGCCCGCCTCTGGCACTCGGTCGACGGCCGCGTCACGCGGGTGCTCGAAGGGCATGAAGGGCCCGTCTTGAGCGTCGCGTTCGACCCGCGAGGCAAGGTCGTGGCCACCGCCTCGGCCGACACCCGCGTCCGCCTCTTCCGCGTGGACGACGGTCAAATCGAGCGGACCTTGTCGTCCCACGTCAGGGCGGTGCAAGCGGTGGCCTTTAGCCCATCGGGCGCCCATCTCGCCGGGGCCGGGGCCGAAGGGGGCCTGAAGGTCTGGGAGACCGACGGCGGCCAAGGCGTGATCGCGTTCGCCCACCGGACCAGCCCCGACCAACCCTTGCAGCCGCTGACCGCCCTGGCCTTCCTCGCCGAAGACCGCCTCGTCTCGGGGTCGAACGACAAGACCCTCAAAACGTGGTCGTATCAGGGTGCTTGGACGCTCCGGAACACGCTCGGTCCGCACGTCTTCCGAGTGCTCTCCATCGACTTCCACCCCGACGGCAACCTGATCGCCGTGGGCGGCGGCGAGCCCTCGCGCTCCGGCGAGGTGAAGGTCTGGGAAGTGCCGCGCGGACTACTCATCTACAACTTCGAGAACTTGCACTCCGACACGGTCTTCGGGGTGCGCTTCAGCCCCGATGGCCGCCACCTGGCCACGGCCGCCGCCGACAAGTTTCTCAAAGTCGTCAAAATGAACAATACGCGAATCGTCCGTGGATTTGAAGGACATACGCACCATGTCATGGGTGTGGACTGGCGGGCCGACGGCCAGCAACTCGTCTCGGCCGGCGCCGACAACGTCTTGAAGATCTGGGAGGCCGATTCGGGCGAGCAAGTCCGCACGACACAGCCGGCAGGCAAGCAGATCACGGCCGTGCGCTGGGTCGCGGGCAAACCGACGATCGCGGGGGCCTCGGGCGACAAGCAGGTCCGTTTCTGGGACGCGAACAACGGTGGCGTGCAACGAGGATTCGGCGGGCCCGAAGATTACGTCTTCTGCGTGTCGATCTCGGCCGACGGCGCCCGAGTGGCGGCCGGCGTGGCCGACGGCACGGTCTTCGTCTGGCGAGGCGACAACGCCCAGGTCCTCACCAAAATCCCACCTCCCGCCAAACCATGATTCTCCCAAAGAAACATCGAAGGAAATCATGGTTTCTCCATCAAGAAGCGTGGGTCACATGCGCCCTCGCGGCGGTCCCGCCCAGTCCCCTCCGGCCGTTAGGGTCCATGCGTTCAGTTGTTGTCTTACGGTGCGTTTTGGGGGCATACTCCCTTGCGAACAGTCGCGACCGCCGGGATGATGTCTCGAACTTGGGAGCGGTCCCACTCGACGGCGGAAGTTGACTCACGCCGGTCGTCGTTTTTCCAATCCCCCCTCGCAAGGCCGATGACGTCCCGTGGTCCAGCCACGTTTTTGTCCTGAATATACGGTCCTTCGTATTGTCTCGGGACCGTGTTCACCGAGTGAATCGGTTTTCTGGACGGGCCCGCGCGCCGTGGATAGAATCAACAGTCGTCACCTCTCATCCGAGGTTGTGCCGAGCGCCCAATTCCACATCGGCTTGGGTGCGCGGCCCCGCGGCGTTGGTCTTTCGAAGTGGCCGGCCCCGAACGCCCCATGTCTCGCACGGGCCACTTCCCCGCGTCACGAGCGAAACCGGACACGGGAGGGCGGCCGGGCCTGACCCGGCCGAGGAGGACGCACATGGCCCTCGCTCTGATCGTCCTCGACAACCGCGCGGAAGCGGACCAACTTGCCACCGTCCTGAGGGCGATGGGTTTGAGGACGGAGTGGCACCCCGACCGGGCGCACGCCCTGGAACGCTCGCGTGTCGAGGAACCGGAACTGATCGTCGCCGACATGCGTGAGGGCCTTGGTTCACCCGACGCGGTCGACCCCTTTCGCCTGTTCCGCTGCCATCCCCCTCTGGTGGCGACCCCCTTGGTCTGCGTCGGGAAGCGGACGAGGCCCCAGGGCGTGCGGGTCGGGCCCTGGTTCGAGGTGCCGCACCCGTGGTCGGCGGCACACGTCCACGAGTCCGTCCAGAAGGCCAGGCGCTGGCGGGCCGGCCTGCGCCAGGCCGACCAGTTCGCCGAAGTCGAGATCGAATTCCCCAGTGTCCCCCATCACCTCTTCGACGCGACCGAGCTCCTCACGGGGATGCTCGAGACGACGACGATGACCCACGACCAGCTCCGCCAGATGCGACAGGCATTTCTGGAGATGGGCCAAAACGCGATTGAGTGGGGCAACCGGCTCGACCCCGCCAAGTGGGTCCACGTGCGCTATCGCGGCTTCCGCGATCGGGTCGAGATCACGGTGCGCGACGAGGGGCCCGGGTTCGACATCAAGAAGCTCCCCCACGCCGCGACCGCCGAGGACCCCATCGCCCACCTCGACGTCCGCCAAGAACTCGGCCTGCGCGATGGCGGCTTCGGCCTCCTGATCGTCCGCGGCATGGTCGATGAATTGACTTACAACGAATTGGGGAACGAAGTGACGCTGACGCGCCGCGTCGCCCCAATGCGCTCGTCGTCGCCCCCTGCGCACAAGCTCGCGGCGCCCTGAGTGGGGCCGCCCCGGGGTCGCCGACAAGGCCTCGTGTCAGCCGTCGGGCGTCGTGTTTTCGTCGAGGTAGTCGCTCAGATAGCGGAAGAAAGTGGGCAAACCGGCCTGGTCCCACGCCTCCTCGATGGCCGCCTTGATGCGTTGGTTTTCCGCTTGGAGGGCCCGATAGCGATCGACCTCGTCGGGGGCGAGTTGCTGCAAGGGGACCTGGTCGTGGTTGTTGACCGAGAGTAAGTACCCGAGTTCGCCCGGCCAGGGCTGGACCTGAAGCTTCATGTTGGGATAGCCGTGATTCCCTAGGCGCAGGGCCGAGATGCACGCGGCCGGCTCGCTCGGGTTGACGACCTTCTCGAAGGGGCGGGCGCCGAGGACCTCGGCGAGCGAGGCCCCTTCCGGCCAATCCAGGCGTTTACGCACGATCGCGGGGACCTCGCCGGACGGATAGGCGATCCCTAAATAGATTTTCACGGCCGATTTGAGTCCGTCCAGGTCCAAACCGCCCTTGGTCTGGTCTTCCCGCATGGCGTTTCGCCCTCCGCAGGCCGGCCCCGGGTAGACCGAAGTCGCCCGACCCGAACCCATCGTAGATCGGAAGGCCCCGCCGGCCAAGGGGCGGACCGCGACTTTTCCCAGGCCGCCATCGGGCCCTTCTCGTCAGGACGCGGGCCCAGCCTTCCTCGCCGGCTCGCGAAGCGGCTTGCCGAAAACGGTACACCAATACGGATGGCCCTTCTTGGACCGGGCCACCGCCACACCCACCTGCGTGTAGTCGCCGTTAAGGATGTTCGCTTGGTGGCCCGGACTGCTCATCCACGCCTTCACCGCGAGTTCGGGCGTTTTCATCCCGGCCGCGATGTTTTCGGCCAGGAACCGAAACGTGTACCCACTCTCGCGCGCACGCTCGATCATCGTCGTCTTGTCGGTCCCTTCGTGGTTCGTGTGTTCATGTTTGGCCATGTCTTCCGCATGACGTTTGGCGGCGTCGAAGAGGCGTTGATCGGCCTCAAGGGGGCCAAGCTCCTTCTTGGCGCGTTCCTTGTTGTGGAGTTCGATGAGGCGCAGCGCCGTCTTGGTCAGGTCGGCCGCCTTGGGCGGGATGAGCACTGGGTCCTTCTCGGCCTCGCCTTCCTTGGGCGGGTCCTGGACGGGACCGGCCGGGATGGGTCCCACGACCGCGAGTCCCACGAGAATCGTCGCGACCGCGAGGAGGACACCGAGCGGGGGCCGGGTGGTGCGCGTCATCTCTTTTTCGTCCTTCCGACTTGGGACATTCGGGGCTGAGACTGGGACCCATTGTGCGACGACGGTCGGCGCGCGTCGAGCCCCGGGCGCCCCGGCGGACGCTCAGGCCGAATGGGCGCGCGACGTCATTCGAATGGACGACTGCTTATGGGGATTGTCGCCATGTCGGGAAGTGTCTGGGTTGGCGATCGTCCCGGAAGCGCTTGGTCAGGTTCGTTTCTGGTGAGGTGGTGGCCCGCGATTGGAGGAACGCCTCGGCCTCATTCTCCGATCAGGACTTCTCGCTCCTCTTGACCCGGAAGTGGCAGGCGTTCACGGAAGCAAGCCGAACTTTTCGATTGTCGAGAGTGGTCCATCACCGCGAAGTGTGCGCTTCCGGCCTAACGACCCAGCGAATCCCGGGTGGGGGCTGACTCCGACGCACCTCAAGAAGCATTTCTTCGGAGGCAAGCCCACGGCCCTCCAACGGATCGACCCGGGCGGGACCGACGACAAATGGGCCCTGCATCTCGCCGAACTGATCCACTCTCCGGCCACGGGGACGACATCGAATGGTATGCTGGACATCATCAAATCGTTCCCGAGAGCGGACGGCTCGGGTACGTTCAAGATGGGAGTCCGGCTCGCGCCCAAACCGGATGGGACCTTCGACCTGATTACGGTCTGACCAAGCAATGAAGAGGAGGAGTGTGACGACCGGTTCATTCAATTGCCCATGCTGTGGGTACAGGGGGCTAGCGCAACCGCCTTACAGGGGGCCCGTTGGGGTTTCCGCCGCGCGCGGCCTCAAGCCCCCCTACGAGCAGTATTTCGGCGACCCTTCGTACGAAGTGTGCGCCTGCTGTGGGTTCGAATTCGGTAACGACGATAACCCCGGGACCGGTGCCCCGGCCTCCTTCGAGGACTACTTCAGGGCGTGGGTCCGGTCGGGATGCGAATGGTTCGACCCCGCGATGAAGCCGGAGGGCTGGCAACTCGGAGCGCAACTCGAGTCGGCCGGGCTCACGGCTTGATAGGCATCGACGCACCGGGGTCAAGAGGCCTTGAGTAAGCGGTCGGGTTGCGGCACCAGTGGGTAAAACCCGGCCTGCTGATTCTCCTGACACTGCTGATTCCTGCTTCGAGACGAGCCAAGACGGCACCCTGTACGGCACCGCCCACGAGACCGGCTCGTCGCGCGACGACTGGGGCGACCGCTCCTACGAGCGCACCCTCGACGCCAACGCCTACGACAGCTACGACTACTTCGGCATCCACGCGCTGGGGCACTCGGGCACGCTCACGGCCACCGGCACGTGGGGGTACTGGCACGACGGGACCGACACGTTCCACTTGCGCGATGTCGCCGATTCGGGCGGCGAGACTTACGAGCCGAGCGACTCCTACACGGAGCTGCACTCGGGCAGCCACGGCAGCGACGGCCCCCCGTACTTCGTGCCGGTGAACAAGGAGACGAACTCGGCCAACGTGGCCGACGACGTCATCGCGGGGGACTCGCCCGAAGGGGGCCTGCTGCCCGACGTGCGCTACCGCGTGGAGCGTCCCTTGCGGGCGTCGTGGACGGGTCCGGGCTGGGACCGGATCGTGGTGGAGGTCTCCAGTCCGTCGGCCTTCCTGGGCCTGCGCGACATGCGGGCCGACGAGCCGTTCGCGCCGCTGCTGGTCTTCGCCGGCTACTGGCGAGGGGGCGTCGAAGGCGCGGGACGAGGCGAGTTGCCCGCGCCGATGCCCGGCCCCAGGGGTCTGCCCGGGCCTGAAGGGGAAGACCCGCCCTCGCCCGCGCCGACCGAGTGGTTCCCGATGCCTCGCGCGGGCTTCGCGCCGTCAGGCTCGGTCCCCGGAGGCCGCGCCATCGAGGTGCCGAGCGGTCGGCCCGTTCCTCGACCTTACGTCCTGAACGCCAACACGGGCCTGGCCTTTCAGCGTTGGCCAGTCGGTGCTGCTCGGCCTGTTCCTCAACCCGGACCCGTTGGGCGAGGAGGGCCTGTCCCCGCCGCAAAACACCGTCGTGAACGAGTACGGCGACGCCAAGAGTGACACGGGGGAAAGCGAGCAGGACCCGGAGACTCGCGGTGAAGCAAGGACATCGTCCAGCCCTCTCTCCCTTGAAGTGCCTAGAAACGAGGCGGAAGCATCTAGTGAAGCGAGTTTCCCGATTCCTCAAGCCGCGATGGGGCTGGTCGTGTTCATCGGGGTCGGTTGGGGATCTGGGGGGGTGACCGATGACCCCCATTCCGAGGCCGAGGGCATTTTCGGCCCTCTGGGCGAGTTCTTCACTCGGATGTTTGGCTGGGGTGGAAAACTCGACGACAAACACGACCAGGACCGCATCAACGATGGAAAAGCGGCGAACGACCCAGCTCTGGACTTCATGAGGCCTGCGAATTCCGGTCTGCCACCAGAACGCAGGTTGCGCTCGGACGATCCAAATAGAGCACTGCGCTCAAGAGTCGATTCGCAACGATTTCAGGAAGACATCTTGGCAAGTGCGAGTGCGGCTGCGGCGGCACTCCCCGTCTTGCTCGAGGCCGCGCTGATGCTTGGCCCGGGTCCTGAAGAAGCGATCGCGAAGGCCCTGATGGAGAAGCACGGACTTGAAATCACCAAGGTCGCTGGGAAGAGTGTATTAAGGAAGGGTGGAAATGTCCTCAAGGAGGAAGAAGCCCTACTCATCAAGAAGGAGTTCGAGGGACTTCGCAAGAACCCGGATTCGGCCGAGGCCAAGAAGTTACTCGACCAATTCGGGAATAATACTGCTCCAAAAAATGTTCCAAGTGTCAATTTCACTAAGGAGATGCTTGCAAACTCGGAAGTGATCGAGAGGGGCTCCAGGATTCGGAAGATCGACAAGTTGGTGGAAGCCTTTGGGGGAACGAAACAAGGCTGGATCAAGAAGAAGGGGTGGGATGCCTCCGGGAAGGAGTGGCATTGGTACGAGCATCACGGAATCGGCCGGAAAGGCGTGAAGCCAGCCGGAGAAGTTGATCCATTCTGAGCAAGAGAGGTATTGAATGCCCAAAGTAACTGCCATCGTATCGAGGACGACAAACCATATTTCATTGGTACAAGGGCATGAGTATGAAGTGATTGGAATCGACGAGTTGAGCTTTCGAATTGTCGACGAATCAGGGGAGCCAACTCTACATCCAAAGTCGTTCTTCTTGGATTGTGAAATCACAGCACCAGATGAATGGCAATATCAAGAATATGGCGATGGCGAATACACATATCTCCCACTGGAGTTGTCGTCCAGAGGCTTTTTCGAAGACTATGCGGACGGGCAATGTGCGGCAGTTCAGACGTATAGGGAGTATCTTCAGAGACAGAAAGTGCATTCTCAACAATAGGCGAAGTTGGTGGCGATTCTTGGCGTTCGCCCATGCGCCAGCGTCCCCGACCCGATGGCATAAGAAAAGAAACCGGCAAATGGCCATCACGGGACAAGCGGCAATCTCCTTGCCCGCCGCGCGCTTCACCCAGGGCGTGTTCAGCACGGCCACGGGCACGCCCGTGATGCGCTCGGACAGCACGACGTCGTCCTCCGACGCCTCGACGATCGCGCGCTTGTACGCCTCGCTCGCGTTGCACTCGGGCGTCGCGATGAAGCGCGTGCCCATCTGCACGCCCGCGTAGCCGAGCGCGAGCGCGCGCACGAAGTCCTTCTCGTCGCCGACGCCGCCCGCGCAGAGGACGGGCAGGCCGAAGGGCGCCAGCTCGTCGATGAGCTGCTCGGCGG
>CALLYK010000051.1 GCA_937858365.1 uncultured Isosphaeraceae bacterium | reverse complement strand
AGGCGATGTCAAAGTCACCATGACGCTGACCAGCCCCGGTTGTCCGCTTGGCCCGGTGATTGACTCACAGGTCAAAGGCGCGCTCAAGAAGCTGGACGGCGTGAACAATGTCGAGGTCAACATCCAGCGCGCACCGTTCGGCCAGGCGCCGCGGAAGGCCCCCTGGAACGGGTCGCCGGCGCCGAAGCCTGGAAACGGCCCTCCGAAGTCGGGAGGCGCCGCGCGACCTCGCATCGGGCCGGGGGCGAAGTGGTCGAAGTCGCGCCGCATCAGGTCGCGCTGGGCCCGGATGATGTCGTCAAACTGGGCGAAATGCTGGGCCATCAAGGCGTCCATTTCGGCCTCGATCGCTCGTTGCCGGCGAAGGAACTGGTCCAGTTGACGCGGGTCGATGCCGCCTCGGAACTCGGGGACGAGGGGTCGCGGCGGCGGCTGTTGGGCGAGTCGATCGGCCTCTTTCTCCTTGAAACGGGCGATCTCTTCCCGTTGGGCGCGGGCCCTTTCGGCTTCTTTGCGGACCTCCTCGTCGGGGTCGACCTCCGCCAGCGCCGGCGGCGCGACCTCCCTGGGCTCGGTTTCGAGGGCTGGTCCCTCCGGCGTTTCCGCAAGGGCCTCAGGGGCTTCCTCGGTCGTTCGCGGCGGGACCTGGACGACGGCCCTCGGCTGGGCGGGGGGAGAGAGGCGGCCCCAGAAGTCCCAATCGGGGGTCGTCACGCGATAGATCAGAAACATCAACGAAAGTGACACAACGAGGAATGGCGGCACCAAGAGCCAACTCCGCTTGGTGCTGGAACGCGCGGACGTTCTCGACATGGTCCCCCCTTTCCGGCCGAAAGCGACGTTCCATTTTATCGGTCGGTCTCGGTTTGGGTAGCGGTCGAACTTCAACCCAGGGAGGATTCCTTTCGACGGGTGGCGTTGGGGCGGGCCCTGGGCTTGCGTTGGGTCCGGGGGATGACCTAGAGTCCTGATCGATCGGCTGGTCAACTCCGTCATTGAGGACGCTCTCGTGGGGACGAGGATCGCCAGTGTTTCGGGCCTTCGGGGCGTGGTCGGAGACGGCCTCGACCCGGCCTATGTGGTCGCCTTCACGGCCGCTTACGCTTCAGGTTTGGGCCCCGGTCCCGTGGTCGTGGGGCACGACGGCCGGGCCTCGGCCCCCGTCTTTCTCAACGCGGTCTTGGCCGGGATCACGGGCACCGGACGCGATGTCTTGCTCGCGGGGCCGATCGCCACGCCGACGCTCGGTTTCCTCGTGCGCGACATGGACCTCGCCGGCGGCGTGCAAATCTCGGCCTCGCACAACCCACCCGAATACAACGGCCTGAAGTTCTTCCAGCCGGCCGGGATGGTCCTCTCGCCCGCACAGGGAAGGGCCCTTCTCGACCGCCTCGAACGCGGTCAATTCGCCTGGGCCCGCTGGGACGGATTGGGCTCGGTCCAAACGCTCGACCGGCCCGACGCCGGGCACATCGCGGCCGTCTTGCGCGTGGTCGATCGCGAGCGCGTGGCCGCGAAGAAGTTCTCCGTGGTCCTCGATTCCTGCCACGGCGGCGGCGGCCGGGCCGGGACCGAACTGCTCCGCACTCTGGGTTGCCGCGCGACCGTGCTGGGCGCCGTGCCCGACGGCCATTACGACCACGTCCCCGAGCCGACCGAGGAAAACCTCAAAGGGCTGACCGCCATCGTGCCCGCGGTCGGAGCGGCGGTCGGTTTCGCCCAGGACCCCGACGCCGACCGCTTGGCGATCATCGATGAGACAGGACGCTACATCGGCGAGGAACTGACCCTGGCCCTGGCCGCTCGCTGGCGCTTGAGCCGGCAATCGGGGCCGCTGGTCATGAACCTCTCCACGTCCAAGACGGCCGAGACGATCGCGGCTGGTCTGGGCTGTCTGGTCTTGCGAACGCCCGTGGGAGAGGTCCACGTCGTGGAACGGATGCGGGCTGAGCAAGCCGTGCTCGGCGGCGAGGGGAACGGCGGCGTGATCGACCCTCGCGTCGGTTTCGTCCGCGACAGCCTGCTAGGCATGGCGGCCGTGCTGGACTTGCTCGCGCGTGAGGAACGTCCCCTCTCGGCGATCGTTGATGAGTTCCCCAAGTACGCGATGGTGAAGATCAAGTTCCTGCGCGACGAGAAGGGACCACCCATCAGCGCCCTCTTGGAGAAGATCGCCAACGACCACTCCGAGGCCCGCGCCGACTTCCGCGACGGACTGCGGCTCGACTGGCCCGACGCCTGGGTCCACGTCCGGGCCAGCAACACCGAGCCGATCCTTCGCGTGATCGCCGAGGCCCGTGACGCCGAACGAGCGGGGGAACTGGCCGAGGCGATCGGCGGGTCGATCGCCTGACCGACACCCCGAGGGCCATCACGCATCGGCCGCGGCGATCCCCGCGAGGATGGATTCATCGAGCTTGTAGTCGCCGACGATCTTGTCGAGTTCCTGCAAAACGTTGTACGGCTCGGCGGGTCGCTTCTCGGGGTTCGGTTGCAGACAGGTGACAATCAGGTTGTTCACCACGGTCGGGATCTTCACGTTGAGCATGGAAGGCGTGGCCAGCTTGTTGCTCTCGCCGCGCGACCGAGGGTCGGCAAGGGCCGGTTGGCCGGTGAGCACGTGGTACATCGTGGCGCCGATCGCGTAGACCTCGGTCTTAGGCGTGACCACGTTGGACTTCGCGAGTTCGGGGGCGGTGTAGGCCGCCTGGAACTTCATTTTCTCCTTGAATTTCGGGTCCAACTGCGACCGCCCGTAGCCTCGGACCTTCACCTGGCCGGTTCGCGAGAGAAAGACCTGGTCAGGTCGAAGGTCGCCATGCGTGACCTGCCTGCGCTGCATGTGCGCCAGGGCGCTGGCCACCTTTTGAAAGACCAGTAGGGCCGGCTTCACGTCGATCTTGCCGATCAGTTTGTCGAGGGTCTGACCTTCGACATATTCCATCAACTGCTCGGCACCGGTCACTTTGAAGAATGATTTAGTGACATGAAAGTCATAGCTTTTCAAGACAGCCGGATGACCGAGTTTGGTGCATGCGTCGACTTCGGCCCGGGCTCGATCGATGGCCAGGTCGTCGGCTTCCTCCTCGCGTTTGATCTTCTTCAAGGCGTAACGACCGCCCCCAACCGCCTTGTCCATGACGAGCATCACGGTGGACTGCTTGCCGGTGCCGAGGATCTTCAAGACCTGCACCTTGATGGAGGACAGCTTCGGGGCGTCGGCGTCAGCAGACTTGGCCATGACATGGGTCTCGAAAGGAGTGGAAACGATGACGAGGGGCGACCGCCGCGACATGGTGTCACGATACCCGGCGCGTCGGGCCCGCTCAACCGTTCGGGTTGGGCCAACATCGGGCCCGGTATGGCCGTTCACCGATCGCGGGTGATCACACTCGTGAAGTGGACGGTGGCCGCGTCGCGCTCTCGGTCCGAGCCAAAGCGGTAAGTTCTTGATGACATGCCGATATCAATAAACCAATAAATAACAAGTTAATGTAAAATAATAATTGGAAAACGTCGGTGATATTTTGTTCTCATGAAGACCGTTTCGCGTCCCGTTGTTTTCGGGAAGGACACGCTCGGGAACACCGTCCTTGGCGATCCGGATGGCTACCATCACGATTAGTAGGGTCTCAGGCGGTGGTCACAACGGCTCGCTGCGCTTTTCCGGTCTAGACACCTTTGATGCGTCCCGAGTGACATTCCTCGCCGGTCCCCACGGCCGGGTGCCGGTCCGACGTGCGGCTTCCGGCATTCTCTGGGAATGGAGAGACGGAGGCCGGCGTCGGTGGACGCTTCCCCTGGGACCGCAGACCGTCCTCCAGGCCCCAACGTGCGTGTCGGCGCCGGGTT
>CALLYK010000050.1 GCA_937858365.1 uncultured Isosphaeraceae bacterium | reverse complement strand
CCGGTGGTGACCCGGGGTTCGCTGATGCGCGCCGCCGGCTACGCCGGTGCGGGCTACTACGGCGGCCAGCTCACCGACAAGCTCAAGTCCCTCACCGACCCAGGCACGGGCGACGCTCGCAAGAAGAAAGAGACCGTCAAGCCCCCCTTCGAGTTCTACCGCCTTCAAGTCCTCCCGTTCGACATCCTTCCCTACGTCAAGGAGCATCACTGGAGTACCCTTAGCCTCGATATGAAGGCCAACCATGCCGACTACGACGGACAACTCCAAACCGTGGGCGTCCCGTTGATCGACTCTCCCCACGCCGTCACCTTCCGGCGCGAGGCGCGACTCCTCAAAGGCCAACAGGCGCGCTTGCCCCTTCAGGTGATGCTTCCTACATATGCGAAAACGATCAACCTCGACCTCTACCATCCCGACGCCATTCGCGGCGACGCCGGCACCGAGGCCAATCTGCTGCCGCTGGCGCCGCACCAGATGCTCGTGCCCATCGTGGGTAAGGACGCCCCTTCGTATGCCGCCTGGGTCCAGAAGTATCTCGCCTTTCGCCACGTGACCGACAACACGAGCCCGCAGAGCGTCGACCAGAACCGCTACTTCCGGACCGTCATCGCGCAAACGCCCGACCGGCCCATGCTCTCGACCCATCCCCTCACCTGGACCACCACGAGCCATGTCATCTGGGACGGCCAGGCCCCCGAACGTCTGACCGCCGGTCAACAGCAGGCCATGCTCGACTGGCTCCACTGGGGCGGTCAACTCATCATCATGGGGGGCGCCGGGTCGAACTTGCAGCTCCTCCAGGACAGCTTCCTCGGCCCCTACTTGCCCGCCGAACCTTCGGGCGAAAGCGCCTTGCTGAACGAGGCCGACTTCGTGCCGATGAGTCGCGATTACCGCCCTCCCGTCGGCTTCGTTAACGTCTCGATCGATGAAAGCTCGGAACGGGAATTGGTCGGGCCGCCCACTCCCAAGGTCCTCTACGAGACGCCCGACAAGATCAAGCCCTTGCCCGAGCGCCCGGTCTTCCTCGAAGGACTGCGGGGCAAGGAAGGTGCCGTCGCCATCCCCCTCGGCGATGCGGACCCGCGACCCTTCGCGATCGAATGGCGCGTCGGCCGAGGGCGCGTCATGATCGTGGCCATTCGCTTGACCGACCCCGCCTTCGCACGCTGGGCCGGCCTGGACACGCTCGTCCGCCGGGTCATCTTGCGAAGGCCCGAGGAACTCACGACCACAGGCGCTCGGCGGTTCCTCTCGGGACCGGAGTTGAGCTGGGTCCGTTATGTGGCCCGCGACCTGGGGGCCCCAACGCCGGGCACCCCAAACGCGCGCAACACCAATCCCGGCCGGGGCGCGGAAGAAGAACGACCGCCACAGGCGCCCGTGGCCGCCTGGCTCGACTCCGCCGAGGCCCCCGCGCGCTCTCGCTCGGCCTTGAGCGACGCCTCCGGCATCTCGATCCCCGAGACCCCATTCGTGCTCAAGGTGGTGTTGGCGTACATCGTCGCGCTGGTGCCGATCAACTACGGCCTCTGCCGCTTCTTGCTGGGCAAGCGGGAATGGGCCTGGGCCATCGCCCCCGTGTTGGCCCTTGGGTTCGCGGTGGGTGTCGAACGCGCGGCGGCCTACGACCTCGGCTACGATTCCGCATGCGACGAGATCGACGTCCTCGAAATCCAGGCCGACCATCCCCGCGCCCACCTCAGCCGGTTCGCCGCTCTGTATTCGACCGGCCGCGTCCGCTACACGCTCAGCTACCCCGGCGACCCAACCGCGCTGGCACTCCCCATGCGGGCCGACATGGGCGTGCGCGGGCAAGAGCTGGAACTGTCCACTTGGTCTTCCTCTCCCGTGTCGCAGTTGTCGGGCCTTCAGGTGCAGCCGCGCAGCCTCTCGATGTTTCGCGCCGAGCAGATGGTGGGCCTGGGAGGCCGGATCCAACTCGAAAGCGATGAGGACGGCCGACGCGTCGTAAACTTGACCGACCTCGACCTGAAGGACGCCGTTTTGGTGGATGTCTCGGAAAAGAGCAAAGTCTCCTTGGGGGACATCGCCTCAGGCGCGAGCGTGGCGATCGACGACTCGTGGACCGCGATCGAGACGAAAGAGGGTCGGGGGAAAATCGACGGATGGGCGAACGTCGGCGGCTTACTTGACAGTCTCGAGGCCAACGAGGAGAAGCGACCCGAAACGGCGGGGGAGCTGCGCCTGGTCGCCTGGTCGAGCCAGGCCTGGCCGGGCCAGACAATCGAGCCGGCCGTCGATCGGTCGCGGGGCGTGACCTTGGTGGTCGCCCACTTGCATTACGGGCCGCCGCCCGCGCCCGGCGGCGATGGGGGCGGCGATCGCGGCTGCATCGGGCGGAAAAGGGGAGATCGAGGTTTCCGTGGATGAAACGGACTCACCCACCTCTCCCTTGGAACATCTGTTCTTCGCCCTGGAGCTGCAACGTCGCGGGGTTCCCAACCTGGTGAGCCTTGCGCCGCGGTTTGTCGGCGAGTTTGAAAAAGGGGTCGATTACCGGGGGGACCTTCAGCGTTTCGAGAAGCTGCTCGAAGTCCACGCGGCCATCGCGCGGTTTGCGGGCCCGTACAAAATCAGCATCCACAGCGGCTCGGACAAATTCAGTGTCTATCCGGTCATCGGCCGCGTGTGCGGATCGAAACTGCACGTCAAGACGGCGGGGACCAGTTATCTGGAGGCGCTGCGGGTGGCTGCGCGAGTGGCGCCGGCTCTGTTTTCTGAAATTGCCGCCTATTGTCGAGGCCGCTTC
>CALLYK010000049.1 GCA_937858365.1 uncultured Isosphaeraceae bacterium | reverse complement strand
CTGCGAACTCGCCGGGCCGCTTGTACGACCCGTTGTCTCGAAGGCTCCGACGGTTTCGTTACCTCCACCGCCGCTCCGATAACTTCCGGCTGGAGCGACTGAGTTAGCCGGGTGGGACTTGCACCCACTGGAGAGCCAGACCTTTGCACGGCGCGCTGTTAATTTTACTTTATGCTTAATTCATTAAATTAGATTAATCACGATTATTGGTGTCTTGATCGCCTTGCTTTTATCGACCGTGCAACAAGCCCGCGAATCCACCCGCCGCTTGCGATGCGTCAACAACTTGATGCGGGTCGGACTCGCTCTGCATGGTTACCATGCGAGTCTTGGGGTCTTCCCGCCTGGGTACGTGACCAACCTGCGTAGCGGGCCCGCGAGCGCCAACGAACTCGTGTCCGGTAGGAGGTTGGGTCGCGATGGCCCTGGCCGACCTGGAACAGACGGCCCTTTAAGGCGCGACCAATTTCGACCTCCCGATCACAGCGCCAGGATCGCGCACGAGTCGCGTCGCGGTCTTGTCGGTCTTCATTGTGTCCCAGTTCGATCGGCACGGGGCCCATCACCCTGCGCGACGCCGCGGGCAACGTCATGGTGAATGACCTCGCGGCCGGCCAATATGTCGACTGCGCTGGTCAGTTGGAACTGGAAGACACACCGTTCCACAACGGCGTGCTCTTTCGCAAGAGTGGGATCGACGTGAGTCGGATCAGCGATGGGACGAGTCTCACGATCCTCGCCGGCGAGCGCTCGCGCAACGTGTGCGACGCGACCTGGGTGGGCGTGGTCCCGGGCGCTCAGGTCTGCACGACGCCGACCTGGCCGATTCGGGAGTGCGACCCGTCGTTCGTGATGTTGCTGGGCCACACGGGACCGTCGCCCAACCAGCGTTGGGTGGTCGTGCCCAATTACAGAGGGGCCGGTCCCGACGATTTCTGGTCGCTCCATCCCGGCGGCTGCAACTTCGTATTCTGCGACGGCTCCGGGCGCTTCCTTAAGGAAACGATCAATCCCCGCGTCTTCAGCTTCCTTTCCACCAGGGCCGGTGGGGAAGTCGTCAGTTCCCACCAGTTCTAAGGCCGCCATGTGATCATCGCGACAAATCCATGTGTAGGGGATCGCGAGGAATGCTAGGGCCACTCCGTTTGCGGTCTTTTCGGGGTCTGCCCGGGCCTGGACAACGAGCGGAAGATGGCCCTTGCCAAAGCCCCGTCGGCCGTTCCTGAGGCCGCGTGTAAGGAGGTGCCGAACGTCAAGAAGCACTCCGAGGGACACGTGTTGGAGTCGACCGCCACGGCGGAGCAGAAGTACGACGAGTCCGATGTGGAGGTGACGATGGGGGAGATCCCCAAGGCCGTGATGGCCGGTCTCAGGACCAAGCTCCCCAAGCTCAAGGAGGGGTCTGCGGCCGACGTCCATCGCGACGGCAAGGTCGTGCAGAATTCGTCCGAAGTCACGGTGAGCGGCGACGGCAAGACGGTCGAGAACCAGGAGTGTCCGGACGCTTCAGAGGGGTCCCTTCGGAGGACCCGGTGATTGGTCATTTCCCGACGTGCCCGAAGTCTTGGCCTCTGCGCGTCGGCGGTGTGACTTGGCCAGATCGGTGAGGCCCAGTCCCTCGTATGTGGCGGCCAGGTCGAGGTGCAGGTCGGGCAGCCCCGCCTCCAGGGGCAGGGCCGCTTCCAGGTCGACCAGGGCCTCTTGCCAGCGTTTCATGCGAACCAAAACGTGCCCCCGCGTGCTTCGGAAACGCAGGTCATTGGGGACCTTCGCGAGGGCCACGTCCACAAGAGTGAGGGCCCGTTCGGGGTCGGCCTCGGGCCCTTCGGCCAAGAACCAAGCCAGGTTGTTCGCGAGCACGGGCGCCTCGGGGGCAAGGCGACTCGCCTGCTCGTAATGAACGCGGGCCTCGTCGGTCTTACCGCGTCGATAGGCGTCGTTCCCCAGAAGGAAGTGGGCCAGGGGCGCGGCCTTGCCGTCGGTGAGCAACTCTTCGAGGTGTGCCTTGGCCGATTCGGCCTCTGGCCCGCCGTGCCTCAGAAGTCGGGCCATCCGGTCGAGAAGTCGAGGGTGGGCCGGGCACTGACGAAGGCCCAGTTCCAGGAGCGTCATCCGGTCCGCCAGGGCGTCGGGACGCTCCTTCTCCGCGTTGTCGATCCACGCGGCGTAGATGTCGCCGAGGGCCCTGCGCAGCCTGATCGACTCGCGGCGGGCGAGCCCTTCCTGAAGCACGCGCACTGCGACCGCGTGATCGTTCAGGCGGAATCGGGCTGCGGCCGTGCGCAGTCGGGCTTCCTCGTTGTCGGGGTCCGCTTCGGACCGTCGTTCGGATTCCTTCAGGGCCTCGGCCGCCCATTTCTTGGCGTCGTTGGGCAGGGAGAGCGTGGCGTGAGCGTCAGCCAAGAGCAGCAAGACCTCAGGGTGATTCGGGGCCGCCCGCATCAGTAGGGGGACCGCCTTGCCCAACTTCCCAGTCTGGGCGTAAAGGCGGCCCAGCAGGAGGTTGGCTTCATCGAGATTGGGGTCACTCTCCAGGGCTCGGAGGAGATGGGCCTCGGCGTCCTGGATTTGCGCCGAGGAAACGTCGTTCCCCACGAGGAGCGAAGAGGCGACCCAAACCTGGGCCGGCGCGTAGCCCCGTCGATCGAGCGGGGCGAGCTGGGTCAAGAAGACCGAGGCGCGGGCATGCTCTTCAGACGCGGCGAGGGCCCGCGCCAGCTCGAATCGGATGGACGCTTCGTTCGGGTCCAAGACGCAGGCCCTTTCCAAGCAGAGGACCAGTTGTCTCAGGTCCTTGGCTTGGGCCGCGCTTGCCGCCTCACGTCGATAGGTGTTCAAGAGCGAGCTTCGGTCGCGCATCGCGTGGAGTCCGGCAAGGCCCACCACAGCCGCCGCCACCAAGACGGCCGGAGCGCAGGCTATGACGGTCAGGCCGTGCCGTACCAAAAAGCCGGAGAACCGACGTCCCATCGAGGGCGGTGGTCCCTCCACCATCGGATCAAGAAGGCCCGGTTCGCTCATGGCCCAACCGGGCGCGTCAGGCCCGCCCCTTCAATCACCTTGTCGCGGGCCGCGACGAAAAAGGCCCGCGCCTCACGCCGTTCCTCGGCCGTCAACGGCCGTCCGCTCGTGACCAGAAGCTGGACCTGAAAGAACTTCCCGCGCTTACGCACGCGTTCCAGGAAGGCGCCCAAGCTCGGCTCACGCCAGACGGCGATGCGATCCATCCAGCGTTCGCGACGGCTCGTCGCCAGCACCTTGCCGCGAGCGTCGATGACCGAGAAGAGCAACATGCCGCGTTCATCGCTGAGCTGCGAGAACTCGGCATGGACCGTCCCATCGAGCGAGCCGACGCGGCTTCGCAAGTCCCATCCTCCGTTCGCGTAGCACATGCTGAGTTCATGCCAGCCGCCGAAGAGGGAGTCCACCGAGACGATCGCCTGGTGGGGGCCGAACCTGTAGCGCCAAGTCCGCGAGTCCTCACCGAACTCGCTCCCCATTTCCCGCTTCTCGGTGGAACCATCGAGAAGCTGGAAGGGCCCGAATCGATCTGGCATCGTCTCTTGCTTCAGGCCGTCCAATCGCCTGGCCAGCTCGGGCCGCGCGATGGCCGCCCCAAGGGCCACGCGGATCAAAGGGAAGAACAAGGCCGTGAGGGCCACCGCCAGACTTGCGAAGGCGATCGTCAGGCCGCGACCCGCCAAGGCGGTTTCTCTCAGTCGGGGCCAACGAGTCACACCCGGCGCGACGCGAAGGGGCGTCGGTCTGACGGCGGACGCCCCCGCCGATGGAGTGTTGGCGGCCCGAGGATCCAGGTTGGCGACCGGCGCCTGCCAATAGCTTCGCTCCGCTTCGCGCAGTTCCCGTCGCCTGGACAAGGCATCAGCCAGGCCGCGCCAGGCAAGATTGGCGGCGTCGGCGATGACGCGATAAAGCCGATCGGTGCTCGCCAGGAGGCCCAGGGGCAAGGCCAAAAGGACCAGTCCCAGGGCCGCGTGCCGCCAGCCGGTCAGGAAGTCGACGTCCCAACGGGCGGTCGCATAGGCGACCAGCACGATCCTCGCGGTGTTGGCCACGAGCACCCAGAAGACTGCCGCCGCGAGAAGGACCAGGGCCCGAGCGATCGACGTTCGGACCCAGAGTGCATACGCGAGGACTCCGGCAAGGACCACGAACATCGAATGGACGCCGCTGCACGCTTCCTCGACCAGCAGCCGACGCCCCGCCAGACCGATCACATTGCCAAGAGGCAGGTGCAGCAGACCGAGTTGGTCGAGCACCGCGCCGCTCCATTCACTGGCGATCCGCTGCAAGTCGATTCGAACCAGCTCGTCCAGGCCGTACCGGGGCAAGAGCGCCAAGAGCAGCAACCAGGCCGGCAAGAGCGCGCGAACGAGCTTGCCACCGCCCCAGGCATAGGCCGCGACAAGTAGGGTGCCCTGAGAGACCACGCAACCCATCCAAGTAGAGATGATCAGCCCCGAGGCCAGCAAGAGCACCCCCACCGCCACCAGAAGCCACATAACCAGGACCCGTCGGCCGGGTCTCAAGTCCCCCAATTCACGTGTGTCCCGCCAGGCGAGAGCTCCCGCGGCCAGCCAAACGAGGGGGAAGAAGTTGTAGTCGGGAGATGACCACATCTCTTGATACTGAACACCCAGCATCGGCAAGTGGGCAGCCGCGATGGCGATCAACGGCGACGCTTCCCCGAAGCTGATGAAGCCCCGAGGCGGCGCCCCCTCAATCACCTTGTGTACCGACCTGGTGGCGACCGTCATGAAACGCGAGTCTTTCAACGTGCCGTGGCCTTCTTAAATGAACATGGCATGATAATATCGACGGCCATTCGTCCAAATGTCGTCGTCGATTAGGAGCTATATGGATGAGAAGACAATACTGGACCACACACCCGCGTTCCAGGGATGCTCTCGGGAATGTGAGTGACCAAACCGGCGCAGGTCCTGGTCGGAGAAACGGCCCACGTCCCCGGTCGCCCCGATACCGGGGTCGCCCTTCAGGGTTGCCTTGCGTAGGCCCTTTTTTCCGGAGGTTGAACACTCGTGGTCGTAGAGTGCATCCGCCACGAAACGGGCGAACTTGCTCCTCGTCCGCGGTGCTCGGGACGACTCCGTCAACTAGACCCGTTTCGAGTCGGGTCCTCGCGAGTCCTCGCGGCGGACCCAGGGCCCTCGATCAATTGTCCTCGCGCGCCAACCGGCGCTTCCCGCGGCGGACCTGTGCACACCCGCCCGTGATCACGCCAATCGCGACGCCGATCGCCAGGGTCGACGGCTCAGGGACCGCTGAAAGTGACCCCGATGTCGTGAGTTGATAGTTGTCGTACGCCATCGCGTAAGTACCGGCAGGGTTGTTCGTGTGCGAGTAAAACCCAAACTTAGTCGCCACCCCGGCGGCGAAGTTCGGTGAGCCGCTCCCGGTGATCAGTGAGAAGGATCCCGAGCTGAAAGAACCGGACACGCTGGAGGAGGTCGCCCACGAACCGGAGTAAGAACTCAACTCCGTCCCAGTGTAATACCAGACGTTGCTCCCCTGCTGGATGGCGAAGCCCAAGTTCACGCTGGATGACGTAGGGGAATTGATGGCCCCGTTCCGGTCGGCCACCATTGTGAAAGTCTGTCCCGTGAGCGCCAGCGTGTTTGTGTAATCTTGTTTAATATATGCGGAATACATATTTATGCTGTGTGAGGCTGCGTTGAATTGAAAATTGGCGTAGGCCCCGGGGTTTCCCCCGGTTCCCACGACCGTGTATGAGTTCCCCGTCTGATTGGTGAACATGGTCCAGGATGAGAAGTCTCCGTCGCTGACGACGGAGGCCCAACACGTCGAGGCCGACGCCCCGATCGCCAGGAGTGTTGGAAGCACCACTCGAAATGCGGGTCGCATGAACATGAAGGCGATTGCTCCGATAAATATGCGCCAAGCAAGACGCGAAAGGACGAGAAGAGCGGACCTCCGCGAGGCACCCGGGTGGCCGTCCAACTCAACCCATCTGGGTTGGCAATGACATCCGGCCAACGCGGCCCACTGCGGGACTTCGGAAAGTCGTCCCGCCGGGCCTGCCGAACTCGACTAGGCAAGATAAGGGGAGTGGCCCGCCCATGTCAATGATCGCCTCTCGCATGCGCCCATGTGTTCTTCAAAATCATCGTTTCGCATGATTTTTCGGGTCAGATGTCGGGGATGGTCAACGAAGTGGCCACCCTGGGTCAGTCAATAACTACAAGTGCTGGTATGACAGTTATATTCGCGAACGGTGGCGGACCCAACGCGGTTCGGCGGGCCTCGGCTGGTCGTGGTCCTCCCAGGGGCCCGGCTTCGGCGGTTCGGTGGACGTCATACGGATCGACAACAAGCCCCTGGCCGTCCAGCTTCGACCAAGGAGGGCCAACTGATCGAACGGCGGTCTTCGCGTTCGCCACGTTACTGTCCGACAAGGCTGGAAACCCAGGGAAATTCATCGCGCTCACCCCCACGCGCCGAATGGTCTTGTTTGGGCCGTTTGTTGAACATCCGGGTCCATCTAGGTACGTTGCACTCGGAAGAAGACCTCGATCTTCAAGCGGTCGTTCGCGATGGAGGGGCCCCATGTCCGCGCGCCTTTTCGCCTTCATGCTCACCGTCTCGCTCGTCCTGGTCGCGTCGGTCCCAGCGGTGGCCCAGCCGATGGTACCCGGCTTGCCGGAACCTCGACTCAGCGTCGTGACACCGGGCGGCGGCCAGTTGGGAACGCGCTTGGTCGTCTTGATGGGTGGTCTGGAACTCGACGACGCCACCACCTTGCTCTTCAGCGACCCGGCCCTCAAGGCCGAACGTCTGCCCGCGCCGGTAGGCCCGCCGATTGCCGCGGCCAATGCCCAGGTGCAGCAGCGCCTGCTGAACCAGGACCAGAACCGCCCGATGCTGCCCCGCTCCTGGGCCCATTTCCTCGTGACCGTCCCCGCCGATCTTCAACCCGGCCCGCGCGACGTCCGCGTCGTCTCGCCCCGAGGCGTCAGCAACCCGCGTGTCTTCTTCCTGGGCGATCAGCCTGAACGGATCGAACTCGAACCTAACGACGACGTGCCCCAGGCCCAGCGGATCGAACTGAACAGTGTCGTCTATGGCGACGTACCCACACCCCTGGATGTCGACCTCTTCGTCTTCGCCGGCAAGAAAGGGGCGCGCGTCCTCCTCAACGGCCTGAGCACGAGCGTTGATAGTCGCCTGGAACTGGCCGTCGAACTCTTCGACGCCTCCGGCCGCCCGCTCGCGTCCAACCACGGCTATCGCGACCTCGACGTTCTGGCCGACGCCGTCTTACCCGCCGACGGCGACTACTACGTGCGCGTTCACCACTTCACCCACACGCGAGGCGGCACCGACCAAACCTATCGCCTTCAGGTGACGACCGGCCCCTGGCTCGACGCCGTTTTCCCGCCGATCGTCCAGGTGGGACAGACGACCAACGTGACCGTTTGGGGACGGAACCTGCCCAACGGGAAGACCGACCCCGACGCGATCATCGACGGCGTTTCCCTCGAAAGATTCGAGGTCCCCGTCACCGCCCCCGCCGATGCGATTGGGACCCTACGTTCCCACCTCGCCCTGCCCCCCGTCATGTCGGGGGTCGACGGCTTCGACATACGCCTAAAGAACGACGCCGGCTGGTCCAACCCGGCCTTCGTCGCCGTTGTTCCTGATTCGGTCATTCTCGACGCCGGCCGCAACGATCGGATGGAAGATGCCCAGCCCGTCCCCGTCCCTTGCGAAATCGCCGGCCGTTTCGAAGCACGCGGCGATCGTGATTGGTATCGGTTCGACGCCAAGAAGGGAGACGTCCTCTCCATCGAGGCCTGGGGCGACCGCCTGGGCGCGCCTGTGGACCTTTATTTCCTCGTAAAAGGTGTTGACGGGAAACAAACCTTGATCGACGTCGACGAGGAACCAAGCGTCTTCCATCCCAGCCAATTCTACAATCGGACCGACGACCCGCCGCGCCAACGTTTCGTGGCGCCCGCCGACGGCGCCTACACTTTGATGATCGCCGCGCGCGAAGCGTCCGTCCGCGCCGACCCTCGCTTCGTCTATCGCTTGCGGATCGGCCCAGAGAGGCCCGACTTCCGCCTCGTGGCGATGCCCGCCGCGCCGTTCGCGCCGGAAGGCCCCATCCTGCGATCGGGCGGAAAGCTCGAATACGTCGTCTACGCATGGCGCATGGATGGCTTCGAAGGCCCGATCACACTCACGGCCGAGGGCCTTCCCCCAGGCGTCTCGGCGACGACTTCCGGTATCGGCACGAACCTGAAGCAAGGGGCGCTTGTGCTCTCTGGGCCGGGCGACTTGGCCGCCTGGGAGGGTCCGATCACGATCAAGGGGACGGCCCTGGTACGGGGCCAGAAGGTGGAGCGCGCAGCCCGCGCGGCCACCATCCAATGGCCCACGCAGCCGCAGGCGAACTTCCCCGCGCTCGTGCGTTTGGACCGCTCGCTCGTGCTCGCCACGCGGCCCGAGAAGGCCCCGTTCACGCTCAGCAGCGAGGCCCCGCGCCTGATCGTCGCGCAAGGGGCCAAGGTGGAAGTGCCCCTGAAAGTCCAGCGCCACTGGCCCGACGCCAAGACGGCTATTCAGGTCGCCTCGACGGGCCTGCCTCAGAACATCAACTTCGGCAACCCGAACCTGAACCCAGGGAACGACCAGACGAAGCTCTCCCTCAACGTGCCGGCCAATGCGCCTCCGGGCGAGTACAACGTGGTCTTCCACGGTCAAACCAACTTCCCGTACAACAAGGACCCCAAGGCACAGCAGAAGCCGAACATTCAGGTGACCGCGCCGTCCGACCCGGTCTCGCTGGTGATCACGCCTCGGGAACTGGCCCGCGTCGCCGTGCAACCGGCCGCGGCCACCGTGAAGCCGGGTCAAGAGGTGGAAGTCGTCGTCCGTGTCGCCCGCCAATTCAACTACACGGGTGAACTTCGCGTCGAATTCGTGGCTCCACCGGAGGCGAAGGGCCTCTCGGCCGGCCCGGTGGTCATCCCGGCGGGCGCCGACGAGGTGAAACTCAAGATCCAGGCCGCGAGCGACGCGGTCCCCGGCAACCGCGGCAACCTCGTCGCGCGGGCCACGGGGACCTTCCTGGACGGCGTCCCACCGATCGCACAAGAGATCAAGTTTCAAGTAAACGTGGTAAAATGACATGATGATCACACTGGTCCTCCTCGGAACGCTCTCGGCGCCCGGGCAAGACGACGGTGCCGCGCCGTCGGTCTCCCAAACCGTGCTGGAGTTCGCCCGGTCGAACCTGGGTCGCAAAGTGGGCAACGGCGAGTGCGCCACCCTGGCCATCGAGGGCCTCAAGAAGGCCGGCACGCAGCCGCACTTCAAGGACGGCGGCGTCGTGTGGGGGGCCGAGCGAGGCTCGATCGAAGAGGCCCAGCCCGGAGACATCATCCAGTTCGCCAATGTCACGTTCATCGTGCGCAAGAAGCTGCCTCGGGGCGGCATGTCCACGTTCACGTATTCGTTTCCGCGACACACGGCCATCCTCGCGGCGATCAAGAAAGCGAAAGGGGATGGCCCGCCCGTCCTCACGATCCTCCACCAGAACGCCGGCCTCGTCGACCAGCCCGAAGAGGAGCGACGCAAGGTCAGCGAATGGACGATCGACCTGAAGGACCTCCAAAACGGGGACCTGACCGCTTTCGAACCCGGGAAGCGCTGAAGGCCCATCCCGAATGCGGGCCTCTCGTGACGCCCCTCTCACGGGGTGCCGACACGCAAGGGCCCCCATTCTCATCGGGCCCCAAAAATCGTGAACGTCCGGTCAGAAACAAGGCCCCTTCGGATGAAATCGGCGCGAACCTCCGTCCTTTTTCCGGCCGATAGCGTATGATGGTATGGGCGAAAGGATCAGGTAAGGAAGGGAGGCTAAACCCGGTAAGCTCGCGGGACCGGATTTCCGGCTTGCACTGCGCACATGTGTCCACTAGAATGGAGGCGACACACAGGGACCGCATCCATCGGGAGGTCAACATGGCGGAAGGAGCGGCTCGGGAGACCCAACGCGATGAAGCCCGGCAATCGGGTGAGGGTGCGCCTCGACGTCGGGCGCGTCTCTTTCCGGTCAGTCGCCGCACGCCCGTCCTCCAGATCGCCAAGGGTGTGGACCCCAATTTGGGCATCTACGGTTTGGACCTGACCGCCGGCTGTGGTCATGGGTGCGCGTATTGTCACATCCGAGGTTCCGTGCGGTTTCCGGGCGAGGGGAAGGTCCTTTTCGACCCGAACACGAACGAACGTTTGATCGAGGCCCTGAACAAGCTGGGCAAGATGCCCTCGCGGGTGGTCTTGAGTCCCAACTGCGATCCTTTGCCGCCTGACCGGGACGTCCGGGCCGAGACACTGCGGATCGTCCGCACCTTGCTGGAGCGGAAGGTCCCGGTGCAGATCATGACCAGGGGCCGGATCGGCCGGCCGATGGTCGAGTTGCTGGCCCGCCACTCGGACCTCGTTCGTGTGGCTGTGGGTGTTTTCACGATGGAGCGGGGTCTTTCGGCCGCCTTGGAGCCGCTGGCCGCTTGGCCGGAGGTCCGCCTCCGGGGACTGGCGCAACTGGTGCGCGAAGGGGTACCGGTCGAGGCCCGCGTGGAACCGCTCATCGCCGGCCTCACCGACACACGGGAAAACCTGGCCCCCTTGTTCGAGCGTCTGGCGAGCATCGGCGTGACCGACGTGATTTCCCACTACCTCTTCTTACTCCCGGCGATGGAAGGTCCGGTCCGCCAGGCCCTGGCGCGGTTCGGATGGTCGGAAAAGCTGACCGAGGACTACGACGAAGGGCCGGCCTTCGCGGTTGGGAGCATCGGCACGACCCGACATTTGCCGGTGGACGTGAGGCGAGGTGGCCTGGCCCGCCTGCTGACCTGGGGGGCCGAGTTCGGCCTCAACGTCCGCACCGGACAGGCCCAAAACCCGGACTTGCCCAAGATCGAGACGCTGAGTCGGCCCGCGTCGGCGACACCTTTGAAGGCGCGACCAATCTCCGCGCCGCTGCTGCCTGAGAAGGGCGTCCTGGCCCCGTCTTGAGTTGAGGTCGATCGCGTGTCGGCGAGCGAGGCCCCCGTGGCCCGTGGACAGGGAGAGAACGGATGCGAACGGGCCCCGGGGCCCTCGCTCGCTGGAGGTCCTTGCCGTCGTCGGTCAGCGAAGGTCCTCCCAGGCCGCCTTCTTGGCTTCTTCCTCCTTCGCGGCCTTCTCGATCGCGTCTTTCAGTCCTTTGATGGTCTTCGGCATCGCGTATCCGGACAGCACTTGGGCCTTGACGATTTCGTTCTCCACGACGATCTTCGCACGTTCGGCATCGAGAAGCCGTTTCCTGTTGACCTCCGCGTCCTGGTCCTTGATCTTGGCTCGAAGTACGGCCTCAAGGAGTTCATTGTCCGCTCGCGCCCTGGCCTGGTTCGATTCGGCGCGCTGCTTGGCGTACGTCGCCTCATATTGCGAGAGGGCCAGTTCCGCCTCAAGCCGCGCGACTCGTGCTCTCAAATAGTCGATCTCGGCCCGCTTAACGGCCTGCGCTCGGTCGTCGTCGGGCGCATGGGCGAGGGCGATACTCGGGGTCGCCAACGGAAGCAGTATCAAGATGCTCAGCGTTTGAACGAATAAGCGACGCATGATGGGCCTCCCGGTTGGACACGATTCGTTTCAACCGCCGCTCTTGGATCATAGCGACAAACCCGAAGTCACCGGCAGGGCAATCTCGTCGAGAGGGCCGCCCAAAGCGCGACCCGATCAGGCAGGTAAGGTTAGAAGGCCAAGGCGAAGCCGAAGAGGGCGATCGTCTTGGGTGACGCCGGAGTCACGCCGAAGTTGTAGCTGCCGAATACGGCCAGGCGGTCGTTCACCGTGCGGATCGCCCCGAACCCCACCACCGTGACGTTCGGGATTTCTTCCGTCTGCCGGTTCGTACCTCGGAAAAGCAGCAAACGCGGTAGAGACGCGGCGTTGTAAAACCCATGCACAAACACGTCAAAGTCCTTGAACAGCTCTCGCTGAAATGACCATTGATAACTAAATTGATAAACGATTTGTCCCAAACCATTTTGCGTCCCGGTAATGCCGAAGTTGTATTCGAAGCCGACGTCGAAGGGTAGGCTCTGGTCGAAGAGCAGGTTCATCGACGGCTGCGTGCCGTTGTTGAACGCCGGGGACCCGAAGGTCGTCTGGATGTAAATCTCGACCCCCATCGCCGGCAGGAAATATCGGGTGTTTTCCTCCCAGAAGTTGGCCTTGAAGTCGAACGCCAGGGGCGATTGGCCCACCACGGCCGGTTGGGTGCCTTGTCGAGATTGGTACGTCAGGCCATTGGAGAAGAGACGAAACTCTAAGTTATCCGTCAAACCGTAGCGAATGAGATATTCCCATTGATATGTTTGCGGCTGACTCCCGTTCCGGGCCGCGCCGTAGAGGCCGACCGGCGAGTTCTCAACGTAGAGTCGGCCCTTGGGGAGCGTGTAGGCCCCGTTGGGGAAGTTGGCCGTGTCGGGGTCGGGGTCGCGGATGTCCACCTTCATCCGGCGTCGATGCTGGTTGCGGATCGCTTCCTTGGCATCAGGTTCGGCCAAGAGCCAGCGGTCCTCAAACACGAGGTTCACGAGCCAAGGGAAGAGGAAGGGATCGGCCGGCCCGTCCAGGTCGAAGCGCCTCCGATAGCGCTCGATGGGGTCGCTGAAGAGGTCCGGATAGTGAAACTCGGGGTCCTCGCCGGGCCCGACGGAGTCGCCAAGGCGGTTTCGCAAGATGGAACTCCCGCCTCCCGAAGCGGCGGAGGGCGAGTCCGCGCCAGCGGCGGCAATCGCTTCCGGCAAGGGCGGGACCGGCACGACGGAGGACGTCGGCCCCGGACCTTGCGAGGGCCCATCCATTTGTTCGTAACTCGTTAGGAGGACGGGACTTGAAGCCCGTTGTCGGGAGGGCCCCGCGCAGCCGCCCAGGGCCGCCATCATCATGAAGAAGGCCAAGAGACGAGGGCGAAGACACTTAACGAGCCGAGTCACTCGACCTCCGCGAGAGGTCCCAGGGCGCGCGCGGGAAAAGTCCCCATCCTAGTTATCGTCGCCCCGGCCGCGAAAGTTGAAGGGACCGGCAAAGTCGACCACTCCCCTATCGCCTTGTCCCTGAAGAAATGAAGACACAAGTTGTTGCGAGATGCAATGATTCTTTGAATTCATATCTAGTACCTATTTATCAGGGCATCGAAGGCCGTTGCGAGGGAAGGTTGACGAGCTTATCTTGAAGTCCGGCGATCCGGAAGCGGCGATACGTGTTCGTCGGGTCCAGGCGAAGCGCCTCTTTCGCCTCGTTGATCGCCTCGAGCAGCGACATCTCGATTGTGGCGAAGTCATCCAGGGGCCACGCGTTCTTCGAGGCTTGCTCGTAGGCCGCGCTGAGCGCCGCATGGGAATCGGCCTCGCCCTGAAAGGACCTTACCAGGGCCCGCGCGAACGCGTCGAGGCAGGTGACGGTATGCCGTGCATCTTCGAGGTGCCGAATCGTTTCCGCCTGCTCCCCGGCCTTCTTGGCGGCCCAGACCAAGTCGCGTTGCCCCCTACCTCGGGTAGCGGCGGCGCTGACCACTTCGTTCACCACCGCTGGGAGCAAGGTCGGGTAAATACCCAGGTCTTCGCATTCCGCCACGATCGCGCGAAGGAGGCCCTCGGCGGCCGGCCCTGGAACAGGGGGCGACCCCGATTCGCTAACCGCCGATGGGTCCCAGGGAAACGGCCGTAGGTCCTGGGCGATCCGCACCGCGACCCGTTCACGCAAGGGTCGCGAGGGTCCCTTCCCGCCCTGAAAACATCGGGTGGCGGTGACGATCGCGGCGTGGGCCCCGCGATCGGGGTCGAGCTCCGCGCGGGCGAGCGCCGCCAGGAGCGCGATCTCGGGCCCGTGTCCGACGCTCTCGGGTAGGCCCTCAAGCATCCGGACATGCCCCTCCAGCAAGGCCCGCCGCTCCGCCCCTAAACCGGCCTTTTCGAGCGCTTGGGCTGAAAGCCGCTTGGACGCGTCGAGATCCATGATGACGCCCAAGGTCGGCGCCTCGCGGACCAAGCCTTCCAGCGCGGCCTCGGTGCGCCGAAAGTCAACGAGGGCCTCGGCCGGGCGTTCCTGGTCGAGCTCGACCCTTCCGAGTTCCAACCACGTCAATGCATAGGCTTCTTCGACGGATGTGTCCCTCGGGACGCGAGGCGACGCGTTCAATAAGTCGATGCCCTCTTGGAGCAACACGCGGGACTCGTCGAAGTGGCCTCGCCCCCGGAAGTCCTGCGCCATTTGCCTTTCCAACCCCGCGATCGCGACCCGATTGGCCGGCGAGAGGCCCCCTTCTTCCCGCTGCTTCGCCGTGAGCCGTCGGACTGTTTGAGACGCTTGCATTAAGCGGTCGAGCGAGGACCTCTCCGGTTCCTGAACGGTCGTCGTCACCAAGCCAAGCAAGTCGCCGACCGCCCCCGACGCGGCCCGAGCATTGCGGTCGGCCAACACGCGCTGGCCATCGGCATATCTCCAGAGTGAAAAGAAGACCACAAGGCCGGCCGTGAGGGTGGACCCGAGGAGGACGAGCGACGACGCCAAGGCCGGCCGCTGCGCACTCCAGCGCGCGGCGTGAACAAGGACGGAGACGGGACGCGCCTGGACCTTCGAGCCTTCGAGCCATCGCCGCAGGTCGTCGGCCAGGGCTTGTGCCGACGTGTAGCGTTGTCTCGGGTCTTTGCGCAGGCATTTTTGAACAATCGTTTCCAAGTCACGAGCCAGACCGGGGATGAGGGTCCGCATGGGTGCGGCCTCTTTGGTCCGGACGAGGTCGAGGGTCTCGATCACGGTCGCGGCCTGGAAGGGGGGCCTTCCGGTCAAAAGGCAGTACAACGTGGCCCCGAGCGCGTAGACGTCGGTTCGAGCACCCACCGCGACCCGGCCGCCCGGGACTTGCTCGGGCGCCATGTAAGAGGGCGTGCCGCCGGGCGCGATGGAGACGCTGTTTGTCCCACCGACCGCCTCGCTCAGCTTGGCGATCCCGAAGTCGGCGATCAACGGATTGACTTGGTCCCAGGGAGCGTCGGGGGGCCCGCCGAGGAGCACATTCGAGGGCTTGATGTCCAGGTGCGTGATGCCGAGGCGATGGATCGAGTCGACCGTCTCGGCGATCGTCACCATCAACTCAACCGCGACCCGGGCCGGTAAAGGACCGCGGGCCCGTTTGGCCAAACTGCCGCCAGGGACCAGTTCCAGCACAAGGTAAAGCCAACCCTCCGACTCGCCCGCGTCGTGGAGCCGAACGACGTTGGGGTGGCGGACTTGGCCGAGGGCGTGGGCCTCCCGCAGCCAGCGTCGGCGCTCATCCGGGAGGGCCGCCTTACCGCCACTCACGACCTTGATGGCCACTCGGCGACCGAGCCCAGGCTGCCACGCCTGGTAGACGACCCCCATTCCCCCGCGACCTAGCTCACACTCGACCTCGAAGCCGGGGATGGCGGGCGGTCCCTCCGCGAGCGGGTACGCGGCCATCCCGAGTTTGACGGTGACCGACGGGTTGGCGGTCAGCCGCTCAAGGACCGCTTGGCATCCCACGCAGTGCTCGACGTGGGCCTCCACCGCGCGGAAGGCCGTCACGCTTGAATCGGCTTCGGCAAGGCGTCCCAAGGTCTCGGGAGATGGACACTCGGTCATCATGATCACTCCACGAAGATTTTCAAATTCATATGATCCAATTATGTTCTATTCAACACTCGTCATTGTTTTCAGCCTGGGCCCGTTTCCCTTCCTCGCCGAGCAACCGGCCCACGCGTTTCTGGGCGGCGAACGCGGCGTAGTAGGAAAGCCCGGCGGCCTCCGCGGCCTCGCGAATCGTCAGCCCCTCGATGGCCACGCTCCAGAAGACGCGCCAGGTCCCTTCCTGGACCCGTCGTCGGACCCTCGCCTGCACTTCCTCCGCGAGGCGAAGCAGCTTGGGACGATCCATCGGCGTTTCCTCCAAGAAGTCGGGGCCGACCTGGGCCTGGGCCTCGGCCAGAACCTGGGCGTTGCGCTCGTCTTGAAGCAAGCCGGGTCCCCGGGTCTTGCGGGCCCGGAGCAAGTCGATGGCGCGCGAATGGCAGAATCGGCGAAACCAGCCGCGAAACGTCTTCGTCGGGTCATAGCGAAATGTCTTCATGCGCCACGCCATGGCGACCCAAATGATCTGGCCGAGTTCCTCGGCCGTCTCGCGGTCGAGCCGGAAGTGCCGCGCCGTGGCTTGGACCAAAGGGTCGTACTTCTTCACGAAGTCGGCCCACGCCTCCTGGTCGCACCAGTCGCTCAGCCGCTCCAAGCGAGCAGGGTCGGTCTTGCTGATGCAGTGATCAAACATGGGAATAGCTCACCATTTCAAAAAACGCCCAGGCACCAATGGCCCAAGTCGAGTTAAGGCACTTCGTACTGCTTGGTGAGGGCGGCAGTTGTCGGGCAACCGTCCGCTGAGTTCGATGCTACCCCACTTGATGGCGAACGACCAATACGATCAGGAGGTTTTTTTGTGTTTCCATTTCCGTTCCTCTGGAATTCTCGGGAGTGAGATTAGCCGCGCCATCGCCCCCTACCAGCGGGTCCCGACCCGCTCGTCAGCGGCGGCCTCGAAACGCGATTTCCCCCCGACTTGAATGGTCGTCCGGTCCTTGAACGGACCATCACACGCATGTCATAATGGGGATTCTTTATGAAAACGATGAATGAACTGGGCCGACATAGCTTGAAGGTCGGCCTCATCGTCTCGCAATGGGTCTTGAACATCGGCACGTGCGCCGGTGTGCTTTGGTTCGTGGCCCTCCGGGCCCACCCCGGCCCGGGTCATGTCGTCTTGCACCTGACCGAGCCGGACATTGAAGTCACCTTGGGACCGATCCAATTCGAGTCCCAAGCGCCGCTACTTTCACCCCTGAGCGTGACCCTCAACCCCGGTCACTATGCCCTCGTGGTCAGGCGTGGCGAGAGCATCTTGATGCAGGAGGAGTTCCAACTCGCCAGCGGAGAACATCGCGTCTTCACGGCCTACTCTCCCCCTCCGAAACCCCAGCAGGTGCCCAACTCTTCGAGAGAAGCAAGTCGCGACGACCTCGAATGATCGCTTGGGGTCCACCCGTGCCGCGGGGGCCCACGCCATGTCGATGGCCGATGGATCCAATCCACAAACTCATGCTCACTTGAATTTCACGTTCCGGAACTCGATCCGGTGGCCCTCCGCCTCCAGGCCCAGGTGGCCCTTGAGGGCCTCGCAGTTGCTCCAGACCGACGTCACCGCGCCGTTCACCCACAAGGTCAGTTCGGGCCCCTTGCAGGTGATCTCAAAGACGTTCCATTCCCCAGCCGGACGCACCCGCGATCCCTTCATCTCCTTGGCCAAGTTCACACGTTTCAATTCCCCACTCACGGGACTCTCGCCGAAAAGATAACCCCCCGAGGCACTCCCCGTTTGGGCCTGGTGCCACACCTTGGCGTCGGCCGAGTTCCGCACGTAAATACCCGAATTGTGCCCCTTCTTTCCCTCCACCTCGGTGAAGCGCCACTCGACATGGAAGGTGCCGTCGGCCGCCTCCTTGTCCCAACGCAACCACTCGTGGCCGCCATCTCCCTGGCAGATCAAGTGCCCCGTCGCCCCGTCCAGCGACCATTGCGACTTCGCCGCGAGCTGCCCCCCCGGTGGGATCGTCCCTCGGGTCCAGCCTTTCAGCTCCGGACCCGCCCCGGCGAGCAGGTCGGTCCACCCCGTTGGGTCCTTCTCCAGAGCACTGGGTGTTTCGGACACCTGGGCGAAGAGACAAAGAAGGAACGCGCAAGATCGCATGATGTCCGCCTCCCATCCCAAGACCAAGTGATCGACCACCTTAAGACGACGAGCGAGTCCGCTTGGAGGGGACCCGCCCGAAATGGACGGGTCGAAGTGGCACGTTTCAGGGAAGGTGGACCCGCCTTCGCCCCGGAGGCCGGGCCCATCGGGAACCGGGGCCCCCGCCCACTCTAACCGTGCGTCCCACCGACCACCAGTCCCCCCCGTCCGAGGACGGGTCGCCGCGCCGTGCCTCAAACCACCCCGGACATTGTGCCCCCACCTTCAAAGTCGCAAAGACGCGCTGCAAGGCCCCCAGGGGCCGCGAGCGATGCCGATCATCAAATATTTCACAGAATGGTCAGGAAGTCCTTGATACCGAATCATCATCCGATGAAAAGGAACACCATGCCCGTGATCCATCAAACATGAAGACAAAGGGCCTTTATGTGCGAAGTCCCGATTTTGGGTGGGTCACTCCCTCGATCGGTCGGACCCGGCGCGTGGAGGACCTCAGTCCTCGGGTCTCAACCGACAAACCGAGCCCGGATTGTCAAAGAGCGTGAACGAAAGGTCATAGT
>CALLYK010000048.1 GCA_937858365.1 uncultured Isosphaeraceae bacterium | reverse complement strand
TCTGCCAGCAGGCTCGCGAGGTTGGCGGCGATTTCTATGACTGGGTGCAGCCAGCACGTGGCCGTCTCTGCTTCACGCTGAGTGACGTGATGGGCAAGGGCATGCCCGCAGCCTTGTTCATGGCGCTGGGCAAATCGCTCTGCAAAAGCTGCGCCCTGCGCGAAGAAAACCATATCGGCCAGATCATCAACCGCGCCAGCCTCGATATCGGCCAACTCACGGTCGGCGTCAAGCAGCAAAGCGATTTCGTCACCGAGGTGGACAAGGCCGCCGAAGCCGCCATCATCGAAACCCTGCGCGAAACCTACCCGAAGCATTCGATCTTAGCAGAGGAAACCGGCCGCTCGGGTCAGGACGACAGCGAGTATCAGTGGATCATCGACCCGCTCGACGGCACCACCAACTTTATTCATGGCTTTCCGCAGTACGCGGTGTCGATCGCCAGGGCGACCTACGTCCTGGCCCTCCGCGACCTGCTCGAAGCGACCTGCAAACCCGTGCAAGTCCCTGTCTATCTCGCCGATTCCCTCTTCCTGCCGCGCGAAGTCCGCGAAACCTGCAACGGCTGCAAAGGGGAATTCGAGGTCCAGTTCGGGTCCCTGCCCCGCAAGCGGTTCGCCTTGCCGAGCGATGTCCTCGAATCGCCCGCGCTCTTCGACACCCTGGTCCGCGTGGGACATCGCGTGGCCGAGGACCATGCCGCCTCGGGAAAGGAAACGCCGAAGGCCCTCACCCATCTGCTGAGGCGAGAGGCCGCCGCCTTTTTGGATGAACACCAAGACCCGCGCGTCGTCGAGGAACTTTGGGCCTACGTCGAGGGCCTGTCGGCGTTGATCCGCGAGCGGAAGGACTCGATCTGGGCCTTCATCATCCGCAACTCCTACCGGCCCGCCTTGTGCCGCGGTCGCTTCGACGTGATCGTGGGCAATCCGCCCTGGCTCTCGTATCGCTATATCAGCGATCCCGAATATCGGGCGGAAGTCAAGAAGCGGGCCGTCGAGGACTACAAGATCGCGCCCCGGTCCCAGAAGCTCCTGACCCAGATGGAACTCGCCGCGGTCTTCCTGGTCCATGCGTTGACGACCTTCGGCAAGGACAACGCGCGCCTGGCCTTCGTCATGCCCCGCAGTGTGCTCTCGGCCGACCAGCACGACCACTTCCGCCGCCACGCCCACAACGCCCCGGTCGCGATCACCGCTTACTGGGACCTCTTCGACGTCCGCCCGCTCTTCAACGTGCCTTCATGCGTCGTCTTCGCCGAGCGAAACGAGAAGGCCAAGCAAAGCAGGCGGGAGACGGATGACGCCTTGCCCGCCATCGAGTGGGAAGGACGACTCCCCCAGCGCGACGTGACCTGGGCCGACGCCGAGCCGCGATTGACGGTCCAAACCCGGAGGGCCCGGCTCGTCCAACTCGGTCCCAGAAACGCCTTCTCGACGGAGAGAGGGTTGGGAGCGTCGAAGGACTCGAGCCACTACCGCGACCGCTTTCACCAAGGGGCGACGATCGTCCCGCGCAACTTCTACTTCGTGGAGGTGGACCGGCCCGCGAAGGTCGCGTTCGACCCGGACCGCCTCTACCGCGTCGAGACCGACCGCGAGCAAGCCGCCACCGCCAAGCCTCCTTATCGCGACGTCCTGCTCGAAGGTCTGGTGGAAGGCCGGTTTCTCTTCAAAACGGCGATCGCCAAGCACGTCCTGCCTTTCCTCGTCCTCGATCCGGCCGACGTCGTGTTGCCCATTGAGGTCGAAGGCGGCACTGCCAAGGTCCGAACGTCACGCGAACTCAAGGACGACGGGTTTCGCTCCGTCGGTAACTGGATGGAAAAAGTCGAGGAAGAATGGGCCCGATTGAGAGGAGCGAAGCTCAAAGATATCAGCTCGGAAAAATGGTTGGACTACAGTCGCAAGCTAACGAGCCAGCCTCTCGATTCGCGTTATCTGGTCCTCTACAACGCGGCCGGCACGAACATTAGCGCGGCCGCCTTCGATCGCAAGAGTTGTCCCCGGCCCTTCATCGTGGACGCCAAGCTGTATTACTTCGCGACGTCTAATCGACGCGAGGCCGATTATCTCGCGGCCGTTTTGAACGCCCCGACGGTCGATCGTCTCATCAAGCCGTTTCAGTCCGTGGGCTTGCAGGGCGAACGAGACGTCCACAAGAAAGCACTGGAGCTGCCGGTCCCGCGCTTCGACCCCGCGAACGCGATTCACGCCCAAATTGAAGGCCTTGGCGCTTCCGCCCGGGTACAAGTCGATCGCTGGAGGAAGTCCAATCCTGGGGAATTGGTCGCGTCACTGGCGAGGCGGCGCGCGACCGTTCGTCAAGTCCTTGGCGAGGACCTCGAAGCGATCGATGCCCTCGTCACCAAATTGCTCGAGCCCGCGGCGAAGAGTCCCGAACAATGAGGGCCTACCCCCGCAAGGTCGCCGCGAAGCGGGCCGCGCATGACTTCAGCACCGCTTGGACCGCCTCGTCGGCCTCCTCGCTTGTGAGTGTTCGCTCGGGATGGCGGAACCTCATGCCGAAGTGCAGGCTGTGCCGACCCTCGGCGATGTTGCCTCCTTGGAAACTGTCCAGATAGGTCAACGCTTCCAGCCTTGGTCCCGCCGCTTCCCTCACCGCGGCCGCCAATTCCGCCCAGGGCAGGTCGATCGGCACCACCAGCGAAAGGTCCCGCGAGATCGCCGGTTGCGTCGGCACGGCCTTCGCCTTGGGGATCAGCACCGACCGTCTCTGAAGCAGGTCGAAGGACAACTCGGTCGCCGATGCGGCGTTCTTGATTCCAAGCAGTTCCCGATATGCCGATTCAATCACGCCCAGATGTCCCAGGTGTTCTTCATCCAGTTGGAGTTCCGCTGCTTGGCCGGGAACGAACAAGGGGTGTTCGATCGGTTTGGCCCGAAGCGTCCCGCGCACGCGGAGCCGTTCCAGAAGGGCCTCCACGATCCCCTTGAGATTGACGAAGTCCCAACCACCGACAATCGCCAACCTCGTCGGCTCGTCGGGCAGGGGGCGGTCGGCCCTTGGTTGGTAGACATGCGCGATCTCGAACAAGCGGGCATCGGACGCGCCATGGGCCTCATTGTGGGCCCTGGCCGCCAAGAGGCTCGGGGTCAAGCTAGGTCGAAGCACCGTCTCGCGCTTCCGAGTAGAGTGCTCGACCCGTAGCGGCGGGGCGGGAGGGCCCTCTTGGAGCGGCACGACCAGTTCATCCGGCACCAGGCTGAACGTCACCGCCTCGTCGCAACCAACCGCCGTCAGCGTCTCGCGGACGATCGTTTCCACCCGCTCGCGTTCACCTCGCGACGAACGAGTCACTGGCACGGGTCGGTTTTCCGAAATATGTTCATATCCATGAATGCGCGCGACTTCTTCAATGAGGTCGATTTCGCGTTCCAGGTCGGCGCGCCAGGAGGGAGGTCGGAACTGAAGGTCGCCGACTTCTTCCAGGCCGAGCGCTTTGAGGACCTCGACCACCCGTTCGCGGTCGATCGTGATGCCCAGGATGCGTGCGATTTGGCTGAACCTGAGTTGGATTGGCGGCCTGACCTTGGCGGGCCCACCTTCGTCGATCGCCCCCTGGCAGAGCTTGCCGCCGGCCAATTCCAAGACGAGTTCGGCGCAGCGGCGACTCGCCCAATCCGTGCGCTCGGGGTCGAGACCGCGCTCGAACCGATAGCTTGAAGGCGAGAAAAGTCCCAAGGCCCGCGAGGTCCTTCGGATCGACATCGGGTCGAACTGGGCCGCTTCGATCAAGATGTCACGCGTGCATTCGCCGATCTCGGTTTCGAGCCCCCCCATCACGCCGCCCAGGCCCACGGGCCGCTCGGCGTCGGCGATCGCAAGCATGTCAGTGGTTAGATCATACGTTTTGCCGTTGATGGCGATCAGCTTCTCCCCTTGGCGCGCCCGCCGGACGACCAGGCGGCGGCCGGCGAGTTTGTCCAGGTCGTAGGCGTGAAGGGGCTGACCGCATTCGAACAGGACGTAATTGGTAATGTCCACGACATTGTTGATGGGTCGAACGCCCAGGGTCTCCAGGCGTTTGCGGAGCCAGAAGGGGCTTTCCTTGATCGTCGCCCCTTGGACGACCCGTGCCGTGAAGCGCGGGCAGAGTTCCGGTTCTTCGACCAGCACGCTGGTCTTCTCGCTGACCGGCGCGCCTTTCTCCTTAGGTCGCGGCTCGGGCACGTTGAGGGGCAGGTCGAAGAGGACCGAGATTTCGCGGGCCACACCGAGATGTCCCAGGCAATCGGCCCGATTGCTCGTCACTTCCAGGTCGATCGCGAGGTCCCCGCCCACCTCGTCGGTGGACTCGTGGTTCAGGCCGGTCAGCGCGAGGCGCTCGGTCAGGCGGTCGACGGGCATCGTGAGCCGCAGATAGTCCGTGAGCCAATACCAACTGACGATCATGGCGATTGTTCTAGGTAGAGTGTGGGAAAAGGGCCGCGGGACCCGCTTTGAGGCCCGTCGGCGAGACGTCCCAACTTACGTTGGCACGCCCTTGGCGTCCATCCCGAGCGGAAACGCCGGTCGCCTGATCGGGAAGACAATCGAGGGACCGCTTTCGTTCGCGACGGCCATGTGCCCCGTTTGACAAACTCGGGCCGTGTGGCATCTTTGCCCTTGATGTGGTGGTCCCTCGGTGGACGCGCTTTGTCATCATCCTGAAGGATCGGGGTCATGAATCGTCGCTCGCGAGGCTTCCTGAAGGAGGTCGTCCGAACCGTCTTCCGTCGGCGACCAATGCGCCGTCTCCGACGGGCCTTCGGGGCCGACCCGACCTTCCGCCTGGAAGCGCGGCAACTCTTGGCCGCGGACGTGCTGACTTACCACAACGACACCTTCCGCACCGGTCAAAACCTGCTAGAGACGACCTTGACTCTCGCGAACGTGCGGGTCGATCAGTTCGGCCGGGTTGGGCAGGTCAAGGTGGATGGGGCGGTTTACGCCCAGCCGCTGGTCAAGACGGGTGTCGATGTGCCGGGATTGGGAATGCGTGATCTGGTGATCGTCGCGACCCAGCATGACAGCGTTTACGCGTTCGACGCGAACACGTTGGAAGAAGTTTGGCAGAGGACCTTCATCGCGCCCGAGCGGGGAGTGACCACCGTGCCGGCCGCCGATCAGGGGGACTCGTCGATCTTCCCCGAGATCGGCATCACCAGCACGCCCGTGATCGACCCGGCGACCAATATCGTCTACTTCACCGCCAAGACCAAAGAGGTCTCCGACGGCGTCGTGAAGTATGTGTATCGCCTTCATGCCCTGGACCTCGCGAGCGGGCAAGACGCCCTGGGCGGGCCGGTCGTGATTGCCCCCCAGGTCCGAGGACGCGGCCTCGGTTCGGTGAAGGGGGTCGTCTCATTCAACACGCTTCGCCAACTTCAGCGACCCGCCCTGCTCTTGAGCAACGGTGTCGTGTACGCGGCCTTCGGCTCGTTGGGCGACGTCCTGCCGTATTCCGGCTGGCTCGTCGGCTTCGACGCCCGCGACCTGCGCCAAGTCCAGGTCTTCAACACGACCCCGAACGGCCGGCAGGGAGGCATCTGGATGTCGGGCGGCGGGCCGGCCGCCGACGCCTCGGGGAACATTTTCGTGGCCACGGGCAACGGCACCCTGGACGGCGGGAATCGACCCGTCAACCTGGGCGACTCCGTGGTCCGCTTGACTCGACGACCCAACGGCCTGGTGGCGACGAGTTACTTCGCGCCGAGCGACCAGGCCTCCCTGGAGGCCCGCGACGCCGACTTCGGCTCCGGCGGCATTCTCCTGCTTCCCGACCAACCGGGACCGACGCGCCGCTTGCTCGTGACCGGTGGCAAGGACGGTCGACTCTACCTCCTGAACAGGGACCAGTTGGGAGGGTTCTCCCCCAGGGGCGACCGAGTCACTCAGATGACGCGTTCGATCAGTGGACTCTGGGCGACGCCGGCCTACTTCAACGGTCGGATTTACGTCGCCGGCTCGGGTGACATCGAGCAAAAACGTCGCGACCCGATCCTCATGTTCACGCTTCGGAAGGGACGAATCGCCCCCCGAGTGGCCCGCGGCGGTCCCATCTATGGCTATCCTGGGACGACCCCGAGCATCTCCGCCAACGGCCTTGCGGACGGGATCGTCTGGACCCTGGACAACGGCCCACAAGAGACGGGCGGTCCCGCGGTCCTTCGCGCTTACGACGCGGCCAACGTCTCCCGCGAACTCTATGACAGCACCCAGGCGGGCGCTCGCGACCAGGCGGGGCCCGCGGTCAAATTCACCGTGCCCACGGTCGCCAACGGGCGCGTCTATGTCGGGGGCAAGGGCACTTTGACAATGTATGGACTTCTTGGTCCATCATGACAACCTTTTCTTGTTTGCAACAGAGAAATATTCGCGAATTTTGGTTCAGCCCGCGCGAGGGGGCATGGTTCGGGCGATCCGATCGAGCTTGAAGACGAGTCCTTGGAAGGCGTTCTCGAAGAGTTTTCCTTGAAAGTCGGTGCTGGGGGTGGACCCGACGGCGATCCGGCTTGCCTGGTAGGCCCTGAGGTTGGGCAGGGGGACCTCGGTGGTGGCCTGCGCGCTTTGTTTCCAGTCGGCTTGCCCCGGCCTTTTCAGGGAGACTTGTCCATCGATCCGGGCGACCTGATTGGCCGATTGCAGATAGGTCCCGGCGGCCTTTTCGGCGACCGTCAGGGTGAGCCGGTAGGGGGCAGCTTCGGCCCAGATCGCTTGGAGTGACGAGTCGGCCGGCTCGGCCGCGTAACCTCGCTCGCGCAAGATCCCCACCAATGTCGGCCGCAGGGCCTTCTCATAAGCCTCCGCCGATCCCAGCCAGAAGGTCCCAGCGATCGGTTCCACGCGGGCCCCATAACGTTCGGCGATCCGCCGGCCGAAGGCGCGGTCCCGCTCGGGGAAGGGACCGGCCGCCCAGTCCGGGAGCTTTCTCGCCTCGATCATCAGACGCTCGCAAACGGTCACCGCGTCGACCGCCCGGCCCTCCTCGAGGGCCTTCGAACCTTCGTCCAGCAGCTTCGTGAACCGCCCTTCAGCGGCCTTGGCCACCAAGCGCTTCGTACCCTCCACATGTTCGCTCAAGACCGGGTCCGGCGCCATCTTCTCCAGCAAGATCATACCGTCGCGGATCGCCAGTTCCTCAGGCACCTTGCCCAGGCGCGCCATTTCGACTTCGGCCCGACGAATGGCCAAAGCGTCCCGGCGCTGACGCATATTCGTTCGTTCGTCATTGGTCCAGGGCAGGTCTTCGCTCGCCAGGGCCGCCTCCAGGGCTGCGATGGTCTCGTCCGTCTGGTCAGCCTGGGAGGCGGTCTCCACGTTCTTGAGGAGGTCGCTCATGGCCTGGTTTTGGACCTGACGAGCCTGTGACCGCCAGACTCGCTTCACGACGATGAGGCCAACGCTGGCGACCGCCAAGACACCGGCCAAGGCCCAAATCACGGGGGGGACCATCGCCAGCGCGGGCCGCGCTTTGGGGGCCGCGCGCGGCAGGTAAGGGACCTCGACCAGCGTCTCGCAAACGGGACACTGGGTCTGCCGCCCCGGCACACGCGCCGAGACATTCAAACCCGCGCCACATTCCGGACAGGCGAAGTCCGCCATCTTCCTCCTCACTCAACCAACGCTGAAGACCCCATTCCATCCTAACGGCCCGCCGGACCCGAAGGCGAGGGCCCATCCTTCCATTTGGTCGATGCTCATTGGTTGGTGGTTATTGGTCATTACTTATTGGCTTGGGCTCAGATCCAGCCGAGCGAATTCAGGGCCGCAACGTGCTTGCAGGGCCTTCTTGCCTCCTCGTCTTGATAGACCCACTCGGCGCAGTCGCATTGGGTCGCGCCTCCGGCCAGCAGGCAAACGAAATAAGGTCCGTCGTCGGTCGTGGGGACACGCGTGAGCCGCCATTGGCGCGGGGCCAGGGCCGTCCCTTCAACGCGCTCGGCCATGTACGTGCCGCCCCGGATGGGCACGAGAATGATCGTCCGTCCGCGCATTTTCGTTTCCAGGGTCAAGGTCGTCAGGGGCGGTTCGTCCAGGGCCTCCTTGAGCGTGAGCGTGCCGTAGATCGCGCGCAACCGGTCCCATGCGTTTCGGGCGTCGGCCAGGGCCTGACGGTAGTGCCACGTCGTGGGATGAAAGGCCCCGAGATGGGTCTCGGCCGCCGCGAGGTCGGCCGTCGCCACGTCCAAGACCATCCGGCCGCGCTGCGCCAGTTCCACCCCTTTCCACAAAGGGTCTTCCGGGTCGAGCGCGGATAGGGGAAGGCGACGACGCGTCTTCATGACAAGCGCCGGAACAAGGGCCCATGGAAGTCAATTCAATCCACCGAGCGCATCGGCCCGTCAGGCCCCGGGTGGGACGACAGCCAAATGGAGATAGGCCCCTTCCGCACCGAGATCGTGGGCCCGCTCGACGTAATAGGATCGCCCGGCGAGCCGAACACCGTCACCCGCCGAGACCTCCTGCTCAGGCCCCACGCGAAGCAGACAGACTTCCCGGAGGGAAGGGGAGTTCGGTCGAACGCGCTTGGCGGCCCTGATTCGAGCACTTCTGGAAACGACGGTCATGGCCCGGACTCCTTGACATCCATCTCCTGATGTACGTGAGTCCGCAATGTACCGAACCGCAAGTGGACACGCAAGCATACTGAGAAAAAAAACAGAAGGGGGCTTCTGTACCCATCAACGCGGCGGGGAGGATGGGCCCCGTGGGAAACGTTGGGCCTGAAGACGCCAGGGGAGCGGGGCGATCCTTCCCCTGGCGTCTTCAAAACCTGGCTTCATGAGGGACTTCTCTCCTTCGACCATGAGGCCCCGATCCACCGATCAACTCAAGAGCCGATCCACTTCGGGCAGCAAACTGGCGAAGTCGATCTTGTGATGGCAGGCCTCGCGCGCCGCGGCCAGGTCGGCCCCCTTCCAGTCCCGTTCGGCAACGCTCAGCGCTGAATAGCATTCTCGTGCGTGACTTCGCATACCGTGTTCTTCATGATAGGTATAGAAGCGAGCGAGGTCTCCTAGGTTGGCCTTGGTGCCGGCGGCCAGGGCGCAGCGTCCGTCGCAGTTCGGGCAGAGCGTTGGGCCGGCGGCCAGGAGGGCCTCGTGGAGCTGCTTCAATTCGGCAGCCTTCAGGGGTTCGTAGCGCTTCGCGGCGTCGACGTTCTCGTTCGTCTGGTCGAAGTTGCGCATCGTGACGCATGCGCTGCTGAAGCGTTCGTCGGTCCAGATCGCGTGGAGGAGCCCTTGTGCGGGGGTGAGTTTCCGCTCCTGGAGCATCGGCACACGTTCTGACGTGATCTTCAGGGCCTGGCCGGCGATTTGCTTCATCGACACGAGGCCGATGTTCGCCTTATGGGCGGAGTCGAGCGCCTTGTTGAGCGCCGAGTCTTTTTCCAACCAGGGGCTGAATTTGAGCATGATGACGTCGATGAAGCCGCCGTCGGCCGCGTGCTGGATTTGCTCGGCGATCTTGGCGTCGTGGGTCGAGAAGCCGACGAAGCGGACCTTGCCCGTCTTCTTAAGGGCCTCGCAGGCGTCCTTCATCTCGACCGACTTGGGCCACTCGACTTGCCCCGTGTTCAGGCCGTGGAAGAAGAGGAGGTCGATTTGGTCGACACCCAATCGTTCCAGACGCTGGTCGAGTTTCTTGAGCATGTCCTGGGGGTTGCCCACGCCGCTCTTGGTGGCGAGGAAGATGTTCTTGCGGACCTCTGGCATCGCCTGGAACCAGTCGTGGAAGACCCTTTCGGCGTTTCGATATCCTTCGGCCGTGTCGAAGTAGCGGACGCCTTGTTGATAGGCGTAGCGCAAGAGGCGATCGAGTGAGTCGGGCTGGCCGACAGTGCCTTGGTTGAGGATCGTCACCGACGCCCCCGTCTTGCCCAGCGTTCGTGTGGGCAGGACGGCCTTGGCCGCTTTGGCGGCGGGGGGATCGTCATCCCGCGCGGTTGACGCGGACGCGGAAACGCCGGCGGCGGCTACCGCGCCGGCCGCGCCCACCTGAAGGAACTCACGGCGGTCCATCTGCGGCGAAGTGCATTCCGACATCGAAGCCATCCTCCCAGGTTCCCGTGATTCCGATCGGAAAATCGGCCCCCAGCGGCCGACCTCATCGCGCCTCAAACTAGCTCAAAACCGAGTGATTGTCGATGGAAGGGCAGCCGACGGTTGGCGACGAGCGCTCATACGAGCATCGCGTTGGCGAACACTCTCGGGGTCTTCCCTTTTTGTCCTCGTTCATTTCTTCGGGTCCGCCTTGGTCGCCATGGCCTTCGTCCGCTCGACCCGGCACTTCTCGGCTTCCTCCGGCCTGTTCGTGGCGGTGTAAAGCTCGATCAGGCGGTCGAGGGCCTCGGGGACGCGGACATCGCCCAGGGCCTCCATCGATTTTCTCCGCTGCTTCATTCCCTCGAAGCCCTTGATCAGCGGCGCTTCGGCCTCCGCGTATTTCTTCTGGGCGAGCAGGGCCGCGCCGAGGAGGGACTGCGTGTTGAACGTCCGCCAGCCGTCGGGCTGGACCTTCTCCCTGGCCGCCAGGCCCTCGCGGAAGAGCGCTTCGGCCTTGGGCGCGTCGTTCGCCGCCAGATACGCCCTGCCGAGGTCGTTCACTCGGCTCAGCGTGTCGAGGTCCTCCGGGCCGAAAAGGGACTTTCGGAGCGCGAGGGCCTCTTCCAAGACCCGCAGCGCGCGGTCGGGTTTTCCGGCCGCTTGATACGCGCCGGCGAGGCCGTGCATCGTCGTCAGCGTGCCGGGATGGTCAAGGCCCATCTTGGCTTTTCGGAGGGTGAGCGCCTCTTCGAAAAGCGGCAAGGCCAGGTCGAACTTCCTGAGGGACACGTACGCGGCGGCGAGATGGTTCATGAGGTCCAGGGTGATGACGCTCCCGGCGTCGAACCTCGCCCTTCTCAGTTTGAGGGTCTCCTCCATCAGAGGCACGGCGCGGTCGAGGTCCTTGGCGAGCTGATACACCCTGGCGAGGTTGGCCATCGTCGTGAGCGTTTCGGTATGCTCCGGTCCGAGCTTGGCCCGCTCGAGGGCGAGCGTCTCCTCGAAAAGCGCTTGGGCCCGGTCCAGCTTGCCGACGTCCGCGTTCAGCACGGCGAGGTCGTTCATGCACGTGAGGACTTGCGGATGGTTCGGTCCCAACCTGGCCTTCTGGAGCTTGAACGCTTCTTCGAGGATCGGCAGGCCCAGGGTCGGCTGGCCGGCCTCCCGATAGGCCCCGGCGAGGATGATCTTGCACTGGATCACGTCGCCATGCTCGGGGCCGTATTTCGCTTCCATCAGCGCGTGCGTCTCTCGAGCCAGTGAGAGGGCCCGCGCCGACTTGCCGGCAAGCCGATAGGCCATACTCAGATTTCTCATGCTGATGTACGTGTCGTGATGGTCGGGTCCGAGCGTCGCCTTGCGTCGCTCGAGGGTCTCCTCGAAGAGGGGCAAGGCCAGGTCCATTTGTCCGGAGTTCCGATAAGCCAGGGCGAGCTGCCGCATGGTCTCGAGCGTGTCCGGATGGTCGCGGCCGAGGTGCTCCGCGCGCAGCGCGCGCGACCGGCGCAGGTGCTCGATCGCCGAGTCCAATTCACCGACCCCGCGGTACGTCCGGCCGATCGTACCCAGAAGCTCCGCTTGCAGGATCGGCTGGTCGGGAAAGGTCGACTCGATCTTCTCCTCCGTCAACTCCTTGGCGGCCCGGTCGATCAGCTCTCGGACCGTCAGGTCCTTGTTCGCCTTCGCCACCGCCTGCCGGCCGCCCGATTCGAGCAAGGTGTTGGCCTGGGTCTCCACATCGGCCTGACCCAGCAGCTTGTTCTGGAGGAAGTCCTTCACGGCCAAGGCCAATCGCTTCTCTTCGTCGGCCTTCCTTTTCTCCGACTCGACGTTCTTCTTCTCGACGTCGGTCTTCGCGCGCTCGGCCTCGACTTGCGCGAGCCGGTCTCCGGCCAGCTTCTCGCCCTCCTCGGCCCGATGCTGTTGTTTCTTCGCCTCGAAGAGCGCGACCGTGGTGCCCGCGGTCCCGGCGAGCAGGGCCAAGACGAGAAGGCCCGCCGCGATCACTCGCCCGCGATGGCGCTTCACGAACTTGCGCAGGCGATAACGCGCGCTGGGCGGGCCGGCACTCACGGGCTCTTGGTTGAGAAACCGCTCCACGTCCCGCGCGAACGCGGTCGCCGAGTCGTAGCGCCCTTCGCGCTCCTTGCGGAGCGCCTTCATCACGATCCAATCGAGCTCGCCCTTCACGAACCGCCCCAGCTTGCGCGGCTCCGCTTGTCGGTTGGCCGCGACGCTCGGCATCGAGTCGATCGCGCTTAGTCGTGAGGAAGGCGGCGGGGCCTCCTGCTCGCGAACCAGGCGCAACATCTCGTCGGCCGCCGCTCGTCTCATCGACTCGCGGGTGATGGGCGTCGTGCCCGTCAAGAGCTCGTAAAGGACAACGCCGAGGGCGTACACGTCGGCCCGGGTGTCGACGTCCAGGGCGTTGAAGTCGGCCTGCTCGGGCGCCATGTAGAGCGGCGTGCCCATCACGCTGCCCACGGCCGTGTAAAGCGTCCGCTCGATGAGGGGAATACCCGAGGTCGCCTTGGCCAGGCCGAAGTCGATCACCTTCGGCACCGGTCGGCCGCCTTGGTCCTCAATCAGGATGTTCGACGGCTTCAGGTCGCGATGGATGATCCCCTTTTGATGAGCGTGCTGCACGGCCGAGCAGACCTGCGTGAAAAGGCGCAAACGGTCGCCCACGGTCAAGCGATAGGTGTCGCAGTATTCGTTGAGCGGCGCCCCCTTCACCAGCTCCATCACGAAGAAAGGCACACCTTCCGCGGTCGTCCCGGCGTCGAGCAACTTGGCGATGTTCGGGTGGTCCATCAGGGCGATCGCCTGCCGTTCCGCCTCGAACCGCGCGAGGATCGTCCGCGAGTTGCCTTGATGCGCGCGGATCAGTTTGACCGCGACGCGGCGCCTCACCGGCTCGACCTGGTCGGCCATCCAGACCGAGCCCATCCCCCCCTCGCCGATTTGCTGAAGCAACCGATATCGACCGGCGATGAGCGGACCGCCTCCGTCCGGGCCAGTCCCAACGCGGGCCTCCTCGATTCGGGGACCGACGAAATCGACAGTCGGATCGTCGTTGCGCGAATCGCGTTGTGCATTTGGTCGAGCGTGGGCACCGAGCAGTTGATCGATCTTTCGACGCAGTTCGGGACGGTCGGCGCATTCCCTGTCGAGGAACGCGGCCCTCTCGGCGGGACCGCTGATCTTGATCGCGGCCGCGAACAGGTCCAGTTTGTCCATCGGATGGGTCCTCCGACCTACTCAGCGTTTTCGGCCGTGAGAAGGTGCGGACGGGGCGATCGAATTCTCGAGATCGTATCTCGTGACGGTGGGCCCAACGGTCGTCCTCGCGTCACGGCGGCCGGACGTCCGCGATTCGCCTCGGACGGTCGGAAACGCGGTCCGCGCGGATTGACCTCGAGGGTGCGGTGAGGACCGCCCTTTCCTCCACGAAATCGAGATTGTCGCGAAGATGCCCGCGAAGGGCGCTCGGATGGTGGGGTCGGCGTGGGGCCTCCTCGCCGCTCTTTCCAGAAGAGGGTGATTTGTCTGGTTCACGCATCCGTTGCGATTTGTTGCCTTTTCTGGGAACTTGAGTCGGCGTCGCTTCTTCTGAGGGACCTTCCCATACCGGCGCGGACCCGCGAGACCCGCTTTTCTCAGGATTCGAGATGACGTCGAACACAGACCCCACGCCTTCGGTACGCGCTTCGGGATTTCCCATGGGGGGCCTCTTGGCCCTGGGACTGGTCACGGACTTCCTCGACACCCTCGGGGTCGGGTCCTTCGCGACCACGACGACGGCGCTTCGTCTGGGGCGCGTGGTGGACGACGAGAAGGTCCCCGGGACCCTGAACGTGGGGCACGCGATCCCGACGATCCTCGAGGCCGCCCTCTTCCTCACGGCGGTCGACGTCGACATCCTGACCCTGGTCACGATGGTCGCGGCCGGCGGATTGGGGGCGTGGTTCGGCACGGGGATCGTGGTGAAGTGGCCGCGTCGGACGATCCAGCGCGCCATGGCGGCGGCGCTGCTGATCACCGCGACATTCATCGTGCTGCGTCAGACCCATCTGTTCCCGTCGGGGGGCAGTTCCATCGGTTTGAGCGGGGGCGCGCTGCTGCTCGCGGTCGCGGCGAGCGCCGTGATCGGCTCGCTGACGAGCCTGGGGATCGGCAACTACGCGCCGACGATGGCGGTGACGTACATGCTGGGGATGGACCCGAAGTCGGTCTTCCCGATCATGGCGGCCTCGGCCTCGCTGATTCTGCCGACCGCGGCCTATCGGTTCTTCCGGTCGGGACGGTTCGACCGTCGGACGGCGTTGGGCCTCGCGATTGGGGGCGTCCCGGGCGTCTTGATCGCGGTCTTCCTGGTGAAGGAATTGAACGTCACGGTCCTCCTCTGGGTCGTCGTGGCGGTCTTGCTCTACACGTCGGCGACGCTTTACCGGTCGTCGCTTGGGGAAGGGGCGAAAATGGACGTTCCTGAATTGTCATAACTTATGAAAATTGATTCGCTTGAATAGGGAACAGGGGGTCGCCCTGCTTTTCCTTTTTCACCCCAGTCCCGAAGGGACTCAAGTCAATAGCCAGGGCGTAGGCCCTTGGGATCGAGACTGCGGTCCGCTCCCTCTCGGCTCGCACGCCTCTGCCTCACCCGCCCGTGGTCGGGCGGGTGAGGCGAAGGGTTTGAAGAGGGAAGAAAAAAGGGGTCATTCCAATCGTGTTCGGCACTGCGATTGCTGTTCCGCGTTGACGCGACACGGATGCCCTGGCCGGGACCGGAGTGACGGGCGCACGTTCCTCGCAACCGCCTTCGTGGCGGCAGTCCGTACCTCCGGGGCCTCGGGTTCGCCTGGAGTGTCCGGCACTTCGTCGTAGGTGTCGGCCCGTACCTTCTCTTCGGCGGCCACCACCGCGCAGCAACGAACGCCGCGGGCCCGGGGGACGAGCCGCGGGTTCAAAGGTTTTTTTGTTCTTTTAATTTGCCGATATGTTCGATCAACTCCTCCAAGTCGGCCCAGCCCGCGAAGTAGAGGCAGATCATCTCATAAGTTCGCAACGTCGGCTTGCGACCCGTCCACAGGCTGATCAACAGACACGCGATGATCGCGCAGTACGCTTGGATCGCGATCCCTTTGGGGTACGTGCTCAGGAGGTGACGGCAGCCCAGCACGTGCTTGAAGAAGCGGAAGAAGAGTTCAATCGTCCAACGATACTTGTAGATGTTCGCGATGATTTCGGCCGGCACGTCGAGCAGGTTCGTGGCGATTCGCAGCATGCCGCCGCTGGACGGGCCCGCCGTGCCTCCCTTGCGGCCACCCCGCTTGGCGTGGGGCGTCGTCTTCACCATCACGATCCGCACCCGATGGCCCGGCCGTTCCTCCTCCTTGCGGTCGCCGCCCAGTTCCACCACGACGTCGCGGAGCACCCCGGCGGCCCGCGCTTCGGCGCTGATCGGCCGCTCCTGGATCACGACCTCAAGGTTGGTGTTGACTCGGACCCGGCAGACATAGCTGCTGCGGGCCGCGACGATGTCTCGCCAGAGGGTGAACTGGGCGTACCATCGGTCCATCACGTAGCAATGATCGGGCGCGAGGCGGACGCGGAGGCGGTCTTCCTCGTCCCCCTTGCCGCTGTTGGAGGCGGGGGTCACGTCGATGCGCACGGGCACGCCGCGGTCGATGTCGAGGTGGTCATGGGGCCGCCAACCACTGTGCGACTCGCCATTCTTGCCGTTCATGAAGGCGGCCTCGGCGATCGACTTGAGCGTCTTGACCACGCTGCCGTCGACCGCCGTGAGCACATGCGCGATGTGGTCGCCGCGGACGTCGCGGACCGGCTTCGCCTCGGCGGCGAGAGACTCAAGGATGCCGAGTAACCGATCGGGGTCGAAGACCTCGACGGCCTCGGACAGCGAGCCCAAGGAGGCCTTGGTGCAACCGATCTTGCGTTGCACGTTCTTCAAGGCGCTCGCCCGCTGCAAGGACCGGAGCGAGCGCAGGATGGGTTTGAACAGGAAGAGCAAGACAAGCAGGCAATACTGGTCGCAATGGAGGCGGCGATTGCCGGCCTTGTCACGCCGGCAGCCGACGTCGTGAAGTTGGTCGAGCAACGGCAGGAGCCGGTCGAGGTGCTTTATACCCTGATATCACGGGGTCTCAGTGGTTCGGTCTGATGCTTCGCCATCCGGCCACCCTGCCAACTTGACCACTCGCTGGGCCGAGAGCGGATAGCGCGCAAATACCGTGCCAAAAAAACCATGATGTGCGGCCGTTTCATGTGCGGGAATCAAACTGAAATCGCTTGGCAATCGCGGTGCCGAACACGATTGGAACGCCCCCTTTTCTGCCCGCCGATTCGTCAGGGCCCGCGCAATCCCACCTCGTCCCGTGATTGCTTGGGTCTTCCCTTCGAGAATCCCTTCACTTGACGCCGATGTTCGATGGTGAGGCGGTCCATGTCGGCCCGCTTCGCTTTCTCAACTCTTGGCGATGTTCGCCAATTCACTCGATGAAGGGAGTTCCCGATGTCTCCGTCCATTCAGAACCAGGCGCGTCGAAACAACGCGCTCAAATCCACGGGGCCCAAGACCGAGCAAGGCAAGGCCCGTTCGCGCGAAAACTCCGTCCGGCATGGTCTGGCCGGTCAGGGGATCGTTTTGCCTCCCGACCTCAAGGAACTTGTTGATACACGATGTGCCGTCATGCGATCGCCCATCGATCGTTCCGACCCGCATTCCGTTCGCCTCGAAGAAGAGGCCGCCTTCGCCCTCGCCCGCGTCGACGCCGCGCGCGCCACGCGGGTCATGCTCGTCACCGATTCCTGGGAAACCGAACGGGAAATCGCGGCGCTCGAACTCGTCGAGAAGCTGCCCAAACAGCCCGAACTCATCACCAAGAAGTTGGAACGCACGTTCTTCGGCGTCGCCTGGAAGATCGGCCAACTTCACTATTTGGTGGAAGTGTTCAAGGACACCGGCAAGCTCAACGAGGAAGAAATCGCCCTGGTTTGCAACCTGATGGGTTACTCGCCGATGGTCAAGAAGGGGATCGTCGAAAACGGCTTCACCAGCGAGGACGTCCCCGTGTTGGAAGGGGAAATCGCGCGGCTGGAGGAACGACGCGACGAGGTCTTGCACCCCATGAACGAGGCCGAGCGCACGGCGGCGATCCTGGGCGTGCCGATCAACGAACTCAAACCGATTCGCCTTTTACGTCGGTATGAACATGAAAACTGGAACAAGTATCTGCGATTGTGTCGTGAACTGGGCGTGAAGGTCCAGCCGCGCAACCTCGAATCGAACGAGATGTGTCCCGACCCGACGCCCCCGCACGCGAAGCCGCCGCAAGAGGCCCCCACGCCCGAGCCCGAAGGGCCCGATGGGCCGACGTATCGTGATCGCACGATCAGGTCCGAGGGGGCCGACGAAGAGCTCCGAGACGAAGCTGGCGTCACGTCGCCCGGCCTGGACGGGTCGCGCGGGTTGGAGGACCAGTCGCCGACGTCGGGGCCCGACCCGGTCGACGACACAATGATCAGCGATCGCTGATCGCAAGCATATTTGGATCAAAAATTGAAGACCTCGGCGATCGGGGTGCGCGCGGCGGCGGGTTGGTCGTCAATACGGCGAGGGTGAGTCGCGGTACATCGAGCGGACCTGGTCGCGGAGCATCTCGGAGTTGGGGACGGCGTCTTTGGAGATGAGCGGGTTCGTGAGCGAAGGGGGCGGGGGTGAGACGGCATCGCTCAAGACGTCGGGCGGTTTGGTCCCCAGGCGCACGGCCACTCGGTCGAGCAAGGCCCGCGCGTAGGGCACGTCGCCGTTTTTTCCCACACTGACGGAGGCCATGGTGCGACGACCCATCGATCGAAGCTCAACCTTGATCGGCCGGCCGTCGGCGGTCTTGCCGGCGACCGTCAAGGGGGCCTCCTCGCCGCCGGCGCGTTGGACGGCTGGGTCCACCTTGGTGGTGCCCTCGGCGAATTTGACGGAGAGGTCGGTCATCGCGTCGCGACACGCTTGGGCGACGGTTTCGGCGTCGCCGGGGAAGACCTCACCCGAACGCACCGCTCGATGGCCGACGGCGGTCTCACCGCGTCGGGCCGAGTGCGTGCTGCCGCATCCGGAGAAGGGGACTGTCGTCAGCAAGCACGCGGTCGCGCCCGCGATGGCGATCGCGATCCGTCGCATGGCCATGCTCCTGCCCATTGCCTATGGAAGTCGCGGCAAGCTAACTCCGGACCCGCGGGCGGTCAAGGCGGATCGGCCCCGCGCGATTGCCGAGGGGCGTCGGCACGGTCACAATGGCGGTCCTCACGATCATGATGAAGCGGTCCGCCGATCGCTGACGATTCGACCCCAGGCGCATTCAGGAGTCTTCACCATGCTCTCGTCTTCGCTCGCGCGTGTCTCGGCGTGGTTGCCGGCCGCGCTCGCCCTTGTCGCGCTTTCCTCTCCCAGCGCGTCGGGTCAGGTCGGTCCGGAAGAGTCGGCCCGGAAGTTGAAGCCGGCCGAGGGCCTGGAGGCGACCCTCTTCGCCGCGGAACCGATGGTCATCAACCCGACCAACATCGATGTTGATTCGCGCGGGCGCGTTTGGGTCTGCGAGGGGCTGAACTACCGCTACACCCTTCATCGTGAGCAGCCCTACCTGGAGAACGCCGACGCGATCAAGGTCCTTGAAGACACCGACGGCGACGGCAAGGCCGACAAGGTGACCATCTTCGCCGACAAGATCTTCCCGGTGCCGATGGGCATCGCGGTCGAGGAGGTCTGGGACGGCAAGACCTACAAGGGCTGTCGCGTTTACATCGGCAACAGCCCCGACGTCCTCGTGCTGGAAGACACCGACGGCGATGATAAGGCCGACAAGCGCTATCCCCTTCTCACGGGATTCGGCGGCTACGACCACGACCACGGTGTCCACGGCATGGTCCTTGGGCCCGACGGTAAGCTCTACCTCACGCAAGGCGATGGCGCCCGGAAGGCCCAGCCCGGAGAGCGCGGGGGCCAGTTCGAAGTGGTCGACAAGTCGGGGCGACGCGTCTTCAACGACCAGCTCGGCTCGACCCTGCGCGTCAATCGCGACGGCACCCAGTTCGAGGTCCTGGCCGATCGGCATCGCAACGATTACGAGACCTCGCTCGATTCGTTTGGACATGTTTTCACGTCGGACAACGATGATGATGGGAACCGAGGCAGTCGGGTGATTTGGGTGATGGACGGGGGCCGCTACGGCTACAGGACGCCCGGGAGTCCGCGGCACTGGGGGGAGGACGTGCCCGGAAACGTGCCCAAGCTGGTGGGCACGGGCAACGGAAGTCCTTGCGGCCTGATGGTGTATGAGGGGTCGCTCTTGCCCAGGCCTTTCCAGGGGGCCGTGCTTGAGGCCGAGGCCGGGCCCCGAGTCATCTACGCATTCCCGATCACGCGTAAAGGGGCCGCCTTCCGGACCGAAATCCAGACGCTCCTTGCCTCGGATGATCCCTGGTTCCGGCCCGTCGATGTGACGGCCGCGCCGGATGGCTCGGTCTTCGTGGCCGATTGGTATGACGCAGGGGTCGGCGGCCACGCCTTCCGCGACCAGACGACCGGGCGCATCTATCGCGTCGCCCCGAAAGGGCATTCCTGGAAGAAGCCGGTAGCCGATTTCGGGTCGGTGGAGGGCTTGATCGCGGCCTTGAACTCGCCCAACGTCGCCACCCGTGACGTCGCCAGGCGTAAGCTCATGGAGCGGGGCAAGGACGCGGTCCAGGCGTTGAAGGCCCAGGTGGCCGGCGATGACCCGATCGGTCGCGCGCGGGCCCTGTGGCTCCTGGCCGAGCTCGACTTGCCTTCGGTGATCGCGGCCCTGAAGCATGGCGACCCGCAAGTCCGCGAACTGGCCGTGCGCATTCTCGGTCGCGACAATCGCGAGAACGGCCAGGTCACGTATGAAAGACCCGAGGCCAAGCTGCCGCCGCCGGCGAAGAGGCACCTGCTCCATTTGGTGGCCGTGGCGCACGACCCCGACGCGGGGGTCCGTCGGGAACTGGTCCTCGCCCTGCGCAATATGCCGACCTCGGATGTTGGCGAGGCCCTCCGCTCGCTCGCCGCCGCCTGGGACGGGCAGGACCGCTGGTATCTCGAGGCCTTGGGGTTGGCCCTGCGGCATCGTGAACCGGAGTACCTCGCGAAGCTCTTCGATGGCGCCCTGTACGGTCCCCTGGACCTGGCCGAGTCGGGACAGGCCTCGAAGGTCGCCTTGCCGCCTTATTTCCCGATCGATCGCAACGAGGCCTTCCTGGCGACAAGCGACGCGGACGGGCCGCCCGCGACGCCCCTGTCTAAGACGATCGGCCTGGCCTGGGAGGTCCATCGAGTCGAGGTCTTGCCGTTGCTCGCGCGCCTGATGCCCGGCCTGCGGTCGCCCGAGATGCAACAAGCGGCCGACGCGATCCTGACGCACGTGACCGAGCCATCCGGAGCGATCGTCTTGGCGAAGCTCGCGGGACAACTGACCGACCCCCTTCGGCAACGCGCGATCCTGGCCACGCTGGCGAGAAAGCTCGAGTCTTCGTGGAAGTCGGCGGCTGGCGTGCCCGAGGTGGTCGCGGCGGTGGAGTCGGCCCTGGCCAACCCGGCACTCCGGGCGCAGGGGTTGCTGGTGGCCTCGGCTACCGGCGAGAAGCGCTACACGGAGGCGGTCGCGGGCTTGATCGACTCGCCCACGGCGAACCCGGACGAACGCGCCGGCGCCGTGGACGCCTTGGCCCGCATCAATCCCGAGCGCGCCAAGGCCGTCCTCGAGGGCCTGATTACCAAGGCCCGTGAGCGCAAGGCCACCGACCCAGCCGCCGAGGCCGCACTGCGCAACCTGCCCCGACTCATCGACGCCCGCGCACGCCTGTTTGACATGATCGGCGACGAGAGCGTCCCTCTGGGTATGCGCCGGGTCGCCCTGCGGACGTACGCCGGGTTCCAGGAAGGGGGCCCGAAACTCCTGGAGATGGCCCGCGCCAAGGCCGTGCCCGAATCGCTGCGCGGGGAGGCGACGGCCGTCCTTCACGGCCACGCGGATCGCCGAGTGCGTGAGGAGGCCGTGAAGGTCCTGCCCCTCACATCGGCGTCGGGCAAGCCGCTCCCCCCTTTGTTCGAGCTTCTTCGTCGCGAGGGAGACGCCGGGCGCGGTCGGGCCGTCTTCTTCGCGACGAAGGTCCCTAAAGCGGACGGGGGCCAAAAGGCCGTTTGCGGCTCATGCCATCGGGTCCAGGGGCGTGGTCAATGGGTCGGCCCCGACCTTTCGACCATCGGCACCAAATACGGCAAGGACGAGATGCTCCGCTCCCTCCTCAATCCGAGTGCAGCCATCGGTTACAACTATGTCACCACCATTATCGCTCTCAAAGATGGGCAAGTCATTACAGGATTACCTGTTGAAGACACTCCGGAGCGATTGGTGCTCAAGACGGCGGAAGGCCGCCGGGTGGTCGTGCCGCCGGGCGAGATCGAGGAGCGGGCCAGCAGTGAGGTCTCACTGATGCCCGAAGGGTTGGCGCAAAGCATGACGGAACAGGAACTTGTGGACTTGCTGGCCTTCCTCGATACCCTGAAGGCCCCCGTGAGCGTGGTCGGCCAGTTCCAGGCCATCGGCCCAACGACCGAGGCCGTGGAGTCGCGGCCCCCAGCGGACCGCGCCCGCAAGGGGCGCCCGATCACGGCCGATGCCGAGGGTCGAGTCGACCTGGGGGCCCTCCTCAAGGACGACCCCAAAGAGGCCGTTTACCTGATCACCCCGGTGACCACCGGCTCGGCCATTGAGGCCACCCTCGTCATCGACACCAAGGCCGACGCCCGCGCCTGGCTTGACGGCAAGGCGCTCGACCTGACCTCAGCCGGCGAAGGCCCGCTCACGGCGCGACTCGTTTTGCCCAAGGGGACGAGCGAGCTTCTGGTTCGCCTGGCCGGAGGGGCGGGGGAGTCGGCCGTCGTGGCGACGATCGTCGCCGACCGGCCCGTGGAATTCGCGGTGCCTTCGCGCCCTCGGTGAGACCTCGTAACAATGCATGCGGGGCCGCGTTGATGCTGTTGGAGGGCCTCCCGCGGGCCCCTCCAGAAGGCCGCGTGGTCGCCCGGGTGTCCCGGGCGACGCGCGGTCGCTCAAGAAACTTGGACGCGGTCCACGCGGACGCCGAGGGGCGCCAACCCTCGATCATGGTATCATCCCCATCCGCGCCTTCGGCGTCCGCGATGGGACCGCGCGACAGGTCTTTGTTCGGGACGAACTGTCTCAAGGAGGTCATTGCTTTTCACGACGATGGGGAATGCCCTCGAAGATTCGTCAGGCACATGTCCACTTTTTGCAACAGTCATCACGGATTGGAATAGCTAATCCAGGGAGGCCGGGCAAAGAGCATCGGGCGCTGGCCTCAGTCTCAAGACCGTGCTCCGAGATCGGCCTCGCGTGCCGGATGGGGCATGGTGGTCTCCCGATTTCCAGTGGCGAAGTCACCGGGTGCCTCCAGCGAACGCGTGTATCGAACGGGTCGCCGCGAAGACACGAGCGACCCGCGATGCTATGTTTCCTGTGGGACCTTCTCGCTTTCCTCGTGGCCAAGACGCCACACGGGGCTTGTCGTCGCGCGGTCCGGGAAGGCATGATTGACCATTCGAGCACCCGTTGTGCATGATCCTGCCTACGTCCCGACGTCCTTGAGCGCGATTGAGTAAGCGTTTATACGATTTCCTTGGCATCGCTTGCGAATGGGAATATCATGAAGGGTACAACGATGGCTTTGCGGTGCGAGATGGAAGGGTCGGGAGGTCCCCATCGCATGACGGTCGGTTCTCAGTCCTCGGCCGGCTACCAGGCGGTGAAGGACCTTGTCGATCTGGTCTTGGGCGTGGTGCTTGGGGTCCTCTTCTCCCCCATCATCATCCTGGCGCTCGTGATCGTGCGCATCACCTCCCCCGGTCCGGCCTTGTACACACAGGTTCGTGTGGGCCGAAACGGCCGGACGTTCACGATGTTCAAAATGCGAACGATGTACCATCGATGTGAGGAGGCGTCCGGTCCGCGCTGGTCGCCCGTGAAGGGTGACAGCCGAGTCACGCCCGTCGGCCGGTTCCTTCGCCGCACTAAGATTGACGAATTGCCCCAACTTTTGAATGTCGTCCTGGGGGAGATGAGCTTGATTGGGCCGCGTCCCGAACGCCCCGTCTTCGCGTCCCAGCTCGACCTGGTGATCCCGCATTACCAACGGCGGCTTGATGTCCGACCCGGATTGACCGGCCTGGCGCAGATTCAACTCCCGCCGGACACCGACCTGGCCAGCGTCGAGCGGAAACTGGCTTGCGACCTCTATTACATCAAACATCTCGGGCCCTGGATCGACCTGCAGATCATCCTCTGCACGATTTCCTACCTGATGGGCGTGCCGTTCAATCATGTGAAGCAGGCCCTGCAAGTCCCCGACGGTCCCATCGTCGAGGCCGAATACCAAGAGATGAATCGACCTGGTCCGCACGCGGTGACTCCCAGGGAACACGAAGAGGCGTGCTTCTAGCGAGTGGCCTCTTCATCCTGATAGGTCGGGCACTGACGGGGGCCTTGACGATCCCCCTTGGGATTGCTGGAATCGCTGGGAGTTGGTCCTAAGCGATTGGAGGTCCCCGATGCGTTCCTTGCTTTTCTTGGCCGTCTTGTTCGCCGTCCCCGCTCTTGGGATCGCCCAGGAGGCGAAAGGCAAGGGGGGTGAACATCGCGACTCGATCAACAAGCAGTTTGAAGACCCGAACATGGACGTGAGTTCCTTCATCAAGCGGTTCGAGTCCGAATCGCGTGAGGTCTTCAACAAGCGGGTCGAACTGATCGCGGCTTGCGAGCTCAAATCGGGCATGACGGTGGCCGACCTCGGCGCCGGGACCGGCTACCTCGAGCCGCACCTGGCGCGGGCGGTGGGGCCGGGAGGGCAGGTGCTCGCCATCGACGTCGAGCCCTCGATGGTCGAGTGGATGCGCGCGCGCTTCGCCCGCGAAGGGCTGGCCAACGTCCGCGTCTCGCTCTGTCTCCTCACCGATCCGCTCCTGCCCGAGGCCAGCGTCGATCGCATCGTGGTGGTCGACACCTATCACCACCTCCCCGATCGCACGCTCTACGCGACGCGGATCGCGCGCGCGCTGCGCGTCGGAGGGGCGGTCTTCGTGGTCGACTTCGATGCCGCCTCGTCGATGGGCCCGCCCAAGGACCACCGCGTCGCGCCCGAGGTGGTGCGGGCCGAGCTGGCGAGCGCC
>CALLYK010000047.1 GCA_937858365.1 uncultured Isosphaeraceae bacterium | reverse complement strand
CGCCGCCTCGGCCGCGCTCGCCGCGTACCGCGCCTAGAGGGCGCGCCCGTCCGCCAAGCCCACGACCCAGGAGACCCCATGTCCGACCGCCCGCGCGTCCTCGTCCGTCGGGTAGAAGATGCGCACGTGCTTGCCGAGGACCTCGTCCGGCAGATACCCGAGTGCGGTTCGTGCGCCGTCGTTGAAGAAGACGATCCACTTCGTCGTTCCAAATGAACCGGGAAGATATCCGTATCTTTGCACGTTTCCAGGACACTGGATGGTGATGAATGGCGAGATGATCGTGGAGTGAGGGGGGGCAGCCTCCAGTTCCCTTGTCTCGCGACAAGACGTCCCCTTGCGGCGTCGAGGATGAATTGACTAATATCCAACAATTCTCAAGCGGTCCCCCTCCTGGCTTTGAGGGTTGGCTGGATGGCGCGATCGATCGTCGCACTCGCAATCATGCTTTTCCCGCAATACACGCGGGCCGACCTGCCCCTTCACGAGCGGATCGACCGCGCGATCGAATCGGCCCTGGAAGGCCCTCCCGCGGCGCCCGCGAGCGATGCCGAGTTCTTGCGCCGGGCCTACCTCGACCTCGCCGGGATGGTACCGACGTCGACCGAGGCTCGGGTCTTTCTCGACGATCCGTCGCCGTACAAGCGGGAGCGCTTGATCGACACACTTCTCTCGGGTCCTCGCTTCGCCCGTCGGATGCGCGATGTTTTTGATGTCGCCTGGATGGAGCGCCTGCCGGACAAGTACGTACCCTCGGCCGCCTGGCGCGCCTTCCTTCTCCGGGCCTTCCAGGAAAACCGGCCGTACGATCAGATCGTGCGCGAGGTCCTTTCCGCCGACGGCACCGACCCCGCCACCCGACCCGCCGCCAAGTTCCTGCTCGATCGGGAGGCCGACGCCAACAACCTCACACGCGACATGGGACGCATGTTTCTAGGACGAGACATGCAATGTGCTCAATGTCATGATCATCCTCTGATCGATGATTACAAGCAGGCGCATTATTACGGTCTCTTCGCGTTCGTCAGCCGGACGACCCTTTACGACCAGCCCGGAGCGGGCAAGGTGCTCGCCGAAAAGGGGGAGGGAGACGTCACCTTCACGTCGGTCTTCAAGAAGAAAATCACGAACGCGACGGGACCCCGACTGCTCGACGGACCCGCCATCGCCGAGCCCGCGATCGCCAAAGGGCAGGAGTATTTCGTCGGTCCCAAGGAAAAGGCCCGGACCGTCCCCGCATTCAGCCGAAGGGCCCAACTCCCCAACGCCCTTCTGACCACCGACGTCTCCGCGTTTGATCGCGCGATCGCCAATCGACTTTGGTCGGTCTTGATGGGTCGCGGCCTGGTCCATCCCCTGGAACTCGACCATTCGGGCAATCCTCCGTCACACCCCGAATTGCTCGACGACCTCACGCGCTCGATCAAAGCGATGAAGTACGACATGAGGGCCTTCCTGCGCGAGGTCGCCCTCACGCGGGCATACCAACGCTCCAGCGAGCCACGCCCCGAGGCCAGCGACTCCCAGATGGAGCCGTCGCGCTATGCCGTGGCCCCGTTGCGCAAGCTCTCGCCGGAACAGCTTGGTTGGAGTGTCATGCAGGCGCTCGGCTTCGTGGAGGCCTCGCGCCGAGGGGCGGAGGACCGTTATCTCACCCGCGACCCCAAAATGCGCGACATCTTGGAAACGACCGTGGGAAAGCGACAGCGCGCCGAACTGCTGGAGGCGGCCGTCGAGGACCAACTCGCGGGGAACCTCGGCCCGTTCATCCAACGCTTCGCCGCGGCCCCGGGTCAACCCCAAGACGCGGGCGACCCGACCGTTCATCAGGCCCTCTTCCTCGCCAATGGCGAACCGATCCAGAGCTGGCTCAATCCAAGCGGCGTGAACCTGACTGCTCGCTTGAACGCCCTCACCGACCCCGGCGCGATCGGCGAGGAGCTTTACCTGTCCATACTGAGTCGTCGGCCCGCCGAAGAGGAGCGGGCCGAGGTCGCCCAGCACCTCAAAGACCGCGACAAGGATAAAGGGCCCGCCATCAAGGAATTGGCGTGGGCCCTTCTGTCGTCTGCCGAGTTCCGTTTCAATCACTGATCCGACCGTCCGTCACCCACCGTTGAGGAAGCCCCGATGAAGCGTTGCTCCCACGCCTGCGGCTCGGCCGAGCATCTCACGTCACGACGCCAGTTCTTGGGCACGGTCGCCGCGGGGGTCGGCGCCGCCTCGGGCCTGGGCACGTTCGTCCGTCCCCTCGTGGCTGACGAACTCACGCGGCAAGAGCGGCAAGTGCTCGTGGTCTGGCTCGCGGGCGGGGCCAGTCAGCTCGAAACGTGGGACCCCAAGCCGGGCACCGACACGGGCGGCCCCTTCCGTTCGATCGAAACAAGCGTCCCAGGGACACGCATTTCCGAGTTGATGCCGCTCACGGCCAAACAAATGCACCGAATTGCCCTAGTACGCGGACTCAACACGAAAGAGAACGACCACGGTAAGGGCCATTACATGATGCACACGGGCCGGCCGCAGATGCCGGGCGTCGTGTATCCCCACCTGGGCTCCATCGCGGCGAAATACGTCACCCCCGAGACGAGCCCGCTCCCCGGCTACATCCACATCACTCCGGGCGGGGGCGGGCTCTCCAGCGCCGACGCGGCCTTCCTCGGCCCGAAGTACGGTGCCCTCCACCTGGGGAACGGTCAACCTCCGGCCAACACGGTGCGGCCCGCCTCACTCAACGACCTCGGCGCCTCGGCGCGCGAGGCCGTCTTCCAACACGCCAACGACCGCTTCGCCAAACGGCGGCGCACCGCCGAGACGGAGGCGTACACCTCCACCTTCGAGCAAGCGAAGCAATTGATGGCGCGTCGCGAAGTGTTCGATGTGACCAAAGAGCCGGAGCGCGACTTCGACCGCTACGGCCGGCACGACTTCGGCCGCCATTGTCTCCTGGCCCGCCGCCTGCTCGACGCGGGCGTCACGTTCGTTCAGGTGACGCATTCGAATTACGACACCCACAACGAGAACTTTGATTTCCACTTGGAACAGGTGGGCGAATTCGACCAAGGTTTCGCGACCTTGCTGGAGGACCTAGGCGCGAGCGGACGCCTTCAACACACGCTCGTGATCGTGATGTCCGAGTTCGGCCGGACGCCGAAGATCAATCCCTGGTATGGTCGCGACCATTGGGGGAACGCCTGGTCGATCGCCCTCGCGGGCGTTGGGATCACGGCGGGGAACGTCGTGGGCAAGACGAACGCGAACGGCACCGCGGTCGTCGATCGCGAAGTCGGCGCGGGACACCTCTTCCACACGTATATGAAGGCCCTCGGCCTCGACACGAAGGAGTCGGTGGACGTGAACGGTCAAGACTTCTTCCTCGCCGACCCGTCGGCCACCCACATTCCGGAGTTGTTGGCATGACTTCGGTCGATGGGCCCGCGGTGGGACCCGAGAAGGCGTTCATCCTTCGGGAATTGACGCACAAGCAACCCTTGATCGCATGTCGGTTCGCCCCGGCGCACCCATTCGTCTTCGCCACGTCGGAAGACCGAAACGTCTTGCGCTGGGACCTGAACTCGGCGAGCGCCGACCCGGTGGCCTTTTCGGGACATGACGGCTGGGTCTTCGCCCTGAATTTCACCGATGGCGGGCAGTCGCTCCTCACGGGCGGGGCCGATGGCGTCTTGACCTGGTGGCCCCTGGCGGCCGACGGGCCCATGCCCTCACGGTCCATCCAGGCCCACGGCGGCTGGCTGCGCTCGATCGCGGTCGCGGCCGATGGCCATGCGATCGCCACGGCGGGCAACGATCGGATCGTCCGGCTCTGGTCCCCTTCGGGCGAGAAACTCATGGAACTGCCGGGGCACGAGCGACCTATTTACAGCCTCGCGTGGGGCCCCGATGGGACCCTCGTCTCGGGCGACCTGAAGGGGGTCGTCATCGAGTGGGACCACCGCGCCGGCAAAGAGGCCCGCCGTTTCGACGCCGCCAAACTTTACAAGTATGAAGGCGGACAAGGTGTCGATTACGGCGGGGTCCGCGAAATGGCCTTCAGCGCCGACGGCAAGTACCTCGCCTGCGCGGGCCTGATTGAGGCGTCGAACCCGCTCGGGGCCGTGAGCAACCCGGCCGTCTTGCTCTTCGACCGCGCCGAGGGGAAGGAGAATGGACCGCTCTTGCAACGATCAAAGGAAGACGTGAAGGGAGTTGGTTGGGGCTTGCGGTTTCATCCGGGCGGCTTCATCGTTTTAGTGGCGGGCGGCACGGGGGGCGGCAACCTCTGGTTCTTCAAACCGGGCGAGACGAACGAGTTCGCCCGTTTCAAACTGCCCAACACGGCGCGCGGCCTGGACCTCCACGCCGACGGCCTGCGTGTGGCGACGACGCATCACGACGGAAAGCTGCGCATCACGGCCCTGCACGCCAAGCCGGCTTGACGGCCCTTCCGCAAGATTCGGGACCCGCGATCGAATAACGTCCCTGAGAGGATGGACGTTCCTCGTCCCCGCGAACCCGAGAGGCCCCGTCATGCCCGCGATGCACGAAATCGACTATCGGATCTTCGGCGACGACATGCAGTTCGTCGAAGTCGAGTTGGACCCCCAGGAAGCGGTCGTCGCCGAGGCCGGCGGCATGATGTACATGGAGGACGGCGTCCAGCTCTCCACGATTTTCGGCGACGGTTCCCAAAAGAACACCGGCTTCGTGGGGGCCCTGATGGGGGCGGGCAAGCGCCTACTCACGGGCGAGTCGCTCTTCATGACCGTCTTCCAGAACCAAGCTCCCGACAAGAAGAAAGTCGCCTTCGGCGCCCCCTACCCAGGCAAGATCATCCCCGTCCACCTGGCCGAGATCGGCGGGACACTGATCGCCCAGAAAGACTCGTTCCTGTGCGCGGCCAAGGGGGTCAGCGTGGGGATCGCCTTCAACCGAAAGATCGGCACGGGCCTTTTCGGCGGCGAGGGCTTCATCATGCAGCGTCTGGAAGGAGACGGCTGGGCCTTCATTCACGCCGGCGGGACGCTCCTTCAGCGCGACTTAAAGCCGGGTGAAGGGCTCCGGGTGGATACCGGCTGCGTGGTCGCGTTCACGCAAGGGGTCGAGTTCGACATCCAATTCGTAGGCGGGGTGAAGTCGGCGATCTTCGGCGGCGAGGGCCTCTTCTTCGCGACCTTGCGTGGACCTGGGCGCGTTTGGCTTCAGTCGCTCCCCTTGAGCCGGCTGGCCGACCGGATCGTGGCGGCGTCCCCTCGCGCGGGGGGCGGTTCACGCGAGGAAGGGGGCTTGCTCGGAGGCATCGGCCGGATGATCGGCGGCGACCTCTCTTGATCAGGAAGTGTATGGTCGCGCCGGGCAGGAAGACCCAGCGCGACCATCCACGTTCGACTGGCGCCCATCAGGGGCGACGGACGTTGATCGTGATGTTGGAGAGGTTCGCGACCCCCGTGATGGTGGGCGGGGGCTTCATCGGCAAATTCAAGGCCGGCAGGACGATCGAGCCCACCGAATTCGGCTGGTTCGTGAACTTGGCGAACTGGCCGGTCGCGGAGGTGAGCCGCAGGTTTTCCTGCGTGGTCACAGGCCCGCGCGGGCTGGCGCCCGGACTGGGTCCGCGCACAGCGAAGACGAGCGTGCTCGCCGAGTCGGTGGAACTCGTCAACGTGATCGTCCCGTTGATCTGCCCCGCCTTGTTATAGGCCACATTGTTGAAAATGCCGCTGACATTGAACGAGCCCAGCCCGCGGATGGTGCCGGCGGCGCGGCTGTTGAACGTGACCGTCTTCGCGGCGGTGTCCCAGACGAAATCGACCTGGGTGAACCGACCCATGACCCGATACGTGACGTTCCTGGCCGCGATGTGGATCGCCGCCGGCGCCACCGAGAGGACCACGCGCTCCTCGAGCTTCGCCTCCCCCACCGCCGGACGGAACTTGCGGACTTTGCGAATCATCGACGACTCTCCTGGGTCCGAAAATCTGGTAGTTTGAGGCCACTCGGCAGGACGCGCAGTCCGTAAGGGCCAACGAGTGTCATTCTGGGAGGGACAAGGCCTGAAATCAAGCCCTCAAGCATGATTGTGATGACGAGATGAAATCTCTCGGGACCTCATTCGTAGCGAAGTGCTTCGATCGGGTTGAGTTTGGAGGCCTTCCAAGCTGGGTAATAGCCGAAGAGGACCCCCACCGTGACCGAGATGGACACGGAAAGTAAAAGGGCCGTGAGGGAGGCCTGGGTCGGCCAGCCCGCGAGCACGCGGACGGCGACCGAGGCGGTGCGTCCCAGGGCGATGCCGACCGCGCCGCCGACCAGGCAGAGCACGACCGCCTCGACGAGGAACTGCCGGAGGATGTCTTGCGGCCGTGCGCCGACGGCCATGCGCAGGCCGATCTCACGATAGCGTTCGGTCACCGACACGAGCATGATGTTCATGATGCCGACGCCCCCCACCACCAGGGAGACCAGGGCGACGCACGTGAGGAGCTGTTCCACCAGCGAGACGGTGGACCGGACTTGCTTGACCACTTCGGTGAAATCTCGGACGGCGAAGTCGTCGCGCTGACCGGGTCCGACCTTGTGGCGCTCGCGCAGAAGCTCCGTGATCTGGGCCATCGCCGCGGGGATTTCCTGGCTCGTCCGGGCGCGGGCCATGATCAGGTCCACGTTGGCGACCCGTTCCAGTTGCGGCGTGTTCAGCTTCTGAAGGGGCGCGGTGGTCGGATAGAGGTCGTGCTGCGTTCGCGGATAACGCTTCCGCAGGAGGTTGGCCTGCTCGTTCGTGTCGATGATGGTGCCCGAAGCGGCCGGCGCGTTCGCGCTCCCGGAGGCCGCCGCGCTGATCCGGTATTTCACGGTCGTCCAAGGGGCAAGGAGGATGTCATCCTCGTCTTCGCCGATGATGTTGGCCCCCTTTCGGCGGAGCACGCCCAAAACGCGCAGGGGTACGTCGTTCACCATCAGGTCTTCGCCGACGGGCGACTGATCACCGAAGAGTTCCTTGACCAAAGTCTGACCCAACAAGCAGACCTGAGCGGCGGCGTGGACGTCGTCTTCGGTGAACGCTTGACCTTCCTCCAGTTCCTCCCAGTCGCGGATGTGGAGGAAGCTGGGGGACGTGCCGAAGAGCATCTTGGGGACCCAGTTGTTGCCTCGAAAGGCCGCTTGGGCCTGGGCCGAGACGATGGGCGCCACGTGGGCCACGGCCGGGCATTCCTGAATGATCGCCTCGGCGTCTTCGGGCAAAAGGGTCTTCACGCTGCCGCTGCCCAGGCTCACGCCGTTGCGCGACGCGGCCCCTGCCTGCACCATAATGTCATCCACACCTGTCTTGCTCAACAAGGTGCGGATCGCGGCCCACGAGCCGTCCCCCACCTCGCTGATCGCGATCAGGGCGGCCACGCCGATGATGATCCCCAGCATGGTCAAACTCGACCGCATCGCGTTACGCCGGATCGAACTCAGGGCGCTCGCCGCCGTACGGACCATCGTCCTGACGACGGGGCGCCGTCCGGCGCGGACCGCTTTCGGCAAGCGGACGGGCTGTTCGCTCGCGCGCCCGGCCAGATCGCCGGTGTCTTCGTCGATGAGACCATCTTTGATTCGAATGACGCGATCGGCGAAGGCGGCGACGTTGGGGTCGTGGGTCACCAGGAGGATCGTCCGGCCGTCTTCCCGATTGAGCTGACGGAAGAGTTCCAGGACCTCGATGCCCGTTTTCGAGTCGAGGTTGCCGGTCGGTTCGTCGGCGATGAGGAGGGGACCGCCGTTGATGAGCGCGCGGGCGATCGCCACGCGCTGCTGCTCGCCGCCGGAGAGTTTGGAAGGAACATGGTCGGCGCGGTCTTTCAGACCGACCCGTTCCAGAAGGGCCCGGGCTCGCTCGCGGCCCGGGGCCTCGCCGCCTCGGTGCGCCGCGTAGGCGAGCGGCAGCATCACGTTCTCGGTCGCGGTGAGGCGGGAGAGCAGATTGAAGCTCTGAAAGACGAACCCCACCTTCTCGCTGCGGAGCATCGCCCGAGCGACGGGGTCGAGGCGGCCGACCTCCTGGCCGTCGAGCCAGTAGCGTCCCTCGTCGGCCGAATCGAGGAAGCCGAGGATGTTGATGAGGGTCGTCTTGCCCGAGCCCGACGCTCCCATGAGGGCGACCATCTCACCCTGTCGGATCGACAGGCCGACCCCCTTCAGGACGGGCAGCGGGGCGCGTCCGCGTGCGTATGTCTTGCGAATGCCCTCCAGGCGGACCATGTCCGGGCGCGACGAATCGATGGCGATGACCGCGTTGCCGCGGGATGGGCGCTCGACGGCCGCCGTGATCGCGCTCATCGGGGGCTCACTCCTGAGTTGGTTCGCCGGTCCGGGCGTGGGGCAACACGGCGAAGGCGCTGTCGGCGGCTTCCACCTTTTGCACACCGGTCACCACTTGCGTGCCTTCGGTCAGACCCGTCCCCGAGACCTCGGTGACGATCCCGCTGGAGACCCCAAGGGTCACCACCAAGGGGCGGACATGCTCGCCATCGCGGACCCAGAGCAAGCATTCCGAGCCGACCTGCCCGCGTCCTTCCGTTTGGCGGGCCATCGACAGGCGCAGGCTCATCACTTCGTCGCGGGCGTCGGGCGCGATGAGCTGCGGGCGCGGTTGCCAGCGCAGGGCCGAATTGGGCACGAGCAAGACGCCGCGCCGACCTTCGCGCTCGAACTCGACGCGTGCGGTGAGGTAGGGCAGTACGCGCTTGTCCGGGTTCTCGAACTCGACGACCACCGTGTAGGTGACGATGTTCTGGACCATGCTGGCGTTGAGGCGGATCTGCGTCACCGTGCCGTTGAAGGTCTCGCCGGGAAGGGCGCCCACGGTGAACTTGACGGTCTGGCCGACCTTGATCGCACCGATGTCGCTCTCGTTCACGGACGCCCAAACTTGCATCCGACCCAGGTCCTTGGCGATCAAGAAGAGGCTGGGCGCGTTCAGGCTGGCGACGACCGTCTGGCCGATGTTCACCCGACGATCCAGGATGACCCCCTTCACCGGCGACTTGACCGTCGTGTAGCCGAGATTGACTTCCGCTTCATTCAGGTTGGCCCGCGCCACCTCGATGTTGCTGCGCGCCACGAGCACCGTGGCTTGGGCATGATCATAATCGCCCTGCGCGGCATCCACGTCCTGGGGTGAAACGAGGCTTTGGTTGCGATCGAGCAATTGTCGGTTGCGCGCCAAGACGCGCTCGGCCACGCGGAGTTTGGCGAGGGCCTGTTCCAGGTCGGCCCCTGATCGCGCGAAGTTGGCCCGGGCTTGTTCCACCCGCGCCAGGAAGAGGGAGTCGTCCAGGCGCGCCAGCACGGTCCCTTCCTCGACGCGCGAGCCGTAGCCGATCGGCTTGGAAGGTTCGTCCAGGTCTTCGCCGAAGCTGTTGATCAGGCCCGCGACCTGCGCGCCGACGTCCACGACTTCTTCGGGTTCGACCGTGCCGGAGGCCCGGATCAACGGACGGATGTCGCCCCTTGTCACGGGCACGGTGCGGAACGAGAACATGCCGGCCTGGCGTTCGTTCCAGTACCAGAGTCCAGCCGCGCCCGCGCCCCAAAGCAGGACGAGGAAAAGAACAAGTTTCTTCATCGATGGTCCCTTCCGACGGTCCTCCGCGCCGATCCGTGTCCGTCAGGCCCCTCAATCATGGCCCGCCAGGGTCAAACTGTCCAAGACTTCCAGCCGGCCGTCACGCAGGCGCATGATACGATCGGCGACATCGTAAAAGGTCTCGTCATGGCTCACGACCACCACGGCCTGTCCTCTCGCCCGCAATTCGGGGAGGAGTTCGTCATAAAAGTAACGTTTGAAGCGAGGGTCTTGATTGGCGGCCCATTCGTCGAAGACGCAAACGGGCCGGTCTTCCAGCAGGGCCGTGAGCAAGGCCAATCGGCCGCGTTGGCCTTGGGAAAGGTCCATGGTTGAATAGGCCCCGCCGGATACGGCGACCTTGCCGCTCAGGGCGAGTTTCTTCAAGCCGTCGGCCGCCTTCGCGTCGAGCCCGTCGGCCTCGATCCCGACCAGGTCCCCGAAGAGGTGGCCGTCGTTGAAGACGACCGAGAACAATTGCCGATACGCCTCGCGGTCCGCGGCCTTCACGGGCCGGCCGTCGAGTTCGATCGTCCCCTCGTCGGCCTCGTAGAGTCCGGTCAAGAGCTTGAGTAGGGTCGTCTTGCCGCTCCCGTTGCCCCCCGCGAGGACGACGACTTCGCCCGCCCGAATCGTCAGGTCGATCGGACCAAGCTGGAAGGCGTCCTCACCGGCGCCCTGGCCGTGGCCGTAGGCGTAGGTCAAACCACCAAGGCGGATCGAGTCGGTCAGCGTCATCGACTCGATGGGCTCTGCATGCTCCTCCTTGGCATCGCCGTCGAGGAGGGGCAGCATGTCGTCGATGCGCTTCAACGAAGCCTGCGCGGCGCCCAGCATGGGCAGCCAAGAAATGAGCCAATCGAGCGGCCCCATCAGGAACAAGAGGACGACGACGATCGCGGCCGTGGTGCCGCGCCCCTGGTCGACCAGATGCGGCAAGCCGAACGTGACGATGCCGAGGAAGCCGAAGTAGGCGAGCTGGCCCCAACTCAAGACGACCGCGTACATCGAGAAGCCGCGCGTGGCGCTGACGCGCACGGCCTCCGCTTGGGGGGCGAGCCGTTGGTCGAGGAACCCAAGTCGACGCGGTCGGTGTTGGCGGAGTTCACGAAACCCATGCACAAGTGTGCGGAAGTGTCCCACAAGCGAGTCTTGGCGCGTTCGGGCCTCCTGGATACGGACCTGGGCGCGACCGGCCATCATCAGGTACGAGCCGATCGCGAGCGTCGCGAAGACGAGGCCGACCACGAGGACGACCGGCGAGAGCCAACCGACATAGAGCAGGCAACCCACCACGATCGGCACGTCGATGCAGACCTGAGGCAATCCCGAAAGGGCCTGCGAAACGATGACCACGTCTTGGGTCAAGACCGTGAGCAAGGCGGAGGAATCGACCTTCTCGAAGCGTTCGAGAGGCAGCGCGGAGACCCGGCGGCTGATTCGGACACCCAAGGTCGCCACGGCCCCCTGCCCCGCTCGAATCGTCGCCACGTGCGCGATCACGCGCGTGAGGGACCCGAGAAGGCAGACCCCCGCGAAGGCGAGTCCCGCGGTGATCGGTGAAGGGGCCTCGCGGGCCATCTCGTCCTGCACCATGACGATGAGCAAGACCGCGCAAATACCGCTGGCGACACCCGCCGCCAAGGCCAAGAGCAAGGCCGCTCGACCGCGCTGGATCGCTTGCGCCACAAGCGTCATCGCGGGACCTCCAGGGCGCGCTGGATGACGGTGGCGAGGGCTTCCAGGTGGGGCGCCTTGAGGATCGAGTAATGGTCGCCGGCGACTTCGTGGGTCGCGATCGGGCCGCTCGCGTATTTGTTCCAACCGAGCGACTTGCCCGCGAACCAGGTGGCCGTGTTGCCTTTGGCCTTGATGATGGTGACGGGGCCGTCGTACTCACCGGGCTCGTACCGCGCGGCCGCCTCCATGTTGGCGCGCACGACGCCGGTGAGTCGCTCGACCCAGGAGGGCCCCGACTCGAATTCGGCCAGGCGTTCCAGGCCGAAGATCCGGAAGACCTCCTTGCGGAAGCGCTCGGGCGAGAGGCGTCGCAGGCGCATATTCATCAAGCGGAAGGCGGTCATGTAGGCTGGTCCGCCGTCGACCAAGACCAGCGCGGCGACGGTCTCACCCTGCCGGCGCAGGCGGCTCGCCATCTCGAAGGCAACCGCCGTGCCCAGCGACCAGCCGCCCAGGTGATAAGGACCGTGGGGCTGGACTTCGCGAACGGCCTTCAGGTAGCGATCAGCCATCACGTCGATTCGATCATCGGGCGGCCCGTCTCCTTCGATGCCCGCCGCTTGCAGGCCCAGGAATGGGCGATCCTGGCCAAGTCGCTTCGCCAGTTCGCGATAGTCATAGACAAGGCCACCGACAGGATGGACGAAGAAGAGCGGCGCCAAGTCGCCCTTGGGCTGAAGGCGGACGATCGGCGTGAGCTCGTGTCTCTCAACGGGCCCTTTCAGCAGCAAGGCCATTCGTTCGATCGTGGGTTCGGCCATGAGCTCGCCGAGCGGCAAGGTCCGGCCGAAGGCCGCTTCCACCTTTGCCAATAGGCGGAAGGCCATCAGCGAATGACCGCCGATCTCGAAGAAGCTGTCAGTCACGCCGATTGGCCTTGTCGGTAGGACCTCCTCCCAGATCGCCGCGAGTTTCGCTTCGGTCGCGTCGCGCGGCGGGACCGCGGTTGGTCCCTCCAGCGCCACGTTCAGCGCGGCCAGCTTCTTGCGATCGACCTTGCCGTTGCTCGTCAGCGGCAACGTCTCCAGGAAGGCGAAGGCCGACGGGACCATGTACTCGGGCAGGACCGAACGCAGTCGAGAGCGCAAGGCGGGCGCGGCTGGTCGTTCCCCCTCGGCCACGACGAACGCCACGAGGCGCTTCTCGCCGTTCGACTCGTGGACGACGACGGCCGCTTCGCGGACGGCCGGATGGCCGACGAGCACGGTCTCGATTTCCCCCAACTCGATCCGATAACCCCGCACCTTCACCTGATCATCGACCCGTCCCAGGAACTCGAGAAGGCCGTCGGCTCGCCAACGGGCGAGGTCCCCGGTGCGATACATGCGCGCGGCGGGCTCGTCGCTGAATGGGTCCTTCAGGAACTTCTCGGCCGTGAGTTCGGGTTGATGCAGGTAGCCCAGGGCCACGCCCGCGCCGCCGATGTACAACTCGCCCGCGACGCCAATCGGCACGGGCTCGCGTTCGGGGTCGAGGACGTAAAGCCTGGTCGCGGCGATCGGCCTGCCGATCGGCACGGCGCCCGCTTTCGGGTCGCCGTCGTCCGGGAGCGTGAAGACGCAGCAGCCCACGACCGTCTCGGTGGGACCATATTCGTTGACGATTCGGGTCTCAGGCGCGTGCGTCCGCCAGAAGGCCAGCGACTCGGCCGTGAGTTGCTCGCCGCCGACGATGAACGCTCGCGTCGTCTCGGCCGCTCGCGCCGGGTCGAGATGCTCGGTCAAAAGGTGAAGGTGCGCGGGGGTGATCTTCACCAGGTCGTAGCCCGACCGTTCGCGGAGGCACTTCGTCAGCGCTTCGACCCCCAGCGATTCCGGCAGCAAGTCCACACGAGCCCCCGTCACGAGGGGCACCAAAAGTGACGTGACCGTGAGGTCGAACGAGATGGACGAGTGGACCGGGGCGGCGCCCCCTTCCGCCACGTCGTAGGCCCGCGCGGCCCAATCCAGGTAGTTCACCAATCCACCGTGCGGGACCATCACGCCCTTGGGACGCCCGGTCGAGCCGGACGTGTAAAGGACGTAGGCAAGGTCGTCACGCTCGAGGCCGAGCAAGGGGTCGCGCGAGGGCCAATCCTCACCGTAAGTCGCCGGGTCGTCCAGCGCGAGCAACGCAAGCGACCGGCCTTGGAATCGCGACGCGAGGCCCTTCTCAATCAACACCAAGCCACACCCGGCGTCTTCCAGCATCGACCAAACTCGCTCGGTCGGGTAGGTCGTGTCGATCGGCACATACGCGGCGCCGGCCTTCAGGGTCGCGAGCAGGCCGAGAACCAGCTCGGGCGAGCGGGTCACGTAAAGGCCCACGATCGAACCGCCCCCGACACCCAGCGCGCGCATCCGGAAGGCCAGGCGGTTCGCCCGCTCGTTGAGTTGCTCGTAGGTCCAAGAACGACCCTGGAATTCCAGGGCGATCGCGTTCGGCGAGCGTTCGACTTGCTCCTCGAAGAGCCGATGCGCGGCGATCGGTCCCTTCGGGGGCGGCTGGAAGGAAACACCCAGTGAGAGCAGGTCGGCGCGCTCCTCAGGCGAAACGAGCGGGACCTGGCTGATCGGTCGGTCCGGGGCTTGGACCACTCCTTCGAGCAAGCGGACGAAGTGCTTGGCGAGGCGCTCGACCGTGGGTGCGTCGAAGAGGTCCGCGTCGTATTCGAGATTGGCCTCAAGGCCGCCGCCCGACTCGGTGACGAAGAGCGTGAGGTCGAACTTCGCCGCTGCGATTTCGGAAGCCCCCGGCAAGGGGCCCACTTCGATGCCGGGCAGCGACGAGTGTTCGATCGGGAAGTTCTGATACGCGAACATCACTCGGAAGAGCGGCTCGCGCCGGGCCCTAAGGTGTTCCATCACGCGCTCGGCGCGGACCGCCTGGTGCTCGAAAGCTCCCAGGGTCGTCTCGCGGGTCTTGTCGAGAAGCTCGACGAAGGTCGGGTCCCCGGTGAGGTCGGCGCGAAGGGCGACCACGTTCACGAAGTATCCGATCAGGCCCTCCAACTCGGGACGCTCGCGGCCCGCCACGGGCACGCCGATCGCGAAATCGTCTTGGCCGCTGAACCGATGGAGCAGCACCTCGAAGGCGCTGAGCAGGGTCATGAAGGGAGTCGCGGACGCGCGCCGACCGAGGTCGCGCAGGCGTTCGGCGAGGGCCGGGACGATCGGGAAGCGGACCTGACCACCTCGGTAGGAAGGTCGCGTAGGGCGTGGTCGGTCGGTGGGCAATTCGAGAGAGCCGACGCTTTCGAGCGTTCTCTTCCAGTAGTCGAGAAGGCGCTCCCATTCCGCGCCGGCGAGGGTCTCACGTTGCCATGTGGCGAAGTCGGCGTACTGGATCGGCAGCGGGGGCAACGGTGCGGGACGACCCGAGCGAAACGCTTCGTAAAGGGCGCCCACCTCGCGGACCGCGACGGCGAACGACCATCCATCGACAATGATATGATGGAGCGTGATCGAAACGACGAAGTCGTCGGGGCCCAAGCGCGAAAGGAAGACCCGCGCGAGCGGCCCGTTGACAAGGTCAAACGGGCGCCGGGCCTCTTCGCCGGCCCGAGCCTCGGCCTCCGCGACGTCCGCCACGTCCACCTCGACCCACTCCATTTCGAGCGTTTCATGGACCTTTTGAAGGGCCTGACCATCGCGAGTCAGGAAGGTCGTACGCAGGACCTCATGACGCTCGACCAAGGCGCTCAGGGCCCGGCGGAACGCGGCGACATCGATCGGCCCGCGCACGCGGACCGCGGCGGGGACGTTGTAAGTCCCCTGCCCCGGCTGGAGCTGGTCGAAGAACCAAAGGGCCTCTTGTCCGAACGATTGCGGGGCCTCGACGCGAAGGCTCGCGGGCCGGGCGACGAGCGGGGGGCCATGCGAACGACGCAGGTGTTCCAGGCGTTCCGCGAGGGTCGCGACGGTCGGCGCCTCGAAGAGCAAGCGCACCGGGAAGTCGACTTCCAAGCGCTGACGGAGCTCGGTCACGACCTGGAAAGCCAAGAGCGAGTGACCGCCGAGTTCGAAGAAGTCGTCCTCAACGCCGATGTCATCGCGGGCGAGCAAACCGGCCCAGACCTCGGCGACCACACGTTCGGCCGGGGTGCGAGGCGGTACGTATTCAACGCGCGCGACTTCTTCCGGCTCGGGCAAGGCGCGACGGTCGATCTTGCCGGACGGATTCAGCGGCATCTTCTCGAGGATGGTCACGCTGGAAGGGACCATCGGTCGGGGCAGGCGCGCGGCGATCGACCGCCGCAAACTCGCGCTGGTGAGGATCGCGCCTGGCGCCGTCACCACGTAGGCATCAAGGCGCCGGCCGCGCGCTCCGTCGTCGCGAAGGGCGACCACGGCCTCCAGCACTTCGGGCACGTTGCGCAGGGCCGACTCGACTTCGCCCAACTCGACCCGCAAGCCGCGGACCTTCACCTGACCGTCGCCGCGACCGAGGAACTCGACATGACCGTCGACTCGCCAACGGCAGCGGTCGCCGGTGCGATAGACTCGGCCTTCCGCGAAGGGGTCGGCCAAGAACTTCTCGGCGGTGAGCTCGGGTCGGTTGAGATAGCCCAACGCGACGCCGGGCCCGCCCACGAACAGCTCGCCGGGGACCCCGATCGGTACCGGCGCTCCCGCCTCGTCGAGGAGATAGAGGCGCGTCCCCGCAAAGGGTCGGCCGATGGGGACGATCGCCTCCGCCGGTAGGGCCTTCGTGTTCCCATCGAAGTACGTGCTGTCGATGGTCGCCTCGGTGAGTCCATACGAGTTGACGACCAGGGCGTCCGGAGCGCAGAGGCGGCGCATCCGTTCGTGGCGGCCGGCGCGCCAGGCGTCGGAACCGACGACGGCGAGTTTCAGGCGCCGAAGGCCGTTTGGTCCGAAACGTTCGGCATGGTCGATCAAGGCTTGGGCGACGGCCGGCACGAACTCGGCCGCGTCGATGCGTTCGCGCTCGATGAGGCCCAACAAGGCGGCCGGGTCGAGGAGCGTTTCCTTGGTGCAAAGCACGAGGGCGGCCCCGGTGCCAAGCGCTCGGACCCAGTCGCCGGTGAAGACGTCGAAGGCCGGGTTGGCCATCTGCAAGTGTCGACGGGCCCGCGTCCGCAAGCCGTAAGTGGTCGACCACGCATGAAGGGCCTGAGGCAAGCCGCGATGCGCGACCATCACGCCCTTGGGCTGCCCTGTGCTCCCCGACGTGTAAATGACGTAGGCGAGCTGGTCGGGCCGGACGTCGACGTCGGGCTCGGTGTCGGGCAGGTCGGCCAACGAGGCGCATTCGTCTTCGAGCCGGACCAGGTTGGACACACCGGCCGCCCAAGGCGTAGCGACTCCCGGACCCGCCAGCAACGCCCGCGCATCGGCGTCGGCCAAGATCGCCGCGAGGCGGGTCTCGGGCTGGTCCAGGTCCAATGGCAGATAGGCGCAACCGGCCTTCAGCGTGCCGAGCACGGCCGCGAGCAGCTCGGGCGACTTCGGCAGCGCCAGGGCCACACGGTCTTCCGCCCGCGCACCGTCGCGGAGCAGGCGATGGGCCACTTGATTCGCCGCGCGTTCCAGTTGGGCGTAAGTCCACGCGCGGTCATCGGCGACCACGGCGGGCGCGTCGGGCGTGCGTCGCGCTTGTTCGGCCACGATCCGATGGATCGGCGCCTCGAAGGGCGAAGCCGGGGCCGAACTCGCCCACGTTTCCAGGATCGTGGCCCGCTCCTCGCGGGTCAGCCAATCGAGCTTGCCGACCTGTTCATCGGGATTGGCGACGATCGCCGCGAGGAGGACCTGGAAGTGTCCCGCCAGGCGTTCGATCGTGGAGCGGTCGAAGAGGTCGCTGTCGTATTCGATCAGGCCGATCAGTTCGCCGGCCGTCTCGGCGAGGCCCAAGGTCAGGTCGAACTTGGCGGTGCCGGAACCGTCACGTAGTTCCAGCGGTTCGATGGTGAGTCCTTCTCCTTCGAACACGGGCATCGCGTTGTTCTGAAGGGCGAACATCACCTGGAAAAGCGGTGTCCGGCTGGGGTCGCGCGGCGGACGAACGGCCTCGACCACTTGGTCCAGAGGCAATTCCTGATGCTCAAACGCTTCGAGCACGGTCGAGCGCACGCGGGCCAGCAGGTCGCGGAAGGTGGGCCGACCCGAAAGATCGGTACGCAAGACCACGACGTTCACGAAGTAGCCGATGAGGCCCTCGACCTCGCGCAGAGGTCGATTGGCGACCGGCGTGCCCACGGCGAAGTCGTCTTGCCCGCTGTATCGGTGCATGAGCACCTTGAAGGCGGCGAGCAGGGTCATGTAGAGGGTAGTGCCCTCGCGGCGGCTGAGGGCGTGAATGCCCTCGACGACCTCGCGCGGCAGGCCCACCGCGACCTGCGCTCCGCGCGCCGTCCGCACGGCGGGACGCGGTCGATCGGTCGGCAACTCCAAAGCGGGCACGTCGCTCAGGCGCTCGCGCCAGTGGGTCGTGAGGCGCTCGCGGTTCTCGGCGCTCAGCCAGTCGCGTTGCCAGGCGGCGAAGTCGGCGAATTGCACGCTCAAAGGTGGCAGGGGCGACGCCTCACCACGTTGGAAGGCCCCGTAAAGGGTGGTCAGTTCGCGAGCGGCGACCCCGAACGACCAGCCGTCCGTGACGATGTGGTGCATCGAGAGAAGGACGGCGTGGGCATCGGGCCCCAGGCGAACCACAAGCGCTCGGGCCAGCGGCGCTCGCGTCAGGTCGAACGGCGTGCGCGACTCTTCAAGCACGATCCGGTCGAGTTCCCTTTCCCTTTCCGGTCCATCCAGGCGCGCGATGTCGATCAGGGCGATTCGTGAGGCGACCGAGTCCACGACGACGGGCACCGGCCGGCCGGCTTGCGCGACGAAGCTCGTGCGCAGGACCTCGTGGCGATCGACCAGCGCGGTGAGGGCCTTCTCCAAGGCGGAGAGGTCGAGCGGCCCGACCACCTTCGCGGCGGCCGTGATGTTGAAGGTCGGCAGCCCGGGCGCGAGTTGGTCGAGGAACCACATCGCCTGCTGCGAGAACGAGAGCGTGGGCGCTTGGTCCAAGGGTCGCGGACGGAGCGGAGGCAGGCTGGACGCTTGCCCGGTCCCTTGCGCATTCTCGATCTGCTTGGCCAGGCCCGAGACGGTCGGTGCTTCGAGGAAGTCGCGGAGTGAGACGTCGATGCCGAAGGAGTCGCGAAGCCTGGCCAGGGCCTGCGCGGCGAAGAGTGAGTGGCCCCCGAGTTCGAAGAAATCGTCGTTGGCCCCGACGTTTTCGCGCTGGAGCAAGCGGGCCCAGAGCCCCGCGAGTTCGGTCTCGATCGGCCCTTGAGGGGCGACGTATTCGCCCGCGTTGGCCTGCAGGGCGCCGTCGCCGGAGGGCAGCGCCTTGCGATCGACCTTACCGTTGGGCGTGAGGGGCAACTCGTCCAGAAGCACGAACGCGGAGGGGACCATGTAATCGGGCAAGTCGGCCTTCAGGGCTTGGCGCAGGGCCGAAACGTCGGGCGTTTCCGTCGTCTCGGGGACGATGAAGGCGACGAGCATGAGTTCGCCGGTGGCGTCGGGTCGCGCGACGACCGCCGCGGCGCGCACGCTCGGCGATCGGACCAACGCCGCCTCCACCTCACCCGGCTCGATCCGGTAGCCGCGCACCTTGACTTGATGATCGGCCCGGCCGAGGCATTCGAGGGTGCCGTCGGGCAGCCAGCGGGCCAGGTCGCCGGTTTGGTAAATCCGGCTGCCCGGGACCTTGCTGAAGGGGTCGGGCAGGAACTTCTCGGCGGTGAGCTCGGGTCGGTTGAGGTAGCCGCGCGCCAGGCCGTCGCCGCCGATGTAGAGGTCGCCCGGCACACCGATCGGCACGGGGCGCAACCGGCCGTCCAGCACGTAAAGCTGCGTGGCGTCGATGGCCCTGCCGATCGAGATCGGCCCTTCCGGCGCCACTTTCCAGGCCGACGACCAGATCGTCGTCTCCGTGGGACCGTAGAGGTTCCAGAGCGTCCGCCCTTTCTTGAGCAAGCGGTCGGCCAGCTCGCGCGGCATCGCCTCGCCGCCGCAGAGCATCATCAGGTTCGGGTCGCCTTTCCAGCCGGAGTCCAGCAGCATGCGCCAGGTCGCTGGCGTGGCCTGCAAGATCGTGGCCTGGTCGCGGTCGAGGCGATCGGCCAGGCGTACCGGGTCGGTCGCCTCGTCACGCGACGCGATCGAGACCCGCGCGCCCACGGTCAGCGGCAGGAACAGTTCCAACGCGGCGATGTCGAACGAGAGGGTCGTGACCGCGAGGAGCGTGTCGTTGTCGGTGACGGTCAAGACCCGGCGCATCGACCGAAGGAAGTTGGTTAGACCGCCGTGCCGGACCATCACCCCTTTGGGCTTGCCTGTTGAGCCCGATGTGTAAATGACGTAGGCGAGATGGTCGGGCTGAACGTCCACGCGGGGCGCCCGCTCGGGAGTGTCGTCCAGGTCCGGACCGCCATCGTCGAGGAGGAGGCGATGGGCCGGCACGTCGCGCAACTCAGCGGCGAGTCGGGCCTCGGTGACGAGCACGGGCGCGCGCGAGTCTTCGATCATGTAGGCGAGGCGCGCACGTGGAAAGGCCGGGTCGAGCGGCACGTAGGCCCCGCCCGCCTTGAGGATCCCGAGTAGGCCGACGAGCATGCGCGTGGTGCGCTCGACGCAGAGGCCCACAAGCACGTCGGGGCCCACTCCTAGGCCACGCAGTTCGTGGGCCAGCCGATTGGCGCGGTCGTCGAGTTCCGCGTAGGTCAGGGCCCCGCCGAGACCCATCACGGCCAGGGCGTCGGGCGTCCGACGGGCCCGGGCCTCGATCAGCCGATGCACGGGACGGCGCGCGGCCTCTTCCTCGCGGTCGCGCAGAAGGCGCGCGACCAGGGCCTTCTTGGCGGACAGGTCGGCCGTGGGCGCGCTCGGGTTCGCTTCCGGGGGCTTGCCGGCCGCGGCCCGTTCGCGGAGGAGCCGGGCGACCAACGCGCGCTTCTCCTCCACGGATAGCTCGGGAAGGTCGCGCAATGGGGAGTTCATGGCAAGGGGCTCCGGTCGGCTCACGTCAACTCGTCGATCAAGGCGTCGAGTTCCTCTTCCGAGAGACCGTCGAGGTCGGGGAGGTCGTCGTCATCGCCGAGTTGCGGGGTCGTGGTGGCCGGATCGGTCCATCGCCCGAGAAGTCGCTGTTCTTCAGCCTCGGTCAGCCAGGGAAGGTCGCCCAGGCGTCGCGCCTCGCCGCTGGCGAGTCCGCGCAAGAGCGTGCGCAAGTGCCCGAGAAGGCGGTCGATCTCGTCGCGATCGAAACGATCGGCGTCGTAATCGACCCGCAGCGCCAGCTCGGGGCCCGGCACCGCGTAGAGAGTCAACGGGAAGCTCGTGTGTTCGATGAAGCGGGTCCGCCTGATGGCGACCTCACCCCGACGCGCCTCGAAGTTGGCGTTACCGGGCAGGTTCTCGAACACGACGATGCTCTCGAACAAGGGGCGGCCCCGCGGGACCGAGCTCCAGGCCTGCACCTGGGTCAGCGGAGTGGCTTCGTGGGCCCGCAGTTCCAGGTTGCGGGTCTGAAGGACGTGCAGCCAGGGCAACACGTCGGCGTCCTCATCCACGTTCACGCGGAGCGGGAGTGTGTTGATGAACAGGCCGATCATCGACTCGACGCCAAGCAGCTCGGCCGGCCGGCCCGCGACCGTCGTCCCGAAGACGATGTCGTCTTGGCCGGCGTAGCGGCTGAGCAAGAGGGCCCAGGCCCCTTGCACGAACGTGTTCATGGTCAGGTGGTGGGCCCGCCCCTTGGCCGCGAGGGCCGCCGTGTGGTCACGGTCGAGCCACGTCTCGATCGTCTCGTGCGGGCCTTCGCGCCGGGTCACCCGACCGATCCCCAGCGGGGTCGCGGCGCGAACGCCTGCCAGCGTGTATTCCCAATGCTCTCGGTCCCTGGCCGGGTCGCGGCGGCCCAGCCAATCGATGTAGTCGCGATAGGGCCGGCGCTCGGGCAAGCGGGCCTCGACACCCTTGCGGCCGGCGTCGTAGAGGGCCAGCACCTCGTCCAGCACCATGGGTAGGCACCAACCGTCCATCAAGAGGTGATGGTTGCTCCAGACGAGTTGATGTCGCTCAGCACCCAAGGCGATGAGCCGGGCCCGAACGAGCGGCGCCTTGCCGGTCTCGAAGCCGGTCCGGGCGTCGTCTTGAAGCAGGGCCTCCAGGCGCCCTTCCTGTTGCGAGGCTGAGAGGCGCGACCAGTCCTCAATCACGAGCGGCGTCGCGATCGACTCGTGGACGACTTGAACAAAGCGCTCATCATCCAGCCGCCGAATGGACGCGCGGAGCGAGGCGTGGCGGGCGAAGAGTCGGCCCAAGGCCGATTGGAAGACCGAGACGTCGAGCGGGCCGATGAGTTCACAGGTGAACTGCTCGACGTAAACACCCGAGTCGGGGGCCGCGAGGGAGTGGAAGAGCATCCCCTGCTGGACGGGCGAAAGGGGATAAGCGTCGGCGATGCCCGGTTCGACCACCAGCGGCGGACGTGTCGGCAAGGGCGCGGCCGGTACGGCCGGCGCGGCGGGCGACCCGCCTACCAGGTGTTGGGCGACCTCGGCGATCGTCTGGTGTTGGAAAAGGGTGGCCGGGTTGAGTTCGAGGCCGTCGCGCCTGGCCCTGGTGGCGACTTGCACGCCGCGAATCGAGTCCAGCCCGAGTTCGAAGAGGTTGTCGTGGACACCCACGCGCTCGATCGCCATCACGTCGGCCACGATCGCGGCCAACTGCCCTTCCACCGCCGAGCGAGGGGCCACATAAGCGACCGACTGCGCGAGCGCGGCGAGGTCGGCCGCGGGCAGCGCCGCGCGATCAACCTTGCCATTGGCCGAGAGGGGCAGAGCGGCCAGCATCACGTAGAGGGACGGGACCATGTGTTCGGGCAAGTGACCACGGAGCCAAGTGCGGAGTTCGGCCGGAGAGAGCGGGAGCTCGCCGCGCGACACGACGTACGCCACCAGACGCTCGTCGCGCACGGCGACCGCCGCGGAGCGCACGGCCGGGTGTTTCGCCAGCGCGTCTTCGATCTCTCCGGGCTCGATGCGGAAGCCGCGCAGCTTCACTTGATCGTCCGCTCGGCCCAAAAACTCAAGCTGACCATCGTCGCGCCAGCGGGCCAGGTCTCCCGTCCGATACATTCGCGCCGTCTTCTCATGGGCGAACGGGTCAGCGATGAACTTCTCGGCCGTCAGGTCGGGTCGCCCCCAGTAGCCTTGGGCCACACCCTCGCCGCCGACGAAGACCTCGCCGGTCACGCCGATCGGCACGGGTTGAAGGTGGCGATCGAGCACGTAAACACGCGCGTTCGGGATCGGCCGACCGATCGGCACCGGGCGCTCGTCGTGGGCGTCCACGCGGGCGAACGTACACCAGACGCTCGCCTCGGTTGGGCCATATTCGTTGTAGAGGGTGACGTGGGGCAGCCTCTCATGATGTCGCTGGACCAGGCTCCGCGAGCAGGTCTCGCCCGCGACGATCGCCACGCGCAGGGCCCTCAGCGCCTCCGCCGGTGTTTCCGAAAGCAAGAGCCCATGCAAGGACGGCACGCTAAGGACGTGCGAGACCTTGTGCGCGTCGATCAAGCGGGCCAGTTCGAGCGGGTCGTTGACCAACTCGTCGGCGGGCAAGACGATCTCGCCGCCCGCGGCGAGCGTCCAGAAGAGCCCCGCGACCGAGCTGTCAAACGCGAAGGACGAGACGAGCAGATAGGCCGAAAGCGGCTCGGGATAGGCGATCAAGCGCGCGTGGGTCGAGTGGACGGCGTTCCGGTGCGTCACGACGACGCCCTTGGGCTTACCGGTCGAGCCCGACGTGTAAATGACGTACGCGGGTGTCTCGGGTGTGGCCGGTGTCGCCAGGCTGGTGGAGGCGGGCACCTCACGATCGAGGTCCTCCACGAAGAGCAGGCGCCGCTGGACCGAGTCGGCCAGGCGATGGGCCAGGCCCCGCCGCGTGATGACGATCGGCGCCTTGGCGTCTTCCAGCAGGTAGGTCAAGCGATCGGCCGGATAGGACGGGTCGAGCGGGACGTAGGCCGAACCCGATTCCAGGACCCCCAGCAAGGCCCCCACCATCTCGACCGAGCGATCGAGGCAGACGCCGACCAACACACCTGGACCGGCACCGTCGGCCCGCAGGTGTCCCGCGATGCGTGTGGCCCGTTCGGCGAGGCGGCCGTATGTCCAGGAGGTGGCGTGATCGGCCACGGCGGGCGCCGCATCCGCGAGGCCGACGCCTGGCACCACATCGCCGGCTATGCCTGCTACAACGACGGCAGCGTGCGCGACTGGCAGCAGGCCACGCCGCAGTGGACGGCCGGCAAGAACTTCTTCCACACCGGCGGATTCGGCCCGTGGCTGGTCACCCGCGACGAGATCGCCGACGACCAGGTGATGACGCTGGTCACGCGCCTCAACGGCCAGGAGATGCAGCGCACCACCACCGACAAGATGATCCACAGCATCCCGCGGCAGATCGCGCACATCTCCACCTTCATGCCGCTGGCCGCGGGCGACGTGATCGTCACCGGCACGCCGGGCGGCGTCGGCGCGGCGCGCAAGCCGCCGCTGTGGCTCAAGCCCGGCGACGTGGTCGAGGTGGAGATCAGCGGCGTGGGCGTGCTGCGCAACCCGGTCGCGCAGGAGGCCTGAACCTCAGGGCCCGGGCCTTCAGGGCCGGCGCATGCTGGCGAGCAGCAGCACGAGCGAAGCGGCGCCGAATCCCATGCCGATGAAGGGCACGATGCCGTAGTCGGGCGGCGTGCCGAGCAAGGCGGCGGCCAGCGCCGGCCCGATGGCGAGCCCGCCGCCGATCATGAAGTTCGCGATGGCCATCAGCCGGCCGGAGTGGTCGTGCGAGGCCATGCCGGCCAGGATGTACGGCAGCGCGAAGGTCCAGGCGTACTTGAAGGCGCCGGCCGCGAGCAGGAAGCGCGTTGCCGGCACGCTGCCGGCCAGCGCGGCGCAACCGACCAGGATCAGCGCGAAGCCGATGAGCAGCGGCCGCACGCGGCCCCAGCGC
>CALLYK010000046.1 GCA_937858365.1 uncultured Isosphaeraceae bacterium | reverse complement strand
GCTCGCCGCTCGGGTCGCCAGTTACGAGCTCGCCGCTCGGATGCAACTCAGCGTTCCGGGCGTCACCGACCTTTCGAATGAACCCGAACACGTCTTGCGACTCTATGGTGCCGACGATGGGTCCAACCCCACCAAGGCCGCGTTCGCCAAGAACTGCATCCTCGCCCGCCGGCTCATCGAACGCGGAGTGCGCTTCGTGCAACTCTTCAACGGTGCATACGCCAGCGCGGGCGAGCTGAACTGGGATGGTCACAGCAAACTCAAAGAACAATACGCGCGCCATGCGGCGATCCTTGATCAACCTGTCGCCGCCCTGGTCCGCGACCTCAAGCAGCGGGGATTGCTCGACGAGACGTTGGTCGTTTGGTGTACCGAGTTTGGTCGGATGCCCATGTTCCAGAAGGGGGCCCAAGGGCGCGACCACAACCCCGACGGCTTCACTTGCTGGCTGACCGGCGCCGGTGTCAAGCCTGGGGTCAGTCATGGCGTCACCGATGAACTGGGACGAAAGGCCGTGCAAGACGTCCGCACACTCTACGACTTCAACGCCACGGTCCTCCACCTGCTCGGCCTGAACCACGAGGACCTGACGTTCGAACACAACGGCGTCCGGCGCCGTCTGACGAACGTGGAGGGAAACGTTATCGGCGAGGTCTTGGCCTGAATCGAAATCGGTCAAGGCACAAGCGGGACCTTCACTTTCGCCAGGTAGATGGCGGACTTTCCTTCGTGCGACGAATAGTAGCTGATCCAGAGAAGGCCGTCGTGCCAGACGAGGCCGGGATAGCTGGTGTCGCCGCCACTGGGCAAGATGAGCGCCGGCTCGTACGACCCTGGCGTCATTCGGGCAAGCACTGTCTTCGGACCACCCGGGTAACTCCGACCGGCCGCCCAAAGCGACCCGTCGGGTAAGCGGAGGAAGTTGGGACCGCCGATCCGGTGCTCGGTCGGCTTCCATGTCCATTCGCGGTAGGGCGCGCGACTCGTGCCGATCCAAGCCATCCCGTTTCCCTCTTCGCGCCGCACCAGGGCGATCATCTCGCCGTCGGGAAGAAAACGCAGCGTTGTCTCGTTGGGGCGGCCAGGCACGTCGAGGCGCGTCACGTGGTCGTAGTTGAGTCCATCAGCGCTCGCGAAGAGCTTCAGGCCCCAATCGCCGCCGTCGCCCGGCCCCGTGCTGTAAGAGGCGCCGTAAGCCTTGCCTTCATGCCATGTGACCCGCCAAAGCCACTCTCCCTCGTCGAGTACGCGCTTTGGGGTGGTCCACTGGCGCCCGTCTTCCGAGAACATGACTCGGGGTTGCCGCCCCATGAGCGTCTTCGTGCCCCGGTAGACCGACCCACCGGCGACGATCATGAGACGCCCGTCGGGAGTGATCGAGAGCTTCGGGTCGCGGAGGTCGATTCCCTCCTCGGCGATTAAGGCGACCGGTCCCCAAGTGCGGCCGTCGATCGACTCAAGGACCCGGACCCGACCATCGCCCCCGACATGGCCGTTCGACTCCCGAAAGGTGCAGTACCAGCGATCGCGCCGGTGGAGCAGGTCGGTGAAAGCGTTGTGCGGGGCGTCGTCCCAGATCTTCTCGACGGAGACCAATTCCAGGTCGGCCATCGTGGAAAGCGCCGGGACGACCGAAACGAACCAGAGCACGTAGCAGGGCAAGAGCAGCATCGAAAGGACCCCTTGGGATTGGAGATTGTTGGTACAGAGACGACCCGACTATGGTAGCAGGTGCCTCATTCGATCGGGGCGAATCGCGGCGTCCCGGGACCCAGTGTAGTGCTACGCGAGGCGTCCGAGTTTCCCGGGAATCGTCGGAAAAGGACGGGGGCCTTGTGGGTCTCCCAGGGGACGCATAGATTCACAGGCGTGCGGTCCCCCGCCGACTTCACCAACACCGAGTCATTAGACCAGACCAACTCATGCCGACGGCGGCCGTGAGGAGCACGAGGTTCTTGCAGCTTGCGATCAGAGCGCACGGCGGTTCGTCCTTTCCGTCCGCGAGCATCAAGGCGTGCGATGGCCGTTGCGGTCTCTTTGCGCTACGCGTCCCACGAACCGGGTCCCAGACCGATGACTGAAGACAAGGGCACACACGCGATCCCGCCATGGACGGTCGCCGAACTTCCTCAACCTCAAGCCCTCTCTTGGCGCAACTGGGCGAGCTTCATCGGCCCTGGCATCGTCATGATGGGGATCCAGATCGGCGGCGGCGAGTGGCTCCTGGGACCGACCGTCACCGCCAAATATGGTGGCGGTTTGATGTGGATCGCCACGGTCGCCATCCTCCTGCAGGTCTTTTACAACATCGAATGCGGGCGATACGCCCTTTGGTGCGGCGAGCCCGTCTTTACTGGCTTCATGCGTTGCCGACCCGGACCACCTTTCTGGGTCGGTGTCATGCTCATGCTGAACGTCTCGGCCTTGGTGCCGGGACTCTCAACCCACGGCGCGGCCATGATCGCCGCGTTGATACTGGATCGTCCGCCCACCATGGCCGACCGAGGTCTCATCACGGTCCTCGCGTATGTCTGCCTCTTCGGGGTCGCCCTTCCGGTGCTCCTGGGCGGCAAAGTGTACAACATGCTTCAAGGCATCATGACCGTCAAGGTGGTCGTGGTCCTCTCCTTTTGCCTGACGGTCGGGGCCCTCTTCGTCAGTTGGGAAAGCTGGTGGAACGTCTTCAGCGGGTTCCTGAAATTCGGCAACGTCCCGATCTCCAACGGCCAAGGTAGCGAAGATGTGACCAATGGTCTCCTTTATTGGTGGAGTCACGGGGAATGGCCTTTGGTTTCCACGAGTGGTCTCGTGGTGCTGGGCGCCTTCGCCGGATACGCGGGCGGAGGAGGACTGGCGAACTCGACGTATTCGAACTTCGTGCGCGACAAGGGCTGGGGCATGGGCGGTCAGGTGGGGGCCATACCAAGCGCCGTCGGTGGGCGAAGCGTGTCCCTGAGCCATGTCGGCAAGGTCTTCGCGTTGGACCACGAGAACCGGCGAAGGTGGCGCGGTTGGTGGCGCTACGTGCTGACCGACCAGGTCCTTGTGTGGGCGCCTGGGTGCTTCATGGGCATGGCCTTGCCTTCACTCCTCTCGATGCAATTCGCGCGACATTCGAGCATTACCCCGGACCAATACGGCGTTGCGCAGGCCATCATCACGGCCGACGGCATGCGCCACGCCGGCTGGACACCCGGGCTCGCGAAGGCCCTCTGGGTCGTCGCGCTCCTGACGGGGCTGATGGTCATGCTGCCCAGCCAGATGTCGATCGTCGACGATTTCAGCCGCCGCTGGACCGACGCCCTCTGGAGCGCCAGCCGGCGGGTCCGCGACTCGATGCAATCGCATGAGGTTGTTTACATCTATTATGCGATCCTCTTTTTTTACGTCTTGTGGTCGTTTGTTTGCGCCTACTTCTTCAGCAACGCGCCCAAGCTGATGACCGACTTCATCGCCAACTTCAACAACCTGGCGATCGGTGTGACCTCGTTCCAACTGCTCTGGATCAACCATCGCCTCTTGCCGCGCGAGTTGAGACCACGGTGGTATCAATCGCTGGGTTTGGCCGGCTGCGGTGCCTTCTACCTCGGACTCGCGACACTTGTGTTCGTTTACAAGGTCCTCCCATACGCTCGAGGCTGAACCAAGGGAAACGCGAAATGAAGATGTTCGACTTGAGCGGTCGCGTCGCGGTGATTTCGGGGGCCGCCCAGGGCCTTGGTCACGCGGCGGCGCTCGCGGTCGCCCAGGCCGGTGCGGACCTGATGCTAGTTGACCGCAACCTTGAAGGGGCCCAGTCCACGGCGCGAGAAGTGCGCGCCCTGGGACGGACGGCACACACCGCCGGCACCGACGTTGCCGACCCAGCGGCCGTGACCGATCTCTTCCACCTTGTGGATGACCGATTCGGCCGCGTTGATTTTCTGGGGAACATCGCGGGCGACGGCATCCTCGGCAAGCCCGAGGACCTACCCATCGCGGACCTGGAGGCCGTCCTGAAAAACCTGGTCATCGGGCGGTTCGCGATGTGTCAGGAGGCAGGCCGGCGCATGTTGGCTCGGGGGCGCGGCTCGATTCTCAACATCGGCTCGATCGCCAGTGTGAGGGCCCTTGGTCGGGGCCACGTCGCTTACAGCATGGCGATGGGAGCGGTGGCCCAGCTCACACGGGAGCTCAGCACGGAGTGGTCCCATCGGGGCGTCCGCGTGAATGCGGTGCTGCCCGCACAGGTGGTCAATCCGAGTTTGACCGAACGCATGCGGCAAGACCCCGGCCTTGAGGCACGGTTTCTCAGCGGCATCCCCATCGGCCGATTGGGCCGACCCGCCGACATCATGGGTCTGGTCGTCTTGCTCGCCTCCGACGCTTCCGAGTGGATCACTGGGGCCATCATCCCAATGGACGGCGGCAACCTCGCCATGAACGCGGGCGGGACGCCAGGTCACGTTGGCGCCATCCTCGCAATGCCCCATGAGCACGACACAAGCACGAGGTGATCGCACATGCCCCCAAACGAAGAGGTGACAAACACGGCGGATGAACTGAGCCGGCTCCATCGGATGATGCGAACGATCCGACAAACCGAGGAGGAACTGGCGCGCTGCCATCAGCGCGGCCTGGTCCACGGGGCCTGCCATACTTACGTTGGCCAGGAGGCGATCGCGGCCGGGGTGTGCGCTCACCTCACCAAGGAGGATGTCGTCTTCAGCACGCATCGCGGACACGGCCACGCGCTCGCCAAAGGGTTGCCCCCGCGCGAACTCATGGCCGAGTTGTTCGGAAGGGCGACAGGGTGCTCGCGAGGACGCGGCGGCAGCATGCATCTTTTCGCACCAGAGATCGGCCTGATGGGGACCAGCGGCATCGTCGGCCCGTGCATCCTTCAGGCGTGCGGCGGCGGCTACAGTCTCAAGCTCCTTCGCTCTCGAAACGTGGCCGTCGCGTTCTTTGGCGACGGCGCCGTGAACAACGGCGCCTTCCACGAAGGGCTGAACATGGCCGGCATCTGGAAGCTGCCCGTCCTGTTCATTTGCGAGAACAATCAGTACGCGACCGAGGTCCCATTCTCGTACTCAGGCGGCGGGCAAGGCGTCGGTCGGCGTGGTGAGATGTACGGCGTCCCCGGTCTCGAAATCGACGGCAACGACGTGATCGCGGTCCAACGCGCGGCGGGCGAGGCGATCGAGCGCGCTCGAGATGGAGGCGGGCCGACTTTGATCGAATGCAAGACCTATCGAACAAGGCCCCATGCCGAAGGCATGGGCGACTTCACGTACCGCACGCGCGAGGAAGTCGATGCCTGGAAGCTCCGATGCCCAATCCGTCGTTTACGTGCCGAACTTCCGATCGTCCTCAGCGCGACGGAGGCCGACGACCTCGCCAAGAAATTCGACGCGATCGACGAGGAGGTGCGCGAATCCGTGGAGGAGGCGCTCAAGTTCGCGGAGGCCTGCCCGCTGCCCGATCCAAGAACGGCCTTCGAGCACGTTTACGCTTTGCCCCGCGCGACACCTTCCGCGTCACCCCCCTTCCCTGTGCCTGTCCCCGAACGAGTCATCTCATTTTCACAAGCCACGCTGGAGGCCCTTTCCGAGGCGATGGCCAGGGACCCGCGCATCTTCGTGATGGGCGAAGGCATAGGCAAGCGCGGTGGGAATTTCGTGACGACTAAGGGGCTCTACGACCGATTCGGGCCCGAACGCCTTTGTGATACGCCCATCTGCGAGCGAGGCTTTGTCGGACTCGCCTGCGGCGCCGCCATGACCGGCACGCGTCCCGTGATCGACTTCATGTTCGCCGACTTCGTCCTCGACGGCTTCGGCGAAATCGTCAATCAAATCGCCAAGATGCAATACATGTCGAGCGGTCGATTGACCATGCCCGTTCTGCTGCGCGGCTGCATCGGCGTCGGCCACTCGGCGGCGACCCACCACTCGGGCAGCTACTATTCGATCTTCGGCCAAGTCCCCGGCCTGCGCGTCGTCGTCCCATCCGACCCGGCCGACGCCAAGGGGCTCCTCACGCACGCGCTGCGGTCCGACGATCCCGTGCTCTTCCTCGAACATCGCGAGGTGCTCCAAGCCAAGGGCCCCGTCCCCGAAGGCGACCACGAGGTCCCCTTTGGCCTGGCCCGTGTCGTGCGGGAAGGCCGCGACGCGACGGTCGTCGCCCTGGCGAGAATGGTCCACCTGGCACGGTCAGCCTGCGACCAGTTGGAGCAAGAAGGGGCCTCGATCGAGTTGATTGACCCGCGCACGATCTCGCCACTTGATCACGAGGCGATCTTGAAATCCGTCGCGAAGACGGGGCGTCTCCTGATCGTTGACGAGCCCGCCGCGCCCTTTGGCCTGGGTGCTGAGGTCGCCGCGCGCGTGGCCGACGCGGGCTTCAACGACCTCGACGCCCCCATTCGCCGCCTGAACGGGGCCTTCTGTCCGACACCCTACAGTCCGCCCCTGGAGGCGGCCGTGGTGCCGCAACCCGCCGACATCGTCAGGGCGATTCGTCAGTTGCTTCTTGAGTGACCAATCTACCGCTTTCCATCGTCGCTCAAGCGCCCTCCGGTCCGCACACATCAGAGACATCCACGATCATGCCTTACGAGATTCGGGTCCCACGCCTCGGCTGGTCCATGGACGAGGGCACATTCGTCGGTTGGCTCAAAGCTGAGGGGAGCGAAGTGCGCGTGGGCGAGCCCCTCTTTGAAATCGAGAGCGACAAGGCGGTGGAACCGGTGGAGGCGCTCGACGCCGGGACGCTTCATGTCCCACCTGATGGCCCAGAACCGGGAAGCACCGTGCGGGTCGGCGCTCTGCTTGGCTACCTCCTCATGCCGGGAGAGGCACCCGCCGGCACCAAGCTGGACGACAGCGCGACCCAAGATGGGACATTTGAAGCAAAAATCGATGTATCGATGAAACATACCTCGCGACGATCTTCGGTCGGTCCCGTCGCCAGCCCGCGAGCGCGGCGGACCGCTCGCGCATTGGGCGTCGATTGGCGAACGCTGCGCGGGACGGGGACCGGCGGCAGGGTGCGCGAGGCCGACGTTCGGGCCGCGCTCGCCGCGAAGGAGGCCCTCAGCGCGCCCGACGGTGTCATCACTCCGTTTGTCCCCCTCTCGCCTCGGCGCAAGGCGATCGCGGACCATTTGCGGAGCGGACAGGCGCTGGCGGTCCCCGTCACGCTCACGACGATCGCGGACGCGACCGAACTCGTCGCCTTACGCGAACGATTCAAGGCGGTCCGCGGCGTGGTCGTGCCCTCTTATGTTGACCTGGTGAGTTGCCTGGTCGCCCGCGTGCTGATCCAGCATCCCGACCTGGCGATGCGCTGGGACACCGAGCGTCGATCACTCGCGCGGCCCGCCGCCGACGCGATCGACATCGGCATCGCGGTCGATACGTCTGAAGGCTTGCTCGTCCCGGTCGTTCGTGATGTGGCCCGGCGCACGCCGATCGATGTCGCCGTGGCCTCGGCCCGCCTGATCGACAAAGCCCGGAGCGGCGGCCTTCCCGCTGCGGCGATGAGCGGGGGCGTCTTCACGATCACGAACCTGGGGACTTACCGGGTCGATGCGTTCACGCCCGTGATCAACCCTCCGGAAGTGGCCATTCTTGGTTTGGGCATGATTCGCCGCGAGCCGGTCGTCATGCCGGATGGCTGGATCGCGCCCAGGCACAGGATGACGCTCAGCCTCACCTTCGACCACGCCGCCCTCGATGGAGCGCCGGCGGCCTCATTCCTCCGCGCCGTCGCCTTGGCCATGGAAGGTCCCGACTCCATCCTCGGCGATGGCCCATGAATAATCGAAGTCTGCTTGTGTATTCGCAAACGCGAATCGTTCACATGACCATAAACCTACTTAATTCGAGTTCGTGACCATGAACCAACTGATTCGCTTGCCGTCGGGTCGTAACCTGGAAGTCCGCGAGTACGGCGACCCCACCGGCCATCCGACGATTTTCTTTCATGGTCTCGTAGGCTCGCACCACCAGGCGTCGTACATCGGCGAACAGGCGCGCCGGGCGGGCCTGCGTCTCATCGCCCCGAATCGCCCCGGGGTGGGTCGTTCCGACTTCATCACGCGCAAGACGGCGATCGAAGTCGTCCCCGACGTACGGGACCTCGCGAGGGAGTTGGGACTGGCCGAATTCAGCGTAATCGGCATCTCCGGGGGAGCTCCCTACGCGCTGGCGGTCCTTCATCAATTGCGGCAACGGGTCCGCACGACGACCGTCCTGAGCGGTATGGGGCCCGCGCGGCCCTTCGGCGCTTTGCGGGGGATGGACCGCAGACGCCGCTGGTTGATTGAGTTAGGCACTCGCTTTCCCCGATTGGCGATCAGCGCCTATGAGAGAATGACCGCCGCCTTTCGCAAGGCACCGGAGCGCTTCCTGAAGGCCCTCGTGTCCACATGGCCCAAGCCCGACCAGGCAATCTTCGACCGGCCCGAGGTCTTCAACCTGTTTGTGGAAGACCTCCACGAGGTGTTCACGCGCGGGGTTGGGGCCAAGGGGGTCGTGCAAGAACTGGGCGTCTATCGCCATTACGGCTTTCCGCTCGCCGAGTTGCCCGCCGACCGTCTGGTAACGCTCTGGCACGGGCTCGACGACACGATCGTCCCGCCCGCGATGGCCTGGACGATGACCCGACAAGTCCCCCTGCGAGAGACCCACTTCGTGCCCGGTGGTCATTTCGTGGCCGTGACGATCGCCGAGCGAGTCATCGAGCGCGTTCGGGAGCAACTGAAGGACACGGGCGCGTCGTGACTTAGGGCCCTTCCACCTTCTCGGTCGCGGGCGACGCTTTCCCTGCCTTCGCGTGGGCGAGCACGAAATCGACGAGTTCCTGGCATTGGAACCAGCCCGGCCACATGTTGTGCCCTTGACCAGGAATGACCCTCATCGTCATCGGGCCACCGAATCGACGATACTGCTTTTCCAGGGCGCCTGAGTTCGCCTCCAGGGGCACGACCGTGTCCACATCGCCATGGATGTGAAAGACCGGCACGGCGGCCTTCGCCAAGGACTCGGCGCGGTCCACGGGATTGTGCTTCGCGAGCTGGTCCGTTAGCTCTCGCGGAGTCATGTCGTAAGCGGGGGCCGCCTTGGCGATCCCCGGATAGCTGCGAAGGTCGCAGACGGGGTAAATGCCGACGATGCAGGCGACCGACTCGGGGTGCTCGACCGCCCAGTTGTAGAGCATCAGTCCGCCTCGGCTTCGGGCCAGCAACGAAGGCTTCTTGGCCAGCCCGCGCTTCTCGACGAGGTGCCGATGGAAGGCCGTGTAGAGGTCCCGACCTTTGGGACCGCCGAACGACTCGCCGACGTCGATGCCGGCGATGGCGATCCCGGCGTCAACGAACTTCTGGAACATCCAGGTCTCCTCCACACCTGGCAGCCCGGGGAGTGTGGGCGCGTACCAGACCCAAGGGAGCGGCTTGT
>CALLYK010000045.1 GCA_937858365.1 uncultured Isosphaeraceae bacterium | reverse complement strand
ACCGGAAGGACTCGGCGCCGTCGCGGCGGGGAGAGACGCTCTCCCGTTCGCGCTTTCAGTCTCGCACCAACTCGTTCAAGCTCCCAGAAGCGGTTTCCAGTCCAACCTCAGATCAGGATGGAGGTGACCATGACTCAAGGTCCCAACGCAATGGGGGCGATCGCCGCCTCGCGCGAACTTCAGTGGACCCGACCCGACGGTTTTGATGAGACGGCCCATGTGGACATCGGTGTTCCCTTTTTTCGCGGACGCATCGTTCATGGGTGCCGATCCCCCTTGGGGACGTCATGTCCGGACCCGAGGCCTAGGAGACGACCGCATCGTCACGGTATACGGCGTTGACGCGGTGCAGGCCATCTAATTGGCGTTGGTCTACGCCGGTCCTCAAGTAAGCACATGTCCTGTCGCCGCCTTGCTGGATTGGAAAGAGGCCCCGAATTACGGCTTTCCCGGCGCACCCGAAGTCCCCAGGGGGTGAAGAGGGACCCGGTCGCGCTCCAGGTCATTGATCGATGGGTCCGACACGGGACCACGCGGACCCGGGCCCCTCACATGTACTGAACGCTAGGCCACTCCCCAAACCGCGGGGTGGATGGCGGTGGACCGGTCGCGCCGGTCACGAACGACGACAAGACGAAAAGGGGCGCCTCGACATCACGTCGAACGGCCCCTTCATGCGTTCCCGCTCACGCGGCCGGTTTGTGCCTGAATGAGGATGGTCGATCGTCCGGCCCATTTCTTTCCAAGGGCCTGCCATTTGCGGTAGGCTTGTCCAATGAGTGAAAAGGACCTCAAGAGGCCGACTGATGACCATCAGGATTGAACTCAAACCCGACGAGGAACGGGCCCTCATCGAGCGGGCCCGCCAAAGCGGCCACGGCCTATCCGATTATGTTCATCAAATGATAAAGCAACACGTCCTCTCGCCCGTTTCTCCGGCATCCCCCTTGGAGGGCATCCTCGACCACGCCGACCGGCGACTGCGCCAGGCGATGCAGGAGGTGCCGGACGGCGTCTACCGGGCCGAGGAGCATTTCGAGACCGATTGCTTCGAGGCGATGGACATTCTGCTGGCGACGACGATCACCAAGACCGGGGAGAAGGTTACGGTCGACTTCACCGGCACGGCGCCGCAGATCAAGGGCTTCAAGAACTCCTCGCTGGCCAACACCTATTCCGCCGTCTATGCCGGCGTTGCGTCGTTCTTCGACGCCGACCTGCCGCGCAACGAAGGCACGTTCCGCAGCATCGAGATCATCGCGCCCGAAGGCACGATCGTGAATGCCAAGGCGCCGGCGCCCATGACGATGTGCACCGTTTTCCCGGCGCACGAGATCATGCACATGATCTGGTGGGCCCTGGCCCAGGCCGTGCCGGGCCGGGCGCTGGCCGGATGGGGCAAGAACAGCTTCCCCAACGCATCGGGCCGCGACGCCGAAGGCCGCACCTGGGTGATGTACAACTGGGGCGGCAATTCGGGCGCGGGTGCTGCGACCGGGCGCGACGGCTTCAACCAGATGGGCCCGATGATCACGCTGGGCGGCCTCACGATCCCCAACGCCGAAACCTACGAGCGGCTCTATCCCGTCCGCGTCATCCGGCAGGAGCTGCGGTGCGATGGAGGCGGAGCGGGCAAGTTTCGCGGCGGAACGGGCGTCGACTACGAGGTCGAGATGGAAACCCCGGCCGAGTTCTCTTTCCGATCGGAGGGTACCGGCCGGCCGACAGGCATCGGGATCAGTGGCGGGCTCTCGGGTGCCAAGGCGCGGTCGATGATCGCCGAGGAGGGAGGAGAAGCCAAGACGAC
>CALLYK010000044.1 GCA_937858365.1 uncultured Isosphaeraceae bacterium | reverse complement strand
GAGAAGGCCGGCGGGGGCAAAGCGAAGCTTGCCGATTTCAAGGGCCGCAAGCTTGTCCTCTATTTCTACCCCAAGGACGATACGACCGGCTGCACCCAGGAGGCCAAGGATTTCTCGGCGCTCGCCAACGACTTTGAGAAGGCGGGGGCGATTGTGGTCGGCGTCTCGCCCGACAGCGCCGCCAGACACGACAGGTTCAAGGCCAAGCATGACCTGGCGGTGCGCCTGCTGTCGGACGAGTCCACCGCCATGCTCGAGACCTATGGCGTGTGGAAGGAAAAGAGCATGTACGGCCGGAAATACATGGGCGTCGAACGCACGACGCTCCTGATCGACGGCAACGGCGTCGTGCGTGAAATATGGCCGAAGGTGAAAGTAGCCGGCCACGCCCGGGCGGTGCTCGACGCCGTGAAGGCGCTCAGATAGTCGCTTCTTCGCCGATCTTCGGCATCGAGACGTCGCCGGGCAGGGCGTCCTTCAGCAGCGTCGCAATCGCCTCGTCCAAGTTCCCGGTCATACCTGCCCATTCGGAACTGCAGTCCGCGCCTCACCTGCCGCGAATCCCCGTCTGCCTCGTGCTCCACCATTTCGCTGATGGAGTGCCGGAGGGAGTCCTCGTTCTGGCGGCTGTCCTCCAAGTTGTTGTTTTCGGAGAGGTTGATGTGCAGGGCCTCTGCGGAGACGAGTGTTTTCTGTGCGCGGGCGGCGAGGGAGAGGCTGAGGCGGTAGCCCTGCCCGTAGTCCCTCTTGAGCCGCAGCTGGCTGCCCACCGTGCGCAGGGTGCCGCGAGTGATGATGCCGATGCGGTGGCACAATGCGTCCGCCTCCTCCATCATGTGCGTGGTCAGGAAGAGCGCCCTCCGCTCCTGGCAGCGCACCAGCACCTCCGGCAGCACCCAGGCCAGGTTCGCCGGGTCGTCCAGGTGCCCGTAGACGATCTTCTCCGCGAGGCTCAGGGGGCGGTTCAGCCGCTGCCGGACGACCTTGAGGTTGGCGTCCATCTTCTCGTAGACGGCCTTCACGAAGGCGGGCGTGACGCGCTTCGGCTCGGGCTGGGCATGGCTGGTGGTGAAGGGCGGCAAACTCGCGGTGACTTCCACCCCCAATCAAGACAGCCCGCTCATGGACGGTACCGGCACGCCGATCCTCGGCTGCGACGTCTGGGAACACGCCTACTACCTCAACTACCAGAACCGCCGGCCCGACTACATCGCGGCCTGGTGGAACACGATCAACTGGGACGAGGTGACTCGCCGGTTCCAATCGGCCTGAAGGCCCGACCATCCAGTTCGACCTTAAGGAACGCGAGTCGTCCGAGTGGCACAGGTGGCTTGCCGCCAGTGCTCACATGACTTCTTGCGACTGCTTTTTTCGTTCCGAAACATGATCGACCTGGACCAAAACGCCACGACCCCTCTCGACCCTCTCGTCATGGAGGCAATGCGACCTTACTGGTCCCGAGGGGGGAACGCCGAAGCGCGTCATCAGGCTGGGCGCGCGATGCGTCGTGCTTGGGACGACGCGGTGGAAACCGTCGCGCGGGTCCTTCATGCCGACCCGAGCGAAATCGTCTTCACGTCGGGAGGGACTGAGGCCAACAACCTCGCCCTCTTTGGATTGGCTTGGTCGCGCGGTCAAGACGACCGGGCGCATCTCGTGAGTAGTCCGCTCGAACACCCAGCCGTGGCTGGACCCATCGATCACCTCGCGTCTCTGGGTTGGCGAGTGGATCGTGCCATCGTGTCCTCGGAAGGGATGATCGATCCCGAGGAAATGGCCGGCTTGATCCAGTCGGACACTCGGTTTCTCACTTGCATCCTCGCCCACAATGAGTTCGGCGCGATAGGACCTCTGGGCGAGCTTGCCGCCTTGGCCCGGGACCGCGGTGTGCCCGTTCACACCGACGCCGTCCAAGCGGTCGGCCGAATCCCCGTGGATTTCCGTGCGTTGGGGGTCGCGACCCTGGCGGCCTCGGCCCACAAGTTTCATGGTCCGGTCGGTGTCGGGGTCCTTCTGGTCCGTCGTGATACCAAGCTCGCCCCACTCATGTTCGGAGGTGGTCAACAGCAAGGCCGGCGACCGGGCACCCCGCCCGTGGCGCTCGCGGTCGGTCTGGCGCGAGCGCTCGAACTTTGGGAGGAGGACCATGAGGCCAGGACCACGCGTTGGCGGTCTCTGGTCGGACGTTTGGAAGACGGAATCATCAAGGCCCTTGGCGCGGAGAGGGCCGTCCGAATCGGCCCCTCTGAGGAGCGGTTTCGACTACCGCAAACGTTGCAGATCGGCTTTCCGAACGTCGACGGCGACGTCCTCTTGATGCGTCTTGACCAAGCCGGCGTTCTCTGTTCGACCGGGTCGGCCTGCGCGAGCGGCGCGTCACGCCCATCTTCCAGCCTTGTGGCGCTTGGCGTGCCTCCGGACATTCTGCGTTCTTCCATCCGGTTCGGCTTGGGGGCGAAGACCACGGACGAGGAAATTAATGAATCGTGCGTCATCATTCGTAAGGTCCTTAGTGAATTCCAAGTCAAATAACATTGCCATGTCGCAAGTTCAGGCCGCCGATCAACGGTGGCCAAGGCGATAAGCAAAGTCGGGCCCGACCGCGACGCCTTCCCGCCGCCGTGGGGGCGTGGTCAAGAGGTCCCACCCTTGAGCAACTCAGAGGCGACAAGCCGCCAGTATTCCTCGATCCAGCGCTCGCCGATCGGGGCGACGCGGCGGTACGACCAACCTGCCAACTCGAACTCCCCCGCCATCCATTCCGACCGCGTGCCGTTGCTACTATGGATGATCACTGGACAAGGCTGACGATGCAAGACCAGGGCCTTGGCGACGATCACGCCGTCCCCGAGGTCGGGCGGGTCGCCGGGTTGGGACACCAGGTCGTGATCGAGCGAGATCAACCGGGCTGGGCCTAAGTGGTCCATGATCTCGCGGCACATTCGGTGAGCATCACGCCAGACGACAAACGGCATTCCAGGCGCGATGCGACCCAAGGCCGCGACGAAGCGACGGATCCGGTCAGCCTCGTCTTCGAGTAGGAGGACCACTCTTCATCCCCGCCGTCACGAGTTCGAATGGAAGTCCCGCGGCCTTGGCGAGGGACCCTCTGGGAGTTGACTCCTTCCCTCAAGTCGCCCACGGGAGTAGCGGTTGGCGTGCCTCGCCGGGCAGCCATAAGAGAATAAGGAGCGAGTTGCCGTCGCTCAGGCCGTTTTCACGTTCACCAGGCGCAAGACCGCTTCGATCTTCTCGAAGTCGAGCGGCTTCGTGAAGTGGTCGTCGAAGAGGTGGACATGTTCTTGCTTCACTTCGGAGGCGTCCATACCTGTGAGCGCGATTAGCCGCACTTCACCTCGCGCACGTCGCTCGCCCAAGCGGGCGGCCACTTCGTACCCATCCAGGTCGGGCAGGTCGAGGTCGGCGATCACGACGTCGGGCCCGAACGTCGCAATCGCTTCCAGGGCGGAGCGGCCGTCGTAAAGCGCCACCGCTTGATGCCCCCAGTGCTTCAAGACCCAGCCCAACGAATCGGCCGAGGTCCGATTGTCGTCCACGATCAAAACGCGGAGCGGTTTTCGTTGGCCGCCCACCGGGTCGGGAGGCGGCCGAGGCGCCGCGCCCGCTTCGGGCTCAATAGCCGCGGGGAGCCTCACGAAGAATTCGGCCCCCTTGCCATGTCCGGGGCTTTCCGCCCAGACCTTGCCATCGTGCAACCCTACGACCGCGCGGACGAGGGCCAGACCAATTCCGAGCCCCTTGCGATCGCGGATCGTCGCTTGGTCTTCCCGCTTATACAGGTTGAAGACCTCGTCGAGGCGCGCTGGGTCCAGCCCCATGCCGTTGTCGCGGACGCTCAGTGTGACCGAGTCTCCCTCACGAATGGCCGCGAGTCGGAGTCGGCCGCCGGTGGGCGTGTATTTGGCCGAATTGTGGAGAAGGTGCAGCAAGACCTGCTCCATCCAGACCGGGTCGGCCTTGAGCCAGGTCGTGTGCTCGGTCCCCTCGACCACGAGGGTATGATCGTGTTCGCTCAGGATGGCTCGCGCCGATTCGGCCGAGCGATGCAGCAAGGCACCGACTTCGACGAACTCTTGACGAAGGCGGATCCGGCCATGTCGCGCCCGGGCCAGGTCGAGCAGGTCCTCGACGATCCGGGCCATGTGGCGGGCCTGACGCTCGATGATCCGCCGAGCTTGCTCCTCGGCCGCCGGGCCTTCGCGCAGCCCCAAGACCTCCACCGCGTTGAGGAGGGGTGCCAACGGGTTGCGCAGTTCGTGGGCCAACAAGGCCATGATCCGGTCTTGCTCCCGCCGCGTCTGGCGGAGCAGGCGGCCCAGGCGCTGGACCTTGCGTCGCCACGATCGGCGGCGCGTGAGGTCGCGCAAGGTGACGAGCAGCGCCTGGACGCCATCCCAGGCGATGTTGCTCACGCGCATCTCGACAAGATGGCAAGGTCCGCTGCTCCGGGGAACGTCCAGCAAGGTCCGGTCGCCGGAAACGCTGGGAAGTCCGAACCACTCTCCTTCCAGGGCGCCGGAGCGGGGCCCCAGGACTGTGTGGGCCGACGGATTGGCCCACAAGACGCGCCCTTCCAAACTCAGCACGAGGGCACCGTCACGCTGCGTCCGCAGGTGGTCGCGAGGGTCGATCGGTATGGCGCCGTGGAATGGCACTGGGCCTCCCCGGGGGCGTCCGGGTCGCGGACGAGAAAAACCGACGCGGGCGGCGACAGCGGGGGGGACGGGTCTTCGTCCAAACGATAAGTCACGACAATCTAGCCGTTCTCCAACGAAAACGCAACGACCCCGAGCGCCGATCGCGATTTTGCGCGCCGAGGGGTTTGATTCAGCCCGCACCCACGCTACGATAGATGGCGATCCCGCCCCGCGTCGTCCCTGTCGAGACGCCCTGGCCTCGGTCGGCGCCGATCTGTCGGCCCATCCGGAAGGTCCCTTCCCTCGTGAAGCCCAAACCGTTGTTGGACGCCGGTCCGATAGGCCCGCTGCGGGTGGCCCGGGCAACTGCGTTCGACCATACCCGCCCCCAGGGCGCACCCTCCGCGCGATCAGGAGATCGACCATGAATCTGTTCGGCTTCTTCGGCACGACCTTCGGCGGCGCGGAAGTGCTCATCGCCGCCTTCGTCGCCTTGCTGCTCTTCGGCAACCGCCTGCCCGGGGTCATGCGTTCCCTGGGCAAGAGCGTGACCGAGTTCAAGAAGGGGGTCTCCGGCATCGAGGACGAGCTCGACAAGGCCGTCACCGAGGCCAAGCAGTCTCCCACCTCCCACAACGCCGACAAGGTTTGACCCATCCTCGAACCAAGACCCCTGGGAGGAATCGCCATGTTTGGTTTCATCAATCTCGGCTATCCCGAGATGATCTTGGTCGGCCTGGTGGCCGTCCTGCTCTTTGGCAAGCGCCTGCCCGAAGTGGGGCGTTCGCTGGGCAAGGGCCTCGTCGAATTCAAAAAGGGCCTCGCGGGCGTGGAGGAGTCATTCACCGAGGCGTCGACGATGTCGTCGTACAGCACGGCCAACACGACGCCGACGCGGGAGCGTGCCTCCGACGCGATCGAGACGAGCGTCCCCAAATTCGAGCCCCCCAGCGCCGCCCCTACGGTCCAGGCGTCGGCCTCGCCTTATCACGACTAACGGAACAGGACGGTCGGCCCCCTTTGGCCCCTTGCGAGACGGCCCCGCGCTGTTATCATTCGGGGCCATGATCGCCTCGTCGCGAGGTCCGATCGACCCGAGCATTCGATGCCGCAACCTTGATGGAGACTGACAAAAATGCCTGACCGCACACTCCTCGTCGGCGAGGCCCTCGTGGGCGAAGGGAACGAGATCTCCCACATCGACCTGATGATCGGCAGCAAGTCCGGCCCGGTGGGGGCTGCTTTCGCGAACGCCCTGTCGAACCAGTCGGCCGGCCACACGAACCTGCTCGCCGTGCTTACACCCAACCTGGCGGTGAAGCCGTCGACCGTCCTCATCACGAAAGTCACGATCAAAGGAATGAAGCAGGCCGTTCAGATGTTTGGCCCCGCCCAGTACGCGGTCGCCAAGGCCGTGGCCGACTCCGTCGCGGCGGGCGTCATTCCCGCGGCCGAGGCTGAAGACCTGGTCATCGTCTGCGGCGTTTTCATCCACCCCGCCGCCAACGACGACAAGAAGATCTTCGAGTACAACTACGAGGCCACCAAAGAAGCGATCAAGGCCGCGATGACCAGCAAGCCCACCGCCGCCGAAATGGTTGCCGGCAAGGACACCGCCAAACACCCCTTCTCCGGGGTTTGACGACCCATCGCGCACCTGGACCGCGGGCAATCTTGGGACCCCGGGGCGGCCTTGGCCCGTCCCGGTCCCTCTTGTCACCTCCAGGTGGGAACATGCAGGGCCTCGAACCGCGTCCCCGCCGGGTCACGTCCCCATGCCCGATCGTTCGCTCGCCGGTAATCCCCTGCGCCAGGACCTCCCCAAGGTCCAAGTGCCCGACCCCTGCGCGATCGTCCTCTTCGGCGCTACGGGCGACCTGAACCATCGCAAGCTCACCCCCGCGTTGTACCGCCTCGCGCGCGAAGGCAACCTCGCGGGCGAGTTCGCCATCGTCGGATTCGCCCGGCGCGATTGGACCGACGACCAGTTTCGCGGCGAGATCGCCAAGACCCTCGAAAAGGAGGCGGGCGCCGACTTCGCTGACTACTGGCCCCAGTTCTCGGCCCACCTTGTCTTCGCCGCCGGCACCTTCGACGACCCCATCGCGTATCAGCGACTGAAGGCCCAACTCGAACAAATCG
>CALLYK010000043.1 GCA_937858365.1 uncultured Isosphaeraceae bacterium | reverse complement strand
GGTCGCCGCGCTCTTGGACCTGATCGAGCGCGGGCTCGCGCGTGCCGACCCCGAGGCCTTGCTGGAAATCACGCGCTACACGGTGCAGAGGGTCGAAGATGGACTGGGGATCTACGACGCGCCCGCGCTGATGGTCCGCTTCGGCACGGACCAACTGGATGTCGTCCCGGCGGGCCGTTACGCGCGCGTTCCGATCACGATTCGCGAAATCAGGACGCAACTCGGTCTGGCCCCCACGGATGGGGCCGCCTGCGGGCGAGTCGACATCACCGACGGAGAGCGCAAGTACTTCCTCGTCAGGGACCTCTCCGACGGGACCGCGCGCTGGTTCTCGGTGGACGAGAGGCGCCGGGCGGCGCCATTCGATGAGGCCCAATTGGAGGCGATCCTCTTGGACCTGTGGTCATGATCCGGTCCCTCGAGGAGGCGTGGGATTGGTATCGCGCTGTGCGGACCCTTGCGTATGATATGAACAATCTCGCGGGAAGATGGGACACTACGGAATGCTCCGCGTTCGTGCATGGGTCAAATCGCCTACGGGACCGGAAATCCGTTGAACTCGTGTCGATGTCGCGGACGGTCCTTGAGGAACTCGACGACCTCGCCGTGCTGGTCTTGTTCTCCGTCTTCGAGGCGAGCGTCAGGTCCCTGGCGGTTTCCCAGGTCGAAATCGAAACGGCGGGCATCACGCACGTCGCGGCGAAACGGGCCCTCGCCGAACTCAAAGACTCGATGTCCAACGGCAGCTTCGCGAGGGTCACGGACGCCTATCAGAGACTCGACATCGAACTGACCACACAAGTCGATCAGGTCCGCAAGTTTCGAAATTGGGTGGCCCACGGCCGTCGTGAGGCCCCGGAGAACTCGGTGACGCCCGAGGAGGCCTTCGAGCGCCTCCGTCGCCATTTGGACCTCGTCCGGCGAACCGGAGGGTCGCCTGATCGGACGACGTGAACAAGGTCCTGTGACGGCATCGCATGAATGCTCATGTCGCGGAGCGTATTGTTGACACGTTCGGGCCGTTGCCCTCTTCGGGCCCTTTTGACACACTGGCCGGCTCGAAACGACTCGGTGACCATCCGAAGGGGGCCCCGCTTTGCTCGCTCGCCTGTTCGCTACGAAGCGTCTCGATGACATCCTTGGGGCGGCCGGTCACGCCCATTCCAGCATGAAGCGCAGCCTCGGGCCGGTCAGCGTCACGCTGCTGGGCATTGGCGCGATCATCGGCACTGGGATTTACGCGACCATCGGCACCGCCACGGCCGGCGACGCCATGCGCCCGGGCGCCGGGCCCTCGCTGATGCTCTCCTTCCTGATCACGGCCGTCGTCTGCGGATTCACCGCGCTCTGCTATGCGGAGTTCGCGTCGCTCGTGCCGGTGTCGGGCTCGGCCTACACCTACGCCTACGCGACCCTTGGCGAACTGGTCGCCTGGATCATCGGCTGGGACCTCATTATCGAGTACGGCATCGGCAACGTGTCGGTGTCGATCTCTTGGGCCGGCTATTTTCATTCCCTGTTGGCCGACCTGGGCATCCATTTCCCCGATTGGTTGGCGAACGACTTCCGCACCGCGCGTAATCTGCTCGCGACCGACCCGGCCCGTTACGAGACCACGTTCGGCGGCGCCCCCACGGTCTTCGGCGTCCCAGTCATCTTCAACGTCTTGGCGTTCGGGATCACGATGGCGATCACGGGCTTGCTCGTGTGGGGTATCAAAGAATCCGCGCGTTTCAACGCCATGATGGTCATTCTCAAGGTTGGTGTGCTCATCTTCTTCGTCATCCTTGGCCTTTGGCTGGTCCCATTCCCGACGATGGCCGAAAACTGGCGGCCCTACCAGCCCAACGGCTGGCATGGCACGCTCGCGGGCGCCGCGGTCGTCTTCTTCGCCTACATCGGCTTCGACGCCGTTTCGACCGTCGCGGAGGAGACGAAGCGGCCGGGAAGGGACCTTCCTATCGGGATCTTGGCATCCTTAGCGATTTGCACGGTCTTTTATGTGATCATCGCGGCCGTTTTCTCAGGGATGATACCGTATCCGGAGGTCGTCGCCCGACCGGACGAACGGGCCGAATCGCTCACGATGGCCCTCAAATATGTCGCCCCCGGCGCGGTCTGGCCGCGTGTGGTCGTCGGTTTCGGCTCGGTGGTGGCGCAAACGGCCGTCTTGCTGGTCTTCCTGATGGGCCAGCCGCGCATCTTCTTCTCGATGGCCCGCGACGGACTCTTGCCGCCCGTCTTCGCGCGCTTGCACCCGACCTTTCGGACGCCTTACGTCACGACGATCCTCACCGGCCTGGTGGTCGCCATTCTGTCCGGCGTGGCCAGCATCGACGAAATGGTGGACCTGACGAACATCGGCACACTCTTCGCCTTCGTTCTGGTTTGCGTGGGCATCCCGATCCTGCGATATCTCGAACCCGATCGCGCCCGGACCTTCCGCGTGCCGTTCGGGCCGTTTCCGCTGCCGACGCTGGGGGCCCTCGCCTGCCTCTTCCTGATGTATTACTTGCCGCCGTCGTCGTGGTGGCGCTTCGTGGGCTGGCTGGTGCTGGGACTGGCCGTCTACGCTTCATATGGATATGTTCATAGCGAGATCGGCAAGGCGGCGGGCCGGCCGAGACGTGCCTCGCCGTCCTTGATCGGCTCCTCGATCGGTTTCGTGACCGCGGCGGTGGGTTTGTGGGTGGTGCCTCATGATCTGGGACCGTCGGCCTTTCGCCGCGTGCTTGTCGAGGGCGTGGCCGGCATGGAGCAATGGCGTGTGGCGATGGGTTCGCCGATGGTGGTTGCGGGCCTGGCGGTCGGGGTCGTTGGTCTGCTGAAGGGTCTGGGCGAGCATGTGCCGCCGGTCGCCGGCGGACATTTCGACTCGGATTGACACCCCCAGGCAATCGCACTACATTCCCCCCGCACGTCGCATCCGTCGCGGCCTTGTGTTCGCCGAGTGACGACCTCACAAGCGCTCTACGATCGCAAGTTTCGTGGCGGACAACGGCCCGGGTTCGGGCGACCCCAGGAAGGGGACGCATTCCGGCCCGCGGTCCCGCTGACGGGCGAGGGTAGGTCATGGACGATTTCCCCGCCGGTCCCGCGATGCCAGCGCCCCGGAGGCCGGCGCTCTCGGTGGTGGTCCCCGTCCGTAACGGTGGCCGATCGCTCGAGCGTTGTCTCCGGGGCATTCGCGCGTCCACATACAACGATTACGAGCTCATCGTCGTCGATGACGGCTCGACCGACGAATCGGCCCTTCGCGCCCGCGAACTGGGCGCCCAAGTGGTCCGGATGCCCCGCTCGCTTGGTCCGGCCCAGGCCCGCAATCACGGGGTCGAGAGCGCCCGAGCACCGCTCATATTCTTCCTCGACGCCGACGTCGTCCCCCACGAAGAGACCCTGTACCTGGCCGTGAGGCGCTTTGAGGCCGACCCCAAACTCGCCGCCCTCTTCGGCTCGTACGACGACCGCCCATACGCCCGAGGCATGATCAGTCGCTATCGGAACTTGCTTCATCATTACGTCCATCAGCGCGGTGACTTTCACGAGAACGTTCGACCTGCCCACACGTTCTGGACGGGCTGCGGCGTGATCCGTCGCGACGTCTTCCGTGCCATCGGCGGGTTCGACCCCGACCTCTATCGCCGGCCCGCGATTGAAGACATCGAGTTGGGTTACCGACTGACGCGCGCCGGGCACAAGATCGTTTTGGCACGCGACGTCCAGGTGACCCATCTCAAGCGATGGACGCTCGGCCGCCTGGTACGCACCGACATCTTCCAGCGCGGCGTCCCCTGGATGCTGCTGATCTTGCGTTCCGGCACGCCAGAATCGGACTTGAACGTCAGTCCGTCGCAACGCTTGAGCGTGGCCCTCACGGGCCTGATGCTCTTGAGTTTGGCGGCATCGCTTTTGTGGCCGTGGGCGGCCCTGGTCGCTTTCGCGGGCCTCGCGGTTACTATCACTCTCAATCGCCGGTTTTACCGGTTCCTCGGGGCCCAAGGGGGCCTGTCTTTCGCCTTGCGGTCGGTGCCGATGCACCACCTCTATTTTGTCTGTTGCGGTTTGGCCGTGGTCTTCGCGTGGGCCATGTGGCTTTGGTCGTCGCTCCATCACCCGGAGCGAGACAAGGAGAATCAAGGGGCCCGACCGGACCTCGCCGGCGCGGCCGTTCCTGGCCCCTGGATGGGTCGTGTCCGGCGCCGACGACCGTTGTCGAGCGCGAGCGTCGAAACTCGAGATCGAGACCCTCGGTGAGCGCGGCTGCGAGGAGGGCGAACATGAGGTTCCTGATAGTCGGGGCGGCCGACGAATACCGGAGCGTGGTGCCGTCGATACCCGGTTGTCGTCTGGTGGGAGAGACGTCGTCGAGTCCTTCCGCCACAAGCCTTCGCCGCGAGTGCGATGCCGTGATCGTCGCCATGCCGCTTTCGCAACGGGCCGAAGTGGTGCGCGCGGCGCTTGTCGAAGGCAAATCGGTGCTCGCCGAGGCCCCGCTCGCGGAAGGCCCCGACGAGTCGCGAGCGTTATGTGAGCTGGCCGACGCGCGCCGGATCCCGCTGCATGTGACTTTGCCCCACCGCTTCGAGCCGCCTGTGGCCCGCGTCCTGCGATGGGTCCAAGACGGGGCGATCGGGCCCATCGTGGGCCTTCGGGCGGAGGTCGGTTCGCCTCATGACCACCTGGCGACCCTCGACCTGGCGCGACTCCTTCTCGGCGAGATCGTTGCGTGCGAAGCGCAGGAGACGTTCGCCCTGCTGAGAAACGCGGAGCGAGTCGCAGCCGAGGTCCGCCGCGTGGATTGGGTGGAAGGCCCCATCATCGACGTCCTGGGTCAAGGCGGCTATCTTCGCCTGGCGATGGGCCCCTGGCTCGTTTCCGGCAAGCTCGCCAATGGCCGCAGGGTCCGCCACGCCCACCGACGAGCGCTCCTGGCGGAATGCTGGTCGCGTCTGCGGCACGGATGCTCCGGCGCGTTGCGCCGCGAGCTGACGGCCTTCTGCGCGGCTCGATCGGCAGAGGTCCCCTTGGCCAGCGGCTGGGACGGCTGCCGACTGGGCGAGGTCCTCGCGGCGCTGGAAAGCTCGCGCTGGGTCGATGCCGAAGTACCGTTGCGACCCTTGCCGGTCACGCCACCATCCGCGCGAAAGGCCAACCTGGTCCGAGGACGCGAGGAATGAAGGTCGCCATCGACGGCGGCTGCCTGGCGAACCGACGCGGGTTCGGCCGGTTCACGCGCGAACTCCTGGGCGCCTTGGCCGAGATCGATGCCGATCACGAATACGTCTTGGTGCTGGATCGACCTTCCGCGGACTCGGTCGAAGTGCCGGAGCGGTTTCGCGTCGTGGTGGTGGACGTCGCCCGGGCGCCCAGTCAGGCGGCCTCGGCACGTGGTCAGCGTTCCGCTTTGGACCTCTGGCGGATGGGGCGGGTCGTCGCGCGCGAGACCCCCGACCTCATCTTCTTCCCCGCCACCTACAGCTATTTTCCCGTCTGGAATTGTCGAAAGACCATCGTGACCTTGCACGACACACTCGCGCTGGAGCGGCCCGAGTTGGTCTTTCCGACGAAAGCAGGCCGCTGGGCCTGGACCCTGAAAGAGCGCGCGGCGGTGCTGCAGGCCGATCGCGTCCTCACGGTCTCCGAGGCGTCCAAGAGGGCCTTGATGGCCTACTTTCACTTGCCGGAAACGAGCGTGGGAGTGATTTCCGAAGCGCCTCAAGCGGTCTTTCAGCCAACCCGCGCGGGGATGGAAAGTGACCGCGCCTTGCGGAGGCATGGGATCGAGCCAGGACGGCGTTTCTTCCTTTACGTGGGCGGCCTGGCGCCGCACAAGAACCTGCCGCGTTTGGTCGATGCGTTCGCCCGCTTGGAGCGAACGGACATCTCGCTCGTGATCGTGGGCGACCACGCCGATGTCTTCCATAGCGAGTTGGCCGTGATTCGCGAGAGGATCAAGGACCGAAGATTGGTTGGGCGCGTATTGCTTCCCGGCTTCGTGCCCGATGAGGACCTCGTGTTTCTGTACGGTCGAGCGATGTCCTTGGTGCAACCGTCGTTGCTCGAAGGATTCGGCCTACCACCTTTGGAAGCGATGGCCTGCGGCACGCCGGTGGTGTGTTCGCGCGCTGGGTCCTTGCCCGAAGTGGTCGGCGCGGCTGGCCTTTACTTCGAACCGACGAGCGTGGACGACATTTCGGCGGCCTTGCGACGCTTCTTGGATTTCGATCGGGACTTCCTGGCGCAAGTCGCCTTGGAACGGGCCCGTCGTTTCACATGGGAGCGAGCGGCCCGACGACTTCTCGACGAATTTGCGCGGCCCTTTCGTCCCGTGAAGGTCGCTTGAAACGGTGCATGCGTTTCAGGCGCTTTCGCGGTGGAAGTGGATTTCGTGCAGGCGGATGCGGAGTGGGTCAATCGACTGGATGCGATGATCGAGCTGCTGCGCTCCGTGCTCGGCATCGCCGCGGCGTTGCTCGGCATCGGCGTGCTCGCCATCGTCGGCAACACGATCCGCCTCGAGATCCTGAACCGCCGCGCGGAGATCGAGGTGACGAAGCTCGTCGGCGGCTCGAACGCGTTCGTGCGCCGG
>CALLYK010000042.1 GCA_937858365.1 uncultured Isosphaeraceae bacterium | reverse complement strand
GGCAGACGGTGACGCAGTGCGCTTCTTCGCAATGCATGCAGCTCATCGGTACGTTCACCGTTTTCGACAGCGGCTGCAGGCCGCCCGCGTCAGCTTGCGATCCGCAGCGATGCGGCGAATACGCCGGATCGCCTTCAATCTCGAAGTGGCGGATGCGGTTGTACCAGGTGCCGCCCGGCGCCTTGCCCCCGGGTGGAGGATTGGCCCCCGGCGGCGGCGTGCCCTGAGGCCGCGCGGGTTCGGACCCCCATTCTTGAAATAGCTTCGGCCGCCGACCCGTCTGAATCCCGTCAGGGAGAAGGCCGGTCGGCGGTCTTCTTTCTTTTGAATGACAACTGAGTTCGAGTTTCGCACTTTTAAGGGCTGGCCACTCTGAGACGATGGCGACCAAGCCAGGGTGTCATCCCCCGTCATCGTCCCGTAGAATTAGGATTAAGTCCTTTCGCACGCCCAATGTCGAGGAAGGTCCCGTCATGGCCACCGACACGTTCGCCGTCGTGATGACGACTGAAGAACTCCTCGAGCTGCCCGAAGATGGGGTGGACCGTGAGCTCGTCCGAGGAGAACTCCGGGAGAGACCCATGACCGTGCGAAACCGCCGACATAGTCGCGTTGAGGCCCGTGTGACGTCTGCGCTGGATTCATGGCTGGAAGCCCGCCCCAAAACCTCGTGGTGAAGTCGTGTCAGGCGAAGCGGGCTTTCGCCTGGCGCTCGACCCGGACACCACGGTCGGCATCGACGTCGCATACGTGTCGCCGGAAGTCGTGGCCTTCGCCCCGCAAGACGCCCTCTTTCAAGGGCCGCCCGTACTGGCCGTGGAGGTACTCTCACCCTCCGACACGCAAGCCGAAATCGATGAGAGGGTCGAACTCTATCTCCAGAGCGGCGTGGCGATCGTTTGGTTAATCAACCCCCGCTTTCGGACGATCACCGTCTTTCGACCCGACGCTCCCCCGGAGTTCTATCACGAAGAACAGGAAATCACCGCCGAGTCCCATTTGCCCTGCTTTCGGATCCCCGTCGCCCGATTGTTCGGCTGAGCCAAACCCGCAGACGACGGGCCCCATTTAGGGCGCTGTCCTGATCCACATTGGACTCCCCCACGCGAGTTGACCGTCCTTCTGGATCGCCCGGACGTAGTACCAACTCAGTCCCGGTCGCTTCTCATCATCGGTCCACTCGAACGCCACACGGTCTTTCCCCGGCTGGACCGAATAAACGAACACGAAATCTTTGATGACGTCCACGCGCTCGATCGGTCCCGTCCCGTGGGCGAGGACCTTGAGCGTCACAGGGCCCTTCCGCTCGAACTCGTCCCCCATCAACTGCTCCCCGCAGCGTACGTCGAGGAGGATGTTGTCGGTCGCCGCGTAACAGTGGCGACGTTGGAATGCGTCGAAGATGGCCTCGCGCGTCGGCTGCTCGGCGAGCGCGATCGCGAAGCTGATGTGCGTGGAAATGTGGTCGCTCGACGCCTGGAACCCCATCCTGTACTGAAGTGCCAGCGCGTTCCAGATCATCCCCAAGGGCCGCCAGCCGCCGATGGACTCCTCGCCGCGACGGGCCGATTTCGGCGCCCCGAGGTACTCGTACGATTGGCGGTGTCCCTGGAAGATCTCGACGAAGGGTTCGGCCTTGGGGTCGTTGGCCCGCCAGTCGGTCCCCATGCCGGTGGCCGACGTGTGCGAGGCGCAGATGCCGCCGAGTTCCTTCAGGTAGGAGTACAGCATGGCCGCGTCTTCGTCCTGACCGGCCCGGTTGTTGAGGCGCATGCCGTTGTCGTCAATCAGCCGGGGCAAGGTGCGCACGCCTCGCTTGGGGAACATCACGTTGCGATGGCCACCCGGATAGCCGACACTTCGCTCATACGTGAACATAGGTATGAACGTGCGCGGATTATGATAAAGATCGGTCGTCTTCTGGATCTGCCACCAGGTGTATTCCTTGCCGCCGCCGTTGTCGTGGTCGCCGTTGCCGATCCAATCGAGCCGCCCGGCGTCGATCGCGTAGCGCCACATGTCTTCCAGGGCGCCGTCGGAACCGCCGTCTTGGGAGATTTCGGTATGACGGTGGAACTCGCCGCGGAGGAGTTGATAGGTCTTGCCACCCGCCTGGATGCGGTGCGAACGCAACCGCGCGACGTCCTCAGCCTCAGTCGGATGAACAACGGGGGCCTCGGCGGCGATCGCCTCGGTGGGTTGTCCCTGAAGGGCCGGCTCAACGGCCGGACCGGGCCGCGCCGCAAGGGCCGCGACGAAGATGTCGTTGTTGACCACTCCGGGAGGTGTGCCTGAATGCGAGTAGAAACGTCGGTTGCGCTCGGGGGTCATTTCCACTTCCCGGCGCAATCGTCCGTCACTGCTATGGAAGGCCAGCACGGGCCCTTCAGCGAGTGTGACCAGGGCAGGGCGGTTGTCCAGGACGTTGTCACTGTTCGACAGGGGACGCGGGACCGACCAACCCTTCTCATCGAGGGATGTCGCATAAGAAAGCCAGACACCGCCGACGACCATCACCGCGTTGTTTCCCCAAATGGCCTCCTCGCGATGCCGGTACGTGAGCCAGACACGGCCCGACCCGTCGATGGCGAGCCTCGGGAACGAGTTCAGTTTGCGTTCCACGGCGGGTGCCTTGGCCACTGGGTCAGGCGCGAACCGGAACGTGTCGCCGTCGAGGCAAACCACTTTCACCGCGCTGGAGCGATATAGGCTGGACCCTTCGCCTTCCGTCAAGTTTTCGGCGTCCTTGCCCCACTGGGCGTCGCGTTCCTCGTAAGCGACCCAGACGCGACCACGACCATCGACGGCAACGCTGGGCCGGGCCTCGAAACGCGGCGACGTGGCCACCGCCAAGGCCCGCGAGCGGCCCGAGCGGGGGACCCAGCGGACGAGCTTCACATCGTAGTTCCCCGAGTCATACGTATCGTACGCGACGACGATCGTGCCGTCACGGCCGATCGCCATCGCGGGGGACCACTCGTTCGCGGCCGTCTCGGTGATCGAAAAGACCTGGTTCGAGGCTTCAACCCGCGCCATTTTGATGTCGGCCTGGCCGTCTCCCCACCCTTGCCAGACCATCCAAACCTGACCGTCGGGGGCCGTCGCCAACGACACGGCCGTATCCGCGCCCAAGCTGGTCGTAAGGCGTTTGATGTCAGAGGACGTGTTCGTCACCGTGTCATAAACGCGCCGATACAAGTCCCAATTACCGTTTTGAAATTCGGACCAGGCGACGACGACCTTACCGGCGCCATCAACGGCGATCGCGGGGCGCCAAACGTCGCGACCGGGTTCGGTCAGCGCGATCGACTCACTGGGTGAACCGTCACTGAACTTGAGGAGCTTGATCCGATCTCCGCCGCCGTTGGGCACGAAGCGGCTGAAGTCCTTGGGGACATCGGTAAGCGCCTCGGAGACTTCGACGCCGCGCGATTCGTGCTCCACGTAAGCGAGCCAAACGTTTCCCTTGGCGTCGGGCGCGGCGACGGGGAAGTCCTCTTGAAAGAGGCCCGCGACGACCGACATGGAAGGCGGCACCAGGCGTGCTTCTACTTTCCCCTCCAGAAACCGATGCGGGGCGCCGTCGCTCAGTTCGGCAAGAGGGATCGCGGCATTGCCCCCTTCGCTGGTGAGTGACACACTCGCGGAATCGGGACCCTTCAGAGTGACGACCACACCCCCCGGAGTGACGTTCGCTCCCTGTGTCGTGGGACCGGCCTGGACCTTCTTCTCGGCAGGCGTCAACTCCGCCTTCTTCGCGTTGGCCTTCTTCGCGGCGACCTTCCGGACAAGCAGACTCCGCCCGCGCCACGAGTTCGGACCTGTGATGGAGTCGGGATCGCGCAGACGCCAACTGTCGACACCTAGAACCTCGCCGCGATCAACGCTGACCGAACCATTCCAGGCCCTTGGCTCGGCGTCGCCGACTCCAAGCAGTAGCCGGACAGAGACCGCCTCGGGGTCGAGCCTCTTCTGGGACGCCTGCTTCGGGCCGACCAGGGTCAAGAGAAGCGAGAAAGTAGCGATGGTCGCGAAGACTCGGGTCATGGGTGGGGCTCCCGGAGGAGAGGGGCGAACACCACAAGCACGCCGGGGAAGACGATCACGGAGAAAGGACCTTTGATCTATGGTCTCTCTGACAGCGTGGTGGGGCCCGATTCCACGGGGGGCCCCTCGGGGGCGAAGTAGTCGGCGGGAGTGCCGTATTTCGCGGCGGGAGTGACGGCCCGCACGGTCTCGACGTCCGTCACAGACCAGTCCGACCCGGTCCTTTCCAGGCGATACGTCTGACGTTCGTTGTGGTCGGGATAGACCGATTCCACGGTGATCCGCATCACGTCATCCCCGTCAGGTTCGGGGGCGAAGATGGCGTGGCTCTTTCGAGTTTGCGCCGCCTTTCGTAACTCCTCAGCGAAGGCCTCGCGCCCCTTGGCGGCAACTTCGTGGTCAAGTCGTTCCCGGAAGGGGCCGTTGAAGCGATCGAGGTATCCGGAGAGGTCGCCTTCGCGAGCCTTGGCCATGAGCCCTTCCACCACTCGCGTGGCGGCCGCCTCAGGTCCGTTCGCGCCCCGTTGTCTGGAGGGAGAGGACGACGCGACTGGCCCTTTCACGGCATGCCAACAGAGCCCCGCAAGGAGGATGAGGGTAACAAAGGCGGCCATGGCTCTCCTCATGGCGGGCCCTCCTGACCCTCGTCGGCGAAGAGGCCCACGTCCAGTCCGCTCGACTGCTCGACGACCACTTTCCTCGTGAAGCGCGGGAGCAACTCGCCGAGGGCTTCCAGGTAGAGACGCCGTTGTGTGGCTTCGGGGGCCTTCTCAGCCTGCGCAAGCACCTTGGTGAAGCGATCGGCCTCCCCCCTGGCCACGAGGACGAGGCGATCGCGCTCGGCGGCGGCCTTGTCACCGATCTCGCGTGACTGACCGCGAGCCTCGGCCAAAGCGCGATCGCGATGTTCCTGCGCGGCCGTGATCTTTCGACCCTTGTCGCCCCGCGCGCGGGCTGCGTCGGCGAATGCGGGCGCCACCGGGATCGGTGGGGCGAGCTTCCCAAGACGAACGGCCCGGATCGACACGCCGAGGTCGCGGGAGTCGGCACCCGCTTGGACTTCTTGGACGAGCGCTTCGGCGATCGCCGCGCGACCGGTGGTCAAAACGTCGTCGATCGTGCGCTCCGAGAGCGCTTTGGCCAGGGCCGATTCGGTCTCCAAGGCGAGATGTCGATCCACGGATTCCGCCGAGAACAGATACTTGATTGGGTCGGAGACTCGATACTGGACCTGGGCCTGGGCCGTGACAAGGTTGAGGTCGCCCGTGAGGAAGTCGTCGGTCTGCGGGTCGGGCGAGCGCGTGAGTGGCGCCGACTCGTCGCCCTGAGCTCCCACAGTAAGCGTGCGGGTTTGACCCACCTTGACGCGATCGACGCGGCCAAGGCCCCAGGGCAGGCCCCAGTGAAGACCGGGTGGCCACGGCGCGTCCTGGACGGCGCCGAAGCGGCGCACGACGCCCACTTCGTCTTGCCCGACGATCGCGATGCCGCTCATCGTGTAAGCGACTGCCGCGAGCGAAAGGACGATCGAGAGGGCGCGCCTCATGGCCGCGGACCTCCCGTCGCGGGACCGCGAGGAGGGGCGGTCCCGGTCGTCGACGCCCCTGTCGCGACGGGCCCGAGGGGCAGTTCCGGCGTGGTTGGGCCCTTGGTCAAGAGGCGGAGGAAGTCACTTTCCGCGGAGAGGATGAGCGTCGTCCTTTTGTCGAGGGCCCCGCGATAGGTATCCAAGGTCTTGAGGAATTTGTAGAACTCAGGGTCGGCGGCGTGGGCCTCGTTGGCGATGCGTGTGGACTCCGCCTCCCCTTCGCCCAAAAGGCGCGCCGCGTCGGCCTCGGCCTTGGCGACGATCTGTGCGCGTTCACGCTCCGCGGCGCTGCGAATGGTCCTGGCTTGGCTTTCTCCCTCAGCGCGCGTCGCGGCGGCGACGCGCTTGCGTTCGCTCCGTATCTGCTCGAAGACGGCCGTTCGGACCTCCTCGGGGTAATTCAGGCGACGGAGTCGGACGTCGCGGACCTCTAGGCCATACTCCTGGCGCGCCTGGTCAGCGACGCGGCGGGAGACGTCGATCATCATCGTCCCCAGGGCCGAATCGGGCCCTTCACGGACAAGCTGCGCCAGGTCATGGCGGCCCAACTCGGTGGCGACGATCGAGCCGGCCATTTCATCCAGTCGGGCCGACGCCTCGGGCATCGTCCGGACCGAGCGCAGAAAGCGCTCCACATCGTCGATGCGCCACGAGGCGTACCAGGCGACCTCCAGGTTCTTTTTGTCGCGAGTGAGCATCTCGCGCGCCGGGGGGGTGTCGACGCGGAGGCGCTTGTCGAAGCCGCGCCGGCTCTGATGGGGCCACTTGAAATGCAACCCCGGTTCGTTCAGCAACCGCACGGGCTTACCGAATTCGGTGACATAGGCCGACTCGGTCTGATCGACAATCACCACGATCCGAATCAAGGCGACGACCGCCAGACCGACTACAAGGAGGCCCAACTGGAAAGGCCAACGTCGACCACGAGCGACGGGTTGAATCGGCTGGTGCATCGAGCGAGCTCGTTGGTTCTTGTCTCGAATCCGGTTGCGTCCACTCTTGCCTTCCGGACCATCATAGCCCGTCCAAACACGCGAAGCGAGTAAGGCGATGACCTGGTGCGATCAAGCCACCAATCTCAATCCACATCGTTCTAGCCGATCTCCTCCAAAAACTCATTGGACTCGTGTCTCCCGCTCGGTCAAGATGAGGCCCGATGCGTTGGTCCGGTCTCGTCCTCATTGGGCCCCGTACTCCAAGGTCTCAGCGATGAAGCGCACACAACTCGCCTTGATGTCGACCTTCACTTTGGCCGTCCTTCTCGCCCTGCCTCTCCTCGCACAACAGAAGCCGCAATATGCCGGGGCGACGCCCGATGGCTTCCTGTTGCCCAACGGTTGGAAACTGTCACCCGCCGGGGCCCAGGTCATCCTCACCGACCTGCCGCTCAACATCATTCCCCTTGCCGACAATCGCCACGCGCTCGTCGGCACTGGGGGCTTCAACGCCCATGAACTCAGCGTCGTGGACCTTCAAGACAAGAAGGTCGTCGACAAGGAGACCGTTCGTCAAAGCTGGTTCGGTCTGGCATTTCATCCCGAGAGCGGAAGGCTCTGGTGGTCGGGCGGGGGCGGCGGAGGTCTGCATAAGTTCGTCCTGAAAGGGGCGGACATTTCCCGTGCCGGCCCGGCCGAGGGCGAACCCCCGTCACGCAAGGACCAGCCCAAAGCGAAAGGCGAAAACAAGCCTGCCTTTCGAAGCGGAGTGGCCCTCTCCCACAACGGCAAGGTCCTTTACACGATCGACATCAACAACGCGACGCTGATGGCGATCGACCCAGGCACCGGCGAGACGCTCACGAGCGCGAAGGTCGGCAGTCGGCCTTACGACGTGGTCTCCTCGCGAAACGGTTCGCGCTTGTACGTCTCCGACTGGGCCGGCGCGAGGGTCCTGGCCGTGGACCCCGAGACCCTGCGTACCCTGGATACGATCCCAGTCGGCGAACACCCCAACCAGATGGTCCTTCACCCCGAGGACGACCGCCTCTTCGTTGCCTGCGCTTCGAGCAATTGCGTGTCGGTGATCGACACCAAGAACGGGACCGTCACGGAGACAATCATCACGGCCCTCTTTCCCAAGGCGCCCGAAGGCAGCACGCCCGACGCGCTGGCCATTAGCCCCGACGGCGAAACGCTCTTCGTCGCCAACGCCGACAACAACTGCATGGCCGTCATCGACGTGGAAGAGCCAAACCGAAGCGCCGTGAAGGGCTTCATCCCCACTGGCTGGTATCCCACCAGCTTGGCCGTCACGCCCGATGGGAGAAACCTGCTCGTCGGGGTGGGGAAGGGAAACGTCACCAAGCCGAACCCGCCTAGCGCCGAATACCGCGCCAAGATGGAGGAATATCTCCGTCAGCAAAAAGTGGAACTGCCCGAAGACCTCAAGAAGGAGCTGATGCGATTCCCCTACATCGGCACGACCCTTTCGGGGGCCCTCTCGATCGTGCCAGTCCCCGACGACAAGCAACTCGCCGCGTTCACCGAGACGGTCTACAAGAACTGCCCGTATTCCGACTCGCTTATGAAGGCCGCCAATCCGCCCGTTGAGAAGACGGCCATCCCCGTGAAGGTGGGCGACCCATCACCTATCAAGCATGTTCTGTACATCATTAAAGAGAATCGAACATACGATCAAGTTTTCGGCGACATCGCCAAGGGAAACGGGGACCCGTCGTTAGTGCTCTTCGGCCGACAGATCACGCCCAACCATCACAAACTGGCCGAGGAGTTCGTCCTGCTCGACAACCTCTACTGCAACGGGCACGTCTCGGCAGACGGCCACCCTTGGTCCACGATGGCGTACAACACCGACTACATCGCACGTAACTGGGCCCTCACTTACTCACGACGCGCGGGGGTCGACCTTGACGACCAGGCCGAACTGGCCAACGCTCCTTCCGGCTACCTATGGGACGCGTGCGCTCGTCACAACCTCTCGTACCGCAGTTACGGCGAATACGGCTCGCGCGTGAGCCAACCCGACGGCACCGTGAAGATGGAAGGCCGCGTACCTGGCCTGGTCGGTCACACCAGCCCCGCCTTCGGCATCCCCAAGGAAGCGGGCAAGCGCGTTCGCGACACCGACAATGCCGATGTCTTCATCCGTGAGCTCCAAGACTACGAGAAGAACGGCAACCTCCCGCGCTTCATGATCATGAGCCTAGGCGAAGACCACACCAACGGTACCGCGACGGGGGCCTTCACGCCCCAGGCGTGCGTCGCGAGCAACGACCTGGCCCTGGGCCGGATCGTCGAGGCGATCAGCAAGAGCAAGTTCTGGCCGGAAACGGCGATCTTCGTCATCGAGGACGACGCCCAGAACGGCCCCGACCACGTGGACGCCCACCGCGTCGTGGCGCTGGTCGTGTCGCCGTACACGAAGCGGAAGCACGTTGACAGCACGTTATACTCGACGACGAGCATGTTGCGGACGATGGAACTGATCCTCGGGCTGAAGCCCATGAGCCAGTTCGACGCCGCCGCCCGGCCGATGTTCAACAGCTTCACCGCGAAGGCGGACGTGACGCCGTACACGCACGACGTCCCGAAGACGGACCTGAACGCGGTGAACAAGGCCGACGCCTTCGGCGCGG
>CALLYK010000041.1 GCA_937858365.1 uncultured Isosphaeraceae bacterium | reverse complement strand
AGCTCCTGCATGGGCGATATCGGCGTGCACGCGTTTCATCTCGCGGAGCACGTGAGCGGACTGCGCGCGACGCACCTCTGCGCCGATCTGAACCGCGTGGTGCCCGGCCGCCTGCTCGACGACGACGGCACCGTGCTGCTGCGCTTCGGCAACGGCGCCACCGGCACGCTGATCGCGAGCCAGATTTGCACCGGCGACGAGAACGACCTTCACCTGCGCGTCTACGGCGACGCGGCGAGCCTCGAGTGGCGGCAGCAGGAACCGAACACGTTGTGGCTGAAGCCCGCGCACGCGCCCATCCAGCAGTTCCACGCGGAGGCCGTCAGGGAAGACCCCCGCGTCGACCATCTTCTCGAACTGCGCGATCGTGAAGCGATAAACCCCGACATCGAGTCCGGTCGTCCTTTCGGCGATCGCGGTGGACATCAGGGGACCTCCTTCATGGCCGAGAAGCAGGGGCCGGCATCGTTCGGACGAGCGACCCCATTCTTATGCGACGTCCGGTCAGCGGCCCCGACCCAGGAACTCCTTGATTGAGTCGAAGATCCCTTCCTTGTTGCGGATCTCGGAGAGTGCGAGGTTGGGCTCTTCCTCGAACGCCTCTTCGAGTTCGCGATAGAACTCGCCTGAGCCGTAGGGGCTTTCGACTTGGCCGTAGCCGAAGAGGTTGCACTTGGGGAGTAGTTGGTCGCGCAGAAGGTTGATGCAGTGACGGTTGTCTTCGCCCCAGTTGTCGCCGTCGGAGAAGTGAAGAACATAAATGTTCCAGTCGCTGACGGGATGGTCTTCCTCCAAGATCTTATGCGCGAGCTTATAAGCCGAACTGATGCGAGTGCCGCCCGACTCGCGGGTGTGATAGAAGGTGTGTTGGTCCACCTCCTTGGCGACGGCGTCGTGGATGACGTAGCGGGTGGTCACGCCGTCGTACTGGCTTTTCAGCCATGTGTCGATCCAGAAGGCCTCGATACGGACGATCTCTTTCTGTTCGTCGGTCATGCTGCCCGAGACGTCCATCAAGTAGAGGACGACTGCGTTCGCCTGAGGCAGATAGACAGGGTTCCACGAACGATAGAGTTTGTCCTCACGCACGGGGATGACGATCGGCTCGTCGGGGTTGTACTGGTTCGATGCGATCTGGCGTTTCAGGGCCTTTTTGTAGGTCCGCTTGAAGTGCCGCAGGCTCTCGGGGCCGGCCTGGCGGATACCCGTGTACCGGTCTTTCTCCTCGACGATGTTCGCTTTGCCCTTGGGCTCGATGCGGGGCAGTTCCAATCCCTCGCCCAGGATTTGGGCGAGTTCCTCAAGACTGAGCTCGACCTCCAGGATGTGTTGTCCGGGGCTGTCTCCGGCCCCACCGGGTTGGTCGCCTTGACCGGCCCGACCGATCGGCGTGCCGACGTCTCCGGGGCCCTGACCGACCCCGCCCGACCCCTTGGGGCCGTAGCGGAACTCAGGCAGGTCGATTTGCGGCAACGGGATCGAAACCAGGTCGCCGCCCGTCTTGCCGATCATCTCGCCATGCGCGATGTACTTGCGCAAGTCGGTCTTGATCTTGCCGCGAACGATTTGGCGGAAACGGTTCTGGTCCCGTTCGATTTTGCGCACCACGAGGCTGGGCCCTCTCTCCCGATCGTGGGCCCGACGCCGCGGGCGCCTCCCGAACCGGGTCCGGGCGGCCTCGCGTTCCAGGCGGAACGGCCGGGACTGGAAGTCAAAGAACGTGGGATGCGAAGCCGTCGACCGCCCGCGAGCCACACGCGCAGCCCCGCCCGTCCGCGATGAGGGCGGGTCAATGAATTGTATACCCCCAGGTCGAATCCGTCCAAGGCCAACGCCGAGGCCGATCGCTCAACCCGACCTTGGATGGTCATGGGCCGCTCGGATAAGGCCCTCCGACCCGCCGCGGGTCTCCCCCTTGGCCGTCGTTCAGCATGGCGGGCGACTAGTGATCGTCGCCCCTGATCAGGTCGGCAAGACGCGCATCCAGCGCAGCGCTCCCCGGATCGCCGGCTTTCAGCTCTTCGAGGGCGCGTTCGGCCAGGGCGACCTCATCGTCACGGCCGAGCCCCTTGCCGGCCTTGATGAGAAGATCCAGATGTTCCTTCAGAAACGCTCGGCAGGTGGCATTCGTGGGCGCCAGGGTCAGTGCCCGTTTTTGCTGTGTGATGGCCTTCAGCAGCCGCTCGCGAGCCTGGTCGAAGCGCTTCGCGTCGACGTCGAGGTCCGCCATGTTGCTCAGCGCCCCGGCCTCACCGCAATAGAACTCTTGCGAGGCCGGATGCTCGCGTGCCAACTGGGCGTCGATGGCGCGAGACCGATCGTAGGAGGCCATCGCCTCGTCCGCTTGCCCCAGGCGCTGGTGCATCATTCCCATGAAGTTGTGGGCGTCCGCGATGGCCTTGCGCGAGCCCGTATCATTGGGGTTCTGGTCGGCAAGCGGCTTACGGGTGGCCACGGCCCGTTCGTACGATTGGATGGCCTCGTCGAACTTGCCGTCGTCCCGCAGCATCCTGCCGATGGCCTCATGGTGATTCGACAGGTTCACCCGTGCCGACCGGTTCGTGCCGTCGGCGCGCAGGGCCTCTTCCCCGTTCGATCGGGCCGCCTCGTACAAAGCCAGGGCCTCGGCCCTCTTCCCGTTTCGGATCAGGACATTGGCGTAATTGTGCTGCATGCCCGACGTGTTGGCCAGGACGCCCGACAGGTTGTAGCGGAACCCGAAGACGGACGGATGGGCGACGGTCAGCTTCCGCCAGATCGCCGCGGCCTTCGCCTGCGACTCCATGGCCTCTTCGCGGTCCTGCAGCTTGGCGACCATCATGTAGCTGCTCGCCAGGTTGTTCTGGTAGTCGGTGACGGTCGGAAACTCGTCGACTAGTTTCCGCCAGACCGTCAGGGACGACCCGAACCACTTCGCCGCGTCGGCCGGCTTGTCCATGCTCAATTGCAACAGGCCCATGTTCTGGTAGAGCCCCCCCAGGCCGCTCTGGGCCGCTTCGCTGTCCGGGAAGTCCTGGGCAAGCTTCTTCAAGATTGGCAACGCCTTCTCGAAAGACTCCAGGGCGGCGTCGGGCCGGCCGGTGTTCTTCCGAAGAACGCCCATGTTCATGTGGGTCCCAGCGAGATCGTTCTGGTAGTTCAGGAACTCGTTGAGGTCCGATACGGGCAATTGGACGAGCCGCTCAAACACGGCGATGGCCGAAACCAGGTCGGCCATGGCCTCATCCGGCCGGTTCATCTCCTCGAACAGAACACCCCTTCTGACCTGGCTGATCGCGACTTTCTGCTGGAAAGAGCGCACGCCGGGGTTGGCGTCGGCCAGCGTGCGATACACGGCGATGGCTTTGTGGTAAGAGGCCCTCGCCTCGGCGTTCCTGCCCGTTTCGCTCAGCAACTTGCCCTGGCAGAAGTGGAGCTTCGCCAGGCCCTCCTGGAAATCCTGGTTCTTGGAGTGGTCCGTCGTCAGACGCTCCCAGATGGCCAGGCTCTCGGCGTGCCCCTTGAGGCTGTCCTCCTTGTCGCCGATCTCATCGGTGATGTGAGCATACTCATGAGCGACGTCCGCCAGCCGGGCGAGGGACTCGGGGTTGGTGGCGGCGTCGGCCTGAAGGCCCGTGCGTAGGGACTGGAAGAAGGCGAGGGGCTCCTTCAACAGGCTCTTGCGCAGGGGATCGAGGGTGGGATTGTTCTTCAATTCGGGGTTGTCCGCCACGACGTCCCGGAAACGCTTCACGGCGTCGATGGCCTGGGCTTCGCGTTTTTCGGCGCGGGCTCGCTGCCCCTGCGCGACCTTCTCGGAGGCCTCGGCCATTTCCTTCTGGTCGACCGCGATTTGCCGCTGGACTGCCTCGGCGTCGCGGGCCCGATCGGCCTGATAGAGCCCGACGCTCGTGCCGATGATGCCGCCGACCAGGGTCAGAAGCACGAGGCTCGCGGCGATCACCTGGATCTTGTTTCGGCGGACGAACTTCCTCAGCCGGTAACCAC
>CALLYK010000040.1 GCA_937858365.1 uncultured Isosphaeraceae bacterium | reverse complement strand
GCGATTCGAGGGGCCCTGAGGAACGATGCGTTCCGGGTCTTCCTTCAGCACCAGAAGGGGTGACCGTCCGTGGCCGGGGGTAATCTTGGCGAACCCCTGGATTCAAGCGATCGGATTTCCTTCCTGGGTGTCCCGCATGTCGCGGGGACTGGGCCTGGGACAGGAGGGCCCGTCCCAGAGGGGACACTCTCGGCGCGTTATAGTCATCCAGTTGTTGTGCTCCGCTCCACCCCTGGCTCATGACGATGGCCCCTCCGGGGCCGCCAAGCCTTTGGCGAAACGTATGAACGAAGAGTTGGCGAGCTGACAACGCGTTTCCCTGACCGTCTCAGGCGTCTTCGGACGCCGATTGGGTCACCTCCGGTGGCGGCGGCTCGACACGGAAGTTCCCCTCCCACTTGGAAACCACCACCGTCGCCAGGCAGTTGCCGATCACGTTCACCATCGTCCGACCCATGTCCATTAACTCGTCCACACCTAAAATCACGAGCACACCCGTTAAGGGAAGGTTGAAACTCGCGAGCGTCCCCGAGAGGATCACCAGCGAGGCCCGCGGCACCCCCGCGACCCCCTTCGATGTCAGCATCAGCGTGAAGACCATCAACAATTGCTGGCTTGTCGTCAATTCAACGCCGGCGGCCTGGGCCACGAAGACGGACGCCAGCGCGAGGTAGAGTGTGGTGCCGTCGAGATTGAAACTGTAGCCGGTGGGCAGCACGAAGCCGACCACCTGGCGGGGCACGCCCATGCGTTCCATGTTCTCCATCGCCAGGGGGAGCGCCGATTCGCTCGACGTGGTGGCGAAGGCGATGGCGGCCGGTCGCTTCACGGCCTGGTAAAAATCGCGCAGGGGCACGCGGAAGACCAAGGCGACGGAGCCGAGCACAACGACGACGAAAACGATGAGGGCCCCATACAGCGTGATCACGAGTTTGCCGAGATTGATGAGGACCTTCAGGCCCTCCTCGTTATGGCCGACCGTGTAGGCCATGGCCGCCCCCACACCGATCGGCGCGAACAGCATGACAATTTCGGTGAACTTGAACATAATTTGCGCGAGCGACTCGCACCAGGTGAGCACGGGCCCGGCGCGGGTGCCGACGAGCGTGGCCCCCAGCGCGAAGAGGACGGAGAAGACGACGATTTGGAGCACGTCCCCCTCGGCCATCGCCTTGATGATCGACGGGGGCGAAAGGTGCTGGACGATGTCGGCCAGACCTTGCGGCTTGGCGGGTGGCTCGGGGGCGCTTGGGAGCTTGGCTAGGAGCGCGGCGGCCTCGGCGGCCCGGCCTTCCTCGGCGAGTTTCGCGGCCAACGCGGCGAGTTCCGCCTTGTTCTTCTTGGTTTCCTGGCCCTTCACTTCCAGGGAGACGCCGTCGCCGGGTCGGGTGAGGTTCACCGCCCCCAAGCCGAGGAAGAGGGCGATCGTGGTGACGACCTCGAAGTAGATGAGCGACTTGATCCCCATCCGGCCGACCTGTCGGATGTCGCCCGTGTGGGCGATGCCGATCACCAATGTGGAGAAGATGAGCGGGGCGATAATCGACTTGATCAAGTTGATGAACAAAAGGGAAATCGCGCGGATGAATCCCAGGATGGCGGCGTGTCGGCCGTCTTCGCCGAGCAAGGAGACGATGCCCCCGGAGTCAGGGGCCGCGCGATACGAGGCGTGGGTCCAGTGGACAAGCCATCCGAAGGCGATCCCGACGGCCAGGCCCACGAAGATCATGGTGGTGAGGGACGGTCGGCGGGTCTTGGTGGACATCGAGTGTCTCGCGGGGAATGTCGGGCCCAATCGGCGTCGTGGATCATAGCGGTTCCGCGCGGGCGATCCAACCAAGCAACGCCGGCAGACAATCGCACGCTTTGAAAACGGCGAACGGCCCGCCGGAAGCGATGGAGCATCCGAACCTGGCCGGCGAAGCGGCGAGAGGCCAAGCATTGCCGATGCCTCATGGAGAAGTCATCATGGCTTGGTGTCCGTACCGCGACAGGTCGGCATCACGGTGCCTGCGCTTTCCGCGCGACGCGGGCCTTACGTCACGCGGACGTCGTGCATGAAGAGAAGCCCCTCATGTCGGCCATGTCCGGTCCCTCAAGTGGGCCGAGAAGGTGCTCTATGCGTCCCGCGCCGGCCGAGTCACTCGAGAGCGCCCTGCGGCTCGCGGTGTTGCGTCGCGATGAGGAAGGGACGCGCGTGCTCATGCGGCTGGGCGCGAACGCGCGCGCGGGGACTTGGCCGCACTTCGACGCGACCTCGGCCCATGCGATCGCCGTCGACCGCGAGTACGCTGGGATTGTCGCCGTCATCGAGCAAGAGGAAGAGCATCGCCGCGCGTCGCTCGGCCGAAGCGAGACGCCACCCAACGTGGCCGTCGAAGCGCTCCGTCAGGCCATCCTTGAGGGGCGGGCCCACGATGCCGTTGCCTTGATGGCCGCGGACCCAGCGTTGGTCGGTGCGTGCGACGTTCATGGGATCACGCCGCTGCACCTCGCGGCCTGGAAGCACGATCCGACGCTGGTTGGTTGGCTCCTGGACCAGGGCGCCCCTCCGGACGCGCTCGCCGTACGCGATAGTCCCGTGCGACGACACGACCAACCCGTGCTGTCCGGTAAGACGCCGCTCGACTTCGCGGCGATCGTGGCGGGCCAGGCGCCATCGGGCCGGGACTCGGCGTTCCATTTCATGGAGAACGCACGCGTCGGCCCCGGGCGGTTTGAAGAAACGGCCCGCCGACTGCTCGAAAAGGGGGCCGAACTCACGCCTCGCGCGGCCGTCGCCCTCGGCGATCGCGAGAGCGTCTTGCGACGCCACCGCGAATTCGGGACCCCGAACGAGGTCCACTTGTTTCGCGGGGGCCTCCTCGCCATCGCCGTGCGCGTGGACCGGCCCGAGATGGTCGTCACCTTACTCGACCTTGGGCTCGACCCCGATGAGTCCATCGTCACCAGCGACGGCGATCGAAGCTGGGGCATGCCACTATGGTTCGCCTCGATGTGCGGCCGACTAGCGATCGCCGAGTTGCTCCTTGCCCGAGGTGCCGACGTCAACGCGATCGTCCACGCTTGCGGCGACTCGTTGTGCGTGGCGGAGGACGAACCTATGCGAGCGCTCTTGCGCAAGCATGGAGCGAGGCTCACGGTCGAGACCGTGACGGACCCGAAGATCGCGCGAGCGGTCCTTGACGGGGACCTGCCGGCCTACAGCCTAAACATCGATGAACCAACACAACAGGACTTCGCGGAGGTCCTCATGTGCGGCGGCGATTCGGAAATCGTACGGATGTGCCTGCCCTATCTGACACGAAGACGCGACGATCCGTTTTGGAACCAGGCGCTGGTGAAGGCCGCGTCGCTCGAGGCATTGAAGCTCATCCTGGAAAGCGGTGTCGATCCCGACGTTGCCGACGCTGAGGGGATGACGGTCCTCCACCACCTCGGGTCGGACTGGTGCCAGCCCAAGGACCGCCTCCTCCGTGCGACGATGATGCTGGATGCGGGCGCCTCACTGAACAAACGCGATCCTCTGGTCAAGTCCACGCCGCTCGGGTGGGCCTGTCGATGGGGACGCATCGAACTCGTCAAGCACTATCTGGAACGAGGTGCCGACCCCGTGGAGGCGGGCGCCGATTCATGGGCCAAGCCGTTGGCCTGGGCGATGAAGCGCGGCCATCAAGCCATCGTGGAATTGCTGCGATCGCATGGTGCGACGTGAACTCGCCGAAGAACAATCAGGTGTCAAACATATCGCAGCATAAAGTCTCAAATTATTTAAGTTTTTTTAAACAAACACGTGTCAACATCATTGCGATGTAATCTCCCCTTCGTTCGGCGGTGTCGTGACCACCTTTCGCAGCGCTGGTGACTCGTCGTCACGTCTTTCGGATCGGCAGTTGAATCAGGAGGTCGAAGTGCTCCGTCCCGTGCGCGAACGGCCGGCCCACCCACGCCTCAAAGGCTGGGTGATCGGCCGGAAGGTAACCGCTCCGAGGCAGCCAGACTCCGTAGAGCCACCGCAAGGCGCGAAGCTCGAGTTCGATTCCCCCTTGGATCGCCACCTGGGCCACCGTCATCGGCGGGAACCAGTAGCGGCCCACTTGGCCGCTCACACTTGCCCGCTCCGCCTCGACAGCGACATAGTAACGACAGTCCTCCAGCGACGTGAGTGTCGGGTCGTCCCACTGATATCCCAGCCATTGCCCGTCGGCGGAGGCATTCCGTTCGGCCCAGGCGACCAGGGCTTGCACCGCGTCCAAGACGCCGCTCCCCCGGTACGGATTGTCCACACGAATGTAGGCCACGGTCCGCGCGGGTATCTCACGGACCCTCACCCGAAATGAGTCGGGGTTCCGCCGTGGGGGCAGTTGGTCGATGTGGTGAAGACTGGCACTTTCGCCGACAGTTTCGTCGAGCTCGGTCCCCCGCGCCTCGCGCCAAGCCTGGATGTCGAAGGCGCTGGGGGCGGCCCCGTAGCGTCGCTTGAAGCAACGCGAGAAGTCGGACGACGAGGAGAAGCCGCATTGCAGCGCGATCGCGGTGAGCGACTCGGCACGCGGGCGCGCCATCAGTCCCAGGGCCTTCTCCAGGCGGAGGCGCTTCACGAAATCGGCGGGTGTCGCCCCGACCAGGGCCTGGAAGACCCTGTGGAAATGAAAAGGCGAGAGCGCCGCGACGCTCGCCAGGTCGCAGAGTCGAAGTGGGCCGTCGAGATGGCCGACGACGTGGTCGATCGCGAGGTTGATGCGCTGGACATACGTCGCCGCAGTTGCTGGTTGGGTCTTCATGGAAGTCCGCAAGATTTGTCAAACCATCTGGGATTTCGGATGTAGGATAGGGACGCGAGACCGGCGAACGGTCGGTCTCCCTGATCTCCCGTAACGTGAGGTCTCAACCATGCGGACCATTCCCAGCCTTTTGCTCGTCTTGACCCTCGGACTTGCAACCTCGAGCGTCGTCGGCACTGAGGGGCCCGCCAACCAAGGGAAGCCAAAAATGCGTCTCGGAAATTTCTCCGTCAGTCTCGCCGTCAAGGACATTCATGCATCGCGCGCGTTCTATGAGAAGCTCGGCTTCCGGGCGACGCACGGCGACGCCTCCAAGAAGTGGCTCATTCTTCAGAACGAGTCCTCCACGATTGGGCTCTTCCAGGGAGTGTTTGAAAAGAACACGCTCACGTTCAATCCAGGCTGGGACAAGGACGCCAAGCCCCTGGCCGACTTCGACGACGTTCGCGACATCCAAAAGGCCCTCGAAGCGGACGGTGTTCGCCTGACCACTCGGGCCGACGAGGCGTCGAAGGGCCCGGCGAGCATCTTCCTGATCGACCCGGATGGCAACCCGGTCCTCATCGACCAGCATGTGCCCAGGGCCGCGAAGTGAGCACGAGCGGGGGTCCGTCGTCATTGGGCGCCATTGGGCCGTCACCCGTCTTTTAGCGCACCAAGACTTCGCCCTGTTCGGTCTTCACGCGGGTGGGTCCTTGTCCGCCTTCCACGGCCTTGCGGAACTCGGCGGGAGTCTTGACGCGCTTGCCTTCGACCTCGGTGATGATTTGCCCGCGCTTGATGCCCGCCACGTCCGCCGACGAGCCCGAGACCACTTCCACCACGCCCACGCCACCGCGAGCCAGGGCCGTGAGCACCTCGTCGCTGAAGGTCGAGCCGCTGACCATCGTGGCGAAATCGACGCGCAGACCCCGCCAGGGGGCCGGCCGGTTGGTGGCGATCACTTCGCCTTCCACCGGGTACTTCGAGAGCATCACCTCGAGCTCTCGGCGCTTGCCTTCGCGGGAGATGAGGAGTTTCACTCGCTCACCGACCGGGGCCATCGCCAGGGCCAGGTTAAGGCCCCCCTTCGCGACCGGCACGGGAACGTCACCCACCATATGGATCAGGTCGCGTTCCTGAAGGCCGGCCTGGTCGGCCGGCGTACCCGGCTTGACCGCCGCCACTTGATTGGGCACCTGCGGGTTGATGGTCAGACCGATGAAGGCGTATTCCACCTCGCGCCCTTCCATCAGCGCGGCGACCGCTCGCCGGCCGATCGCGTCCATCGGAATGGCGTAGCCGGCCTGGAAGTCGAACCCGGGGGCGTCGGCCGCGGCCGTGGTCAGACCCACGAGCTCCCCTTTCAGGTTCGCCACCGCGCCGCCGCTCATGCCCAGGTTGAGTTTGGCGTCGAGTTGCAAGAGCGTGGGGAAGTGCCGGAAATACTGGGGCGCTTGGCGGATGCCGTCGCTGATCGGCTCGTTCATTTGCCGGGTGACGTTCGCCAGGATGCCCCAACTCGCTGAGGCGCGGCCGTCGTTACGCGCCGCGTTGTAAGGGTTGCCCAGGGCGATCAAAAAGGCCCCCTTGCGGAGCGTCTCGCTCTTGCCGATCGCCAAGGGCTTGAGCTTGGGGCCAACCTCCGCGACAAGCGCGCGCATCGGCGCGATCACGGCAAGGTCCGTGCGCGGGTCGGCCGCCAGGATTTCGGCGTCGAAGGGAGGGAGGTTGGGCGCCTGGACAACCAGTCGGGCGCACTCGCGAACGACGTGGTAGGCGGTCAGAATCTCGCCTTGAGGACCGACTACCACGCCCGAGCCGTAATCGAAAGAGACTGCCGCGTTGTCGTTCAGGTCGAACTGCTGGGGCAATATCGGGTTGGAGATCCGCCCGGGCCGATCATTGTTCCGAATGGCCAAGGTCCGGCCGTCACCCGTCTTCCAGCGGCTGATCGCCACGATCGACGGCTCGACTCGCTCGATCGCGTCGCTCATCGCGGTCTCGAGGGCCACGACGACCTCGGCGGGATTGAGTGGCTTGGGGTCGTCGAGGGCCGTCAGGGCCACACAAGCGATCAAGGCCAATGGAGACATCGGGCCGGGACCTCGCGAAAGCGTGATCGTCTCGGAAAGCGAACCTCCATGATGCCCGAAGCGACCCGACCGACACAACCCGGGAAGCCCTGACTCCTTCGTGGCGTTCATCGCGGACCTAGCCCGTCGCGGCCCGATTCGCCTTTGCGGAAGCTCCGGCCTTCCACACTCGCGAAAAAAGGTGTGATCCGATCGGCCGCGTGGGCCGTAAATGCGTCTGATCCGGGTCGGCCCGCACCGGAGCGAGGCCGCCCCGCGGCGGTCGAGAGACCCCCTCGATCTCGCCGAGAATCGGTCCAGGCCAAGACGCGCGGCGCGTCGCCGCGTGCCGTGCCTGCGCGCCGTTTGGTTCCCGCGGTCACACGCGAGCCCCCTTCCGGACATTGAGAACTCCCCATGAACAGAAATGATGACAACGTCTCGGTAAACCCATCCAAACCCATTGATCGTCGCGACCTCTTGCGCCGGGGCGTGACCATGGGGGCGGCCGGGGCCGCACTCGCTTTGGGCGCGACGCCGAAAGTCGGGGCGCAGAGCGTCGACACTCCCACTCCGGGGGACATCGCGATCCTCCGGTTCCTCGCGGCTGCCGAACTGGTCGAGGACGACCTTTGGGCCCAGTATTGCGAGCTGGCCGTGAACAACCCCGGATACAACCGGGCCTTGACCAACATCGACCCATCGCTCGTCCGCTACATCTGCGACGACCGGCGCGACGAGTTGAGCCACGCACGTCTGATCAACGCTTATCTCGTCTCGATCGGTCAGCAGCCGGTGAACCTGGACCCCTTCCGCACGCTGCCTGGGTCGCGAGTGGTCGGGTCTTCGCGAGTCGGCCGGCTGACGAACCTCTCGCGTCTCCGCGTGGACACAAGTTGGTTCAACCGCTATCGCGAGGAGGGTAATCCCGACTTCGGCGACTCCTTCCCACAGCTCGTGAACATCGTCAATCGACCGACGATCCCGACCGTCCCGAATACGAACGCGGCCGGGATGCAGGTGCTCGCGCACACGGCGGCCTTCCATTTCTGTGCGATCGAACAGGGGGGAAGCAGCCTTTACGCGCACCTGGTCACGCGCGTTGTTTCGCGTACGGCGGCGCGTATTCTGGCCAGCATTGGTCCGACCGAGTTCTATCACTTCGCCGTGTTCCAAACGTCATTGGAAGGGCTTTTCGGACTGAACGCGGGAGGCGGCTTGCTCTTTCCGAACTTGCGGGGGATGCCCGCGATCGCGCGTTCGGTCATGCCCGCCCCGTGTACGTTCCTCGATCGCCGATTCCCGGATTGTTCGATCGTCCGGCCGACCAACGCGAACAACGCGGGCGCTGTCGCGGCGGCGACCGGACTGGTCAATTCAGGGCTCTTCACCGGGCAGTCGCAGGCGTTCTTCAACGCGGTATCGGCCCTGGCCACGGCCGCCGACCAGGCGAACCCAGGTTTCTAAATCTCGAAGGGCGGGGCCATCCGGCCCCCGCCCGATGCTCCAGGTCTCACCGGGTCCCGGCGTCGACCTTCGCGTTGCTCTCATGCTCTGGAGCTGATGAGCAGCAATGACCGTATGTGACCTCGTCCATTATGCAGCAAGGATCGAGAGTCGTCCGATCACCAGGGCGAGGCAACCTCGCGGTGAACGGCCGGGGGCGTGGTGGCCCCCCTTGGGACTATAAAGGTAATCGCCCGCGTGATGGGTGCCGTTTTCGTCTTCGTAATCACCTTCCAGGATGAAGATCTCCTCGGCGGCCTCGTGGCCGTGGGCCGGCACACTTGCGCCAGGCTCGAAACGAAGGAGGGCCGTGACGCGACCCTCTTCATCGGCCGGCCTGAGCAAATAGGCGGTGATCCCAGGAGTGAGCGTGGGTTGAAACCTCAATCGCGCGGCCTGTGGCACGACGAACGCCCCTCGCAGCGCGACCTGCGCAGACGCGGCATTCTTCGCATGGGCGAGGACCAAGTCACGCAACTCAGGCCGAGGCGCGATCTCCCGGACCGCTCGGGCCAGGGCATCGGCCGTTTCTCGGTGATTGGCCAACTCCTCCAGGCAAGTTCCGCAGCCTTCATCCACGTGTCTCTCGAACGCGATGGACTCGTCGAGCGCGAGAGCACCCACGAGATATCCGGCTGCGAGTTCCTCCGGCGCTCCCAATGTTGGGTCGTGTTGGATATTCATGAGGGCGACTCCCCGTTGGCTCCCTTAATCAGATCGCGCAGTCGATTCAAACCCAGCCGTACTCGCGATTTCGCCGTGCCGAGTGAGACCCCTTGATGTCTGGCAATCTCAGAATGTGACATTCCCTGAAAGAAAGCAAGCGTCAACGCGTCACGTTGTGTCCCCGGCAAGCGTTCCAAGGCTTGGCGCACGATGCGTGCCTCTTCCGATCGCTCCAAGTCGAACTCGACAAGAGGGGCGACGGTGGGCGAGATCACGTCGAGGGGCCGCCACGAGGCGTGCCGACGGGCCTGGTCCAAGGCCCTGCTTCGAGCGATCATGAGGAGCCAGACGAGCGGAGTGGCCCGTTTCGGGTCGTAGCGGCCGGCCTGAAGCCAAACCTGCGTGAACGTCTCCTGAAGGGCGTCCTCCGCCTCGGGGCCCGGCCCCAAGACGCGCGTGATGATGCCCAAAGCGCGAGGTGCATGATGATCGTAAAAGGCGGCCAACGCCTCGGCTTCGCCAGCGCCGATCCTGCGGACGAGGTCCTCGTCGTCGGTCCCGTTTTCCGGCCCCGATTGTCCCATCGGCCTTCGGGTTTGCCTCAAGGTCTCAAGGGAGATGAAGGCCACACGCCAAAAGTCGGACGCGGAGAGAAAGAAGGCCGCGCCCGAAACGTCCTTTCATGATCGGGCGGTGCCCAATGGAGACTATCCACAACACGACTCCCCTTTCAAGATCGACTCATCGGTCGATCAGCGCAAAGAAGCGCGGACTGCCGTCGCGTCATCGGTCGGGAGCGTCCTTCGCCGAGTCTGGGTCCGCGATCGCCTTGAGGGGGGAGGATTCCCGCTTCCGCTTGGTCCGCTCCGCGTCGATCCGTGCGAACTCGGCTTTGTGGTCGCCTCGGAAGCCCTCCTTTAGGTCCTTTACCCCCAGCTTCTCCAGGCAATAGAGCATGTCTTCGACGACCTTCCGCTCGCCATAATCCGCCGGCGGGACCGACGTGAAAACGCCCCAATACAACATGGCCGCGAAGCCGGGTTGATCGAGGTCCAGCGCGATGTCGGCGTAACGTAGCAGGGCCTTGGGCACCGATTCGGGGGCCTGGAAGAGTTCATCGATCTCGCGTCTGATGAGCAGCCCGTAGAGCTCGTCGGGACTCTTGGCCTCGGCCATGGTCGTGTAAAGGGGGTCGGAGTCGAGGATGGCTTTGCGTGTCGCGGCCCACGATTCGGGGGTCGCGTCGAGGCCCTTTCCCTCCTTCAAGGCCTGAGTCCGCAAGGTGTGAAATCGCTCGTAGCGGGCCCATGCCGACTTGGGGTAGTCGCGCAGCAGGGCATCGAAGATCACAAGGGCGCCGGCGAAGTCGCCCGCATCGTTCTTGGCGATCCCCGCCTGGACCTTGCCTTCGACTTCCATGGAGAAGATCTGGTCCAGGGTGCGGAACTCGGACAAGACTTGGCTGAAGCCGGATTGGCGGTTGTCGAACGGGGCGTTGGCGCCCGCCGCTCGGCGAGCGTGGTCGAATTCGCCGTTCGCGGTCAACAAGGCCACGCGTGCCGCCGCGGCCAGCGGGTTTCCTGGGGACATCTCCAGCATCGCCCGCCAAAAGTCGCGTGATTTGTCCGTGAGCGCGGGGACGTCGATGGGGTCGTCGGCCTTGATGGCCCCGATGGCCTTGCCGAGGTTGCGGACCCCTTCGAATTTCGGGTCGGCCAAGCTCGTGGCGGCGGCGATGATTGGGAGCGCGCGTGTCCGCGCCCATTGTTTCATCAGGACGGCCTTCTCAGCGATCGTGGCCTTCTCGAACGCGGCGAGCCGACGCTCTTGGGGGGTGGGCAAGGGGGGATCAAGCGGCTTGTCTTGGTCGGGGTCGCCGCCGTTGACCTGGATTTCCAGGCGAAGGTCCAGGTCCACCACGCGCGATCGCGGCGCCTTCTCCATGTCGGCGGCCGAGCGGAGGGCCTTCGCCAGGTACCCCCCGAGCGTCGGCCGACCCGCGACTTCGACATCGCCGGCGCGATCGGGATGAAGCGAGACTTGAACGACGATCGTCCGGCGATCGGTCTCCTTCGCGAGGAGCTTCTCGATATCAGCCGCCACCGGCTTGAGCCAGGCGACGAACGAATCGCTATCCAGGACAAGGGTGAGGGTGCTCGGCTCCGCGAGGAGATGGATGTTGAGTTGCACATTCTTGGGCTTCTCGTCCTGGGCGACGACAGGGGTGGCGCAGGTCCATGCGGCCCAAAGCACGAACGCGACGAAGACGGTCCGCCGAAGTTGACGCATGTGCATGAGAACGACCCTTCCACGAGCGAGGCGAAGCGAAGTGTCGAGACAGGAATGACGATGAGACAGCTCCCCTTACCAATCGTCCCCGAGAAGTCGCCCTTCGGAAAGGGCCTCATTCCAGCGTCTCAAGATTGGGCGAGGCGTGGGAAATGGAACACGGGCGCGGGGTGGGCCATTGCGGATGCGCGGTCCCTCCATTATGAGTAGGGGGTCCTCCTTCCTCCTTTTCGGTCCCCACCCTCTCCCTCATCGTCAAGAGGTCTCCGTTCATGAAGGCCGAAGCTGCCGCGGCGAACGCCACACGCTTGCTCTGGGCCGGTTTCATGGCCATCGCCGCATCGGGCGTCGGGTTCTCGATCCGCGCGGGCATTCTCGGCCAGTGGGGGGAACAATACGGCTTCACCCAAACCGAGCTCGGTGCCATCACGGGCGGCGGCTTGACCGGCTTCGGCATTATCATCCTTCTGAGCGCCCTGATCGCCGACAAGATCGGCTACGGCAAACTGATGGTGACGGCCTTCGTCATGCACGTCGTTTCCGCGGCGCTGACCTTGGCGGCGGGGGCCGCGTTCGCGTCGGGCGGCAAGCCGGCAGCCTTCCTTTGCCTTTTCTGGGGTATGTTCCTCTTCGCGGTCGGAAACGGGATCGCGGAGGCGGTGGTCAATCCGTTGGTGGCCACGCTCTTCCCCAAAGAGAAGACACACTTCCTCAACATCCTTCACGCCGGTTGGCCCGCTGGCCTGGTGGTCGGCGGCCTGCTCTCGACGATCTTCACGGGCGAGGCGCTCTTCGGCTGGAAGCCGCTTGAGAAGCCGCTGGCTTGGCAGTATCAGATCTCGTGCTTCCTCGTACCGGTCGCCGCGTACGGCCTGATGATGCTGGGACAGCATTTCCCAAAGTCGGAGGCCAGCCAACAGGGGGTCTCTTATCGAAACATGCTTCGCGAGCTGGGGATGCTTGGCGGCGGCATCATTTGCTTGCTGCTGGGTCTCTTCTTCCACAAGGACCTTGGCCTCCCCATGACCGCGTCGGTGGCGATCGCCGGGGGGCTCTGGTTCGTGCTGGCGTACGTGACCGGCTTTCACATCGGCCCCGCTCTCCTGGCCCTTCTCTTGATCACGCACGCAATGGTCGGGTATGTGGAACTGGGGACCGACTCCTGGATCGGCAAGATCACGGGCGCGATCATGGCCAAGCCCCAGTATGGCCTGATGCTCTTCGTGTACACGTCCAGCCTCATGTTCGCGCTTCGCTTCTTCGCCGGACCGATCGTGGAAAAAACGTCCCCCTTAGGGTTGCTCTTCGCCAGCGGTATCCTTGGCGCGACCGGCCTGACCCTGCTCAGCCGGGCCGATTCCATCGCCTTTTGCGTGATCGCCGCGACCGTCTACGCCTGCGGCAAGACCTTCCTTTGGCCGACCATGCTGGCGGTCGTTTCCGAGCAATTTCCGCGCGGCGGCGCGATCACGATCGGCGCGATCGGCGGCGTGGGCATGCTGTCGGCCGGCCTTCTAGGCGGCCCGGGGATCGGGTTCCAGCAAGACCATTACGCCTCCGAAAACCTCAAAGGGGCCGACCAAGCCGTCTTCGATCGCTACCGCGCGATGAACGAGAACGAGTTCCTTGGCCTGAAGACCGTGGGGCTCGACGGCGCCAAGGTGGGTGTGCTTGCCGACGGTGGAAAGGAAGCGCGGCGGGCCTTGGACGTCTTGAAGCAAGACCCCAAGGCCACGGCGGAGGCCAAGGCCAACCAACAATCCTTGGTGACCTGGTGGGACGCCGCGGAAACGACCGCGGAGGCGGACAAGAAACTGGTCACCGAAGCGGGCCTCTATGGTGGTCGGATGGCCCTGCAAATCACGGCGGCCGTGCCGGCCACCATGGCCGTCCTCTACCTGCTGATGATCCTCTACTTCAAGACCAAGGGTGGCTACAAGGCCCAGGAGGTCGTCAGCAAGAAGGAAGAGGTCGAGATGATGTCGGGCGGCATTGAGGGTCCGGCCGAGTTCTGAACCGGACACGGACCGCGACCATCCTCTTTCCAGAAGCGTCGTCATGACCCAAGGCGGGACGCCGGAATTGAGGCCCTGGACGTGGGGTCTGGGGCATCAATACATCAGTCTTTTCCTGTCAGTTATCTTCCTCGACGGATTGGCGCAACCCACGCTGGGCGTCGGTGGGCTGGGGCCGTCGCTCCTGGGCGCCGCGGTCGGGGGCGTGCTCGCCTTTGGCCTGCTTTTTCACCCGAGCGCGATGTGGGGCCTGCGGGAACGGAAAGGTCTGAGCGAGGTCCTTGCCGCCACCTTCGGCGAAACGGGCGCGCGCCGACTCGGCGGTCTGGCGTTCGGCCTGGCGAACATCGCATGGTTCGCGGTGGGACTCTCCCTAGCGTCGACCTACGGCACGAAGGGACTGCTTGCGCTCGGGATGATCGGACCGGAAGATATCGCCCCGTGGGACATCGCTGGGGTGCGTCTGAAGGCCCCTGTGGTCCTTTTTGAGACTTTGGCCTGGGGGCTTTTCGCGGCCGTGATGGGCACGAAGCTCGTCCGCGTGGTCTCGGCGGTGATGTTCACGTATCCGGTCTTTCCGGGTCTGGCGTTGGCGTTTACCTTGATTTACACATTACCGAACGTTCATGGATCTGAGGTCCTGCCGCGCGTGATGGCCGATCCGGGAGTGGACGCGCGGTTGGTCGCCTTGCTCGCGATGGTCCAACTCGTGTGCGGTTTCTGCGCGATGCCCGGTTTGATGGGGGCCGACTGGGGGACCATTAGTCGCGACGCGCGCGACGTGCGCCTGGGAGGTCTTTTCGGCATCGCCCTTGCGGCAACGGTACTGGTGGCGCTGAGTTTGACGATTATCGCCAACACGATTGGCCCGCGACCCGGAGTGATCGAGACCCCGGTGTCGGCCCCCGCGACGGCCGAGGAGCGATTGGCGGCGCTCTTGGGAAAGGGGCCCGCGCCGAGCGCCCTTCCTCCCGCGCCCGCGGAGGGTGACAGCACATTCGCGCTGGCCTTGCAGGTGGGGATCGGCGGCCCCTTGGGCGGGGCCTTGCTGCTGGTCTTCGCGATGGGCCTTCTGGGTCCGTGCGCCTACGCGCCCTATCACGCGGTGCGGTTTTTGGGTCCGCTGGTGCCGAAGGCGGGACGGATGGCGCTGGGGATCGCGGGGGCGGTGGTGGCCTGGCCGCTCGTGGCGTTGGGGACGGTGGACCGTACGGACCAGGTCTTCGGTCTGATGGGGGCGATCTTCGGCCCGATCGCTGGTGTGGTCGCGGCGGCGGCGATACGGTCGCGCGCGAGCGAATCCGGGTTTTCGGTCGGGGGTTGGAGGTGGTCGGCGGTGATCGCCTGGGGGACTGGATTGGTCGTGGGGCTGCTTCCGACCATCGGCCTCAAGGCCGCCCAGCCGGCGACCCTTCTGGCATGGGGGGTCGCGTTCGGTGTTGAACTCGTCTTGTCGAGGACCCCTTTGTTCAAAGGGCGCCGCTGACGATCGAGTCGAAGACGCGGACGGTGTCCCAATTGTCCTTGTTTTCGGCGACGAAGTGATGGTGCCTCGGAGCGTCTTGATAGGCGTCGTGCTCGGCTTGTGTGCGGAAGACGATGTGGAGGGCAACGTCCCAATCGCGCTCGTTGACGGGTCGGTTAAGGTCTTCCGCGAGGGTGCCGCACGCGAAGAAGACCTCGCCGGGGTGGCGGGTGAGATAACGCTGACAGGCCGTAACCAGGGCCTCCTTGGCGGCCTGGGAGCGGTCTTTGAGTTTGAAGTAGACGTTGTGCGCGAGCATCGAGGTCCTCTGGGTGGGTGTGATTGGGATAGTCGCTAGGAGGAACGAGAGATTACCAAAACAATCGACCGAAAGCACCCGCGACGGGTAGGGTTGCGGAGTCCGGGGTCTCGATGGGGAAGGGGTCCGATGATACCGAGTGGGTCGTCAGGTGCCCCCTCGTGCCACGGACTATCAACGAGACCACGCGGGGAGTAGAATCTCGCGAAAGCCGTGGTTGAAGTCTCTTGCGATACTCACGGCGTCCTTCACCGAGGGGCCCTTCCGATGCCGAAGCCGACGAGGTGCTCGGTCCTCTTGCTTCTCCTCACTGGGACGATGACTGTTCCGAGCCTGGCCCAAGAGAACCTGCCCAGTGGCGAGGTCCGTGCCATCGCCGAGGATGCGTTCATCTACGGCTTCCCGATGGTCATGAACTACGGGACGATGTACGAGTACGCCATCGACGCGTCCTCCTCGCAGTACAAGGCCCCGTTCAATCAAATCCACAACACGGCCAGGGTCTTCACGCCGCAAGACACGGCGATCGTCACACCCAACAGCGACACACCCTATTCATTTCTGTGGATGGATTTGCGGGCTGAACCCGTTGTGCTCATCGTCCCCCCGATCGAGAAGGGACGGTACTTCTCGGTCCAGCTCATCGACCTCTACACGCACAACTACGGCTACCTAGGCACCCGGACCACCGGTAACGGCGGCGGCACGTACATGATCGCCGGCCCTTCGTGGAGGGGAGACACGCCCAAGGGGATCGACAAGGTGGTCCGCTGCGAGACGGATTTCTCGCTGGCGGGCTATCGCACTCAGCTCTTCGGGCCGAGCGACCTGGACAACGTGAAGAAGATCCAGGCCGGATACAAGGTGCGGACCCTCTCGTCCTTCCTGGGGACAACCGTCCCGCCCGCGCCGGCGGCGATCGACTGGCCCAAGATCGACAAGGACCTCGCCGCTGCGGAACCGTTCCGTTTCCTGAATCAGATGCTTCAGTTCTGCCCCACCGTGGGCACGGCGGAGGTCGAGAAGCCCCTCCGTGAGCGGTTCGCCAAGATCGGGATCGAGCCCGGCAAGCCCTTCACGACGCAACATCTGACCCCAGGCCAGAGATCCGAACTGGAAGCGGGAATGAAGAGCGGCCTTGAAAAGATCAAGGCCCAACTCGCGAGCTTCGGCAAGGAGGTGAACGGCTGGCGGGTCGGGAGTGCCTTTGGCGACCGGGCGTTCTACAAGGGCGACTGGACACTTCGCGCGGCGGCCGCGATGGGCGGCATTTACGGCAACAACGCCTCCGAGGCGATCTACCCGATACTCGCCACCGACTGCGAAGGCAACAAGCCCGATTGCAGCAAGGCCCGCTACACGCTGACGTTTCCGAAGGGCCACTTCCCTCCGGCCAAGGCCTTCTGGTCGGTGACGATGTACGACGCCAAAACCCAACTTCTGATCGAGAACCCGATCCACCGGTATCTGATCAACTCGCCCATGTTGGGCGACATGAAGACCAACGAAGACGGCTCGCTGACGATCTACATCCAAAAAGCCCCCCCCGGAGCGGATCAGTCAGCGAACTGGCTCCCGGCAACCGATGGGCCAATTTTCGTGGTGATGCGAGTGTACTGGCCCGCCGAGGAAGCACTCGACGGAACGTGGAGGCCGCCGGCGCTGTTGCCCTTGAAGTGAACAACTCCCAAGGTATCCGGCCGTCCGCGAACAATCGGGGGGCCCGGCAAGCTCATGGTCGCTGACCGCGACACCGGTTTCGTATCGGCGCGGGTCGTGCGCGGCCCGCGCGGTTTTTCCGGTCTTGGTCGTTGTGCTTGTTGATGATGTCCACGACGACCTCGGATGCGATTGGCGTAGAAATGCTCGTGGCCTCCCATCCGTTGCAGGTGTGGTTGTGGGCCCAGGCATTCGTCAAGCCGCGGGTCTTCAGCGACGGCGGCCGAGCGCTTCTCGCGACATTGAGCTACTGCACATCGGTCGGCCCAGGGGCCGATCGACTCCCTTCCAAGTGGCATCGGCACGGGCCGTTCGACGCCTCTGGACCTGCCCTGAAGGACGGTTGAATGCGATGCGAAACGGCATAACATGCCCGAGTACGCGGAAGACCACGAATTCCGTTCAGCCTCTTCGGAAATACTCATGAATGAGAATTCGATCCTCGATCAGACCGCGTTTCACGATCCCCGAATGCGCGGATTTCGCAAGCGCGAGGCGCTCGGGGCGGTTGTCGCGTTGATCGACGCTCGCGTGGCTGCGCTGGGTTTCGAGACCATCGGGCTCGCGGCGGCGGCGGGACGAGTGCTCGGCGAGGTCGTCACGGCATGCTGCTCCGTACCCCCGTTCGATCGCGCGTCGATGGACGGTTATGCGGTTCGCGGTGAGGAGACCTACGGGGCCGATCCCTACGCGCCCGCGGAGTTTGTTCTCAAGGGCCGGGCCAGACCGGGGCGGGAATTCGCGGGCACGGTCGGGTCGGGCGAAGCGGTGGAGATCGCCACCGGGGCCCCCTTGCCGCGCGGGGCCGACACGGTCGTGCCCGTTGAGGCGACCGCGATCGAACGTGAAGTGGTCCGCGTACGCGAAGCGGTGCCCGTAGGCCGCCATGTTGGTCGGGTGGGTGAGGACGTTCAATCGGGGACAGCCGTCTTGCAGGCGGGCCGAGTGTTGCGGCCCCAGGACCTGGGTGTCCTGAGCGGGATGGGGGTCGCCGAGGTGACGGTCGTTCGCCGTCCGACCGTCACGATCCTGATCACGGGCGACGAACTGCTCGGGCCGGGCATGCCTCCCTCCGGCCATTGCTTCGCCGACATGAACTCGCCGATGCTCTCAGCGCTGGTGGCGCGAGACGGAGGTCTCCCGCGGGTGATCGGCCCTCTGCCGGACTGTCGAGAGACCCTTCGCGAGGCCCTTCTCGAAGGCGTACGGCAGTCGGACGCCGTACTCGTCTCCGGCGGGAGCTCGACCGGGCCCGAGGACCACGCGCCGGGGCTGGTGGCGGAGTTGGGCGAGCTCCTCGCGCACGGCGTGGCGCTCCGTCCGGCGAGCCCGACGGGGGTAGGGTTTGTGGGCGGTGTTCCTGTTCTCCTCCTTCCCGGCAACCCCGTCAGTTGCTTGTGTGCCTACGACCTGTTCGGAGGTCGTGTTGTGCGGAGGCTGGGGGGCCGGCCGGTCCAGTGGCCATACCGTTCCGTGGAGCGTCCCCTCTTGCACAAGCTCGTCTCGGCAGTGGGTCGGGTCGATTATGTTCGGGTGAAGCTGACGGAGGACACGGTCGAGCCCCTCGCGGTCAGCGGCGCGTCGATCCTCTCCAACACGACCCGAGCGGACGGGTTTGTCCTCGTCCCGGCCGACCTCGAAGGCTACTCGGCGGGGACGACCGTCACGATGTGGTTGTATGATGGGTGAGGCTGCGGTCGACAAGGACCTCCGCCCCCGAGAGCCTCAACCACTGGGCCCCTCCATGCCCCGCGAGCAGGAGCAGTTCCTCGAAGTCGTCGATCGCGACACTGCAGAGGGGCGTTGGTGGGACGCTTTGCGCCCCGAGACCCTCGAAGAAGAGATTGTACCTCTGGAAATGGCGCTCGGGCGCGTCCTCGCCTTGGACGTCTTCGCCGAAGGAGACGTCCCGGCTTTCGACCGTTCGAACGTGGATGGCTACGCGCTTCGTGCCGAGGAAACTTATGGCGCTTCGGAAGACGATCCGCGCCGCCTCATCCTCAACCCCGAGGAGATCGCGACCGGGTTCGTCCCGAAGGGAGACGTACGCCCCGGCACGGCCACTTCAATTGCGACCGGAGGCATGGTCCCTCGTGGGGCCGACTCGGTCCTGATGGTCGAACATGCGCGTGTCGCGGACCAGGAGCTGGTCATCTCGCGCCCGGTCGCTCCCGGTGCGAATGTGAGCTTCGCGGGGACCGACATGGCCAAGGGAGAGCTCATCCTGAGGCGGGGAACACGCTTGACCGCGCGCGAGACGGGCGTCCTGGCGGCGATTGGTCGCGGCGAGGTCTCGGTCGTCCGGAAACCGCGCGTGGCGGTCCTCTCCACGGGTGACGAGATCATCGCCCCGGGGACCCCGGCCCGTCCGGCGGCGGTCCACGACGCCAATGGGACCCTTCTCGCCGACGCGGTGCGCGAGCTGGGGTGCGAGGCGTTGCCGTTGGGCATCGTCGGCGACGACGCCCCCGCGCTCGAGGCCGCCCTGCAGCGCGGACTGGACGAGTCGGACATGGTCCTGCTCAGCGGTGGGACGAGCAAGGGGGCCGGCGACCTGTCGTACCGGGTGTTGGCAACACGAGGTCCCGGGGTCGTGGTCCACGGGGTCGCCTTGAAGCCCGGCAAGCCAGTCTGCCTTGGCGCGGTGGGGGCGACACCGGTGGCGATCCTTCCCGGCTTTCCGACCTCGGCGATCTTCACGTTCCACGAGTTCGTGGCCCCCGTACTCCGACGGCTGGCCGGTCTCGGGCCTGAGACGAGGGGCACGGTCGCCGCCCGCATGGCGTTGCGCTGCAACAGCGAGCGCGGCCGGACCGAGTATCTTCTGGTGAACCTGGTGGCCGGGACCGACGGCGCGGGCTGGACCGCTTACCCGCTTGGCAAGGGGTCCGGCTCCGTGACGACCTTTAGCCGGGCCGATGGTTTCGTGACGATCACCCGTCAGCAGGAGTATCTTGGGGCAGGCGAACCCGTGACCGTGACGCTGCTCGGCGGCGGACTGGAGCCGTCCGATCTTATCGCGATCGGGTCGCACTGCATCGGGCTCGATCTGATCCTGGGTCGTTTGCAGGCAGCGAGAGGGTTGCGGGCGAAGACGCTCTGGGTTGGATCGCAAGGAGGTCTGATGGCCGCCGCCCGAGGGGAATGCGACCTCGCCGGCGTCCACCTCTTGGACCCGGAGACGGACACCTATAACGCGCCCTTTCTTCCGAAAGGTGTACGACTCCTGCGGGGTTACGACCGGATGCAGGGTTTGGTCTACCGTCCTGGCGACGGGCGGTTCGAGTACCTGACGTTGGCCGGGGCTGTTGCGCGGGCGCTCGAGGACCCGGCCTGCCTAATGGTCAACCGCAACCGTGGAAGCGGGACCCGTGTGCTCATCGACGGCCTGCTGGCGGGACGCAGGCCGGCGGGCTCGGGGGTGGAAGTTCGCTCGCACAACGCCGTGGCGGCGGCCG
>CALLYK010000039.1 GCA_937858365.1 uncultured Isosphaeraceae bacterium | reverse complement strand
GAAGACCAGATCCACTTGCGGATGGTTGACCAAGGCGCCGCGGTCCGCGCCGTGGCCGACGCCGTGCGTCGGAGCCGAGCGGGCCTATCGGACCCGAACCGGCCGATCGGCTCGTTCCTATTCCTGGGGCCGACGGGTGTGGGCAAGACGGAGCTGGCGCGGGCCTTAGCGGAGTTCCTCTTCGACGATGAACACGCGATGGTCCGCATCGACATGAGCGAGTTTGGCGAGCGACACAACGTCTCGCGACTCATCGGCGCCCCTCCCGGATACGTCGGTTACGAGGAAGGCGGACGCCTAACCGAAGCGGTGCGCCGTCGGCCTTACTCGGTCGTTTTGCTCGACGAGGTGGAGAAGGCCCATCGTGACGTTTTCAACGTGCTCCTTCAGGTGCTTGACGACGGTCGCCTGACCGACGGGCAAGGACGAACGGTCGACTTCCGGAACTCGGTCATTATCATGACCTCGAACCTCGGCAGTCCGGTGATCGCCCGAATGACGGCCGAAGGGGCGAGCGAAGACCATGTTCGCAAGGCCGTGAACGAGGTCCTGAAGCAGGAGTTCCTGCCCGAATTCCTTAACCGAATCGATGAGACGATCCTTTTCCACCCGTTGGGGCTCGACCAGTTGCGCGAGATCGTGGACATCCAGTTGCGTCGCCTGGAACGACAGCTCAGCGAGGCTGGCCTGACATTGCGCGTGACCGATCGAGCACGCAAGCAACTGGCCGACGAAGGGTTCGACCCGGCTTACGGGGCGCGTCCGCTGAAGCGCGTCATTCAGCAAAGGCTGATGAATCGTCTGGCGGGTGAGTTGCTGGGAGGCGCCATCAAGGAAGGGGAGACCGTCGAGATCGACTGGGACGGCGCTGACTTTTCCTTCGCGCCTGTCCGACTGGTCGCGACGCCTTGACGCCGGCCGAGGCGAAAGGAGACAAGACCTCTTCCGGGACCTCCCACCATCGACTTCGATTCACGACCGGGCTATCATGCCCGTGTCTTGAGTCGAAGTGGAAAAAACCGGGGGTCCCTATAGATGAGGTCGATCCGAAATCGCAGCCCTTGGGCCATCCTCATCGTCGTGACGGCGCTCATCGTCGGCTGCGGTCGCTCGAAGCCGCCTCAGCCGGCGGGAGGAGCCGGACCGGCGACCTCGCCGGATAAGGCACCGGTCATCGGGCGGGCCACACCAGCCGAAATCACTGAAGAGGAAGCGCTTCAGTTCGCCGGGTCGCTGCAAAGGGCTTGCGAGCAAGGCGACCAGGCCGCTTTCGGGCGTTTGGTGAACTGGGAATCGATCGTCGCCACGGCGCTGGAAGGCTTGGGGGCCTCCGACAAAGCCAAGTCCGAGATGATGAAAGGGGCGTTGTCTGGGATTCGTAAACCGGGCGGCGCCGAAGCGGCCCTTCTCGCGGAAATACAAAGGGGCGAGTACCGCGCGCTTCGCGTGATCGACGCCAAGGACCACAAGAAGGTCCTCTTTCGCTTGAAACCGGCAAGGGGCGGTGTCAACTATCACGAGTTCTTGTTGGATCGTGACCCGAGTGGACAAGTGCGCGCCCGCGAGTTCTTCGTCTATCTGACCGGCGAGCCTATGTCAGCCACCTTGCGGCGCGGCTTCCTGCCACTTGTCGCGCAGCAGTCGCGAGGGGTCCTCGAGCGTCTTCGCGGGAGCGAAAGCGCCTATGTGAAGAACATCGACAAACTCATCGCGATGAACCAGGGGCTCGTCCAGAAGCAACCCGCGGAGACACTCGCCACCTACGCGACCCTGCCGCCGGAAGTCCAACGCGAAAAGAATGTCCTCATTCTCCGCATGACCGCGGCCCAGGCGGTGAGCGAAGAGGAATACACCAAGGCCATGGCCGACCTGCGCGCCAATTATCCCAAGGACGCCGGCGTTGACTTCATCTCCACGGACTACTTCCTGATGAAAGGGCAATTCGATGAGGCCCTGGGATGCGTCGATCGCTTGGACACCGCCATCGGAGGTGATGCCTATCTCGACGTCTTGCGGGCCAACATCGAAATCCAGGCCCATCGATTCGACCGTGCCCAAGCCCGGATCGAGAGCGCGAAAGATCGAGAGCCGGACCTAGTCGACGCTTATCTGAGCGCCCTCGAGCTCGCCGTCGCCGAGAAAGACAACCAGGCCGCCGTTAGGCACCTGGAAGAGCTCCGTAAGCGGTTCCAGTTCCATTTCGCCGAACTGTCCGCGCAGCCTCAATACGCGGACCTCGTAGGCTCTCCGGAGTACAAAGCGTGGCGTCGGACCTTGGGCCCCGATGAGATGGATGGACCACCACCAGGGCCTTGACCGGGTCGCGGCTTTCGGATGCAAGAATAGAAAAGGTCGCGGGGCCCACAAAGGAACCGCAACCCTTCGTTCACACGTTCCGACACGTACAGACCTGTCACTTCTCTCCCTTGGGCGCCGGCGCGTCGGCCGCCGACGGTTTCAGGGGTTTGTCGCGCCCGTCGCCGCCTTTCGGCGGGGCGGGGTCCTTGGGCTTGTCGAGGCCGAGTTTGGCCCGGGCCGCGTCGAGCCGCTCGCGTTCCAACTTGCGACGCTCCTCCAACGTGAGAGGACGCTTCACGGTCTTTGAGGCGTCGTCCGCCTTGCTCTTGTCCTTGTCCTTGTCTTTGTCCTTGGAACTGTCCTTCTTCTTCTGGTCTTGTTGCATCTGTTTGAGCATGGCCTGTTCCATCTTGGCCTGCTGTTGCATCATCATCATCGTCTGACGCTGCTGCACAAGATTGGAGTAAGCGTCCATCGACATCCCGCCCGGCATAGGCCCAAACGGGGTCATCGTGACGCCCCGGCGCCCTCGTTGGGCCTGCGCAGGACTGACGAACGCGACCACCACGACGGCAGCGGCCAAGGCCGCGATCCAACGACGATTCATGGGGCCCCCTTCCTCACCTTCAAGGAATTGAGTTCACTTCAGCTTATCGCCCCTTCAGGCCCGCATCCACCATCTTACGGTCGGATTGGCGGACGTGACCTGAAAGGAGTCCATTTTCGAGCAAGGGCGAGTTGACAGCCCCACCCGGACCGCCGCAAGATCGCCACATCCATCCACGAGGACCAAACGTTCGTGTAGGGGACGATGAAGCGACCACTCAAAGGCCTCTGGCGAACGTCGCTGGTGGTCTTCGGTTTGCTCTTGGCGGCGTATCTGGTTAATCGCCGTCCGGCAATCGGCTCTAGCGACACAATCGCCGCGGAGTATCTGCCCCTGGCGATCTTGCGGGGCGACGGCCCCGTCCTTGATCGCTTCGGTGCGGTCTGGGCGCCACCGGGTGCTCGGGTGCCCTCGTATATGGAACGCTCGCGCGGTCATTTGGTGTCGCGCTATCCTATCGCGACGCCCCTCTTTCTCGTGCCACTCGAAGCTCCCCAGATATGGGCCTACGACCGCACATGGCCAGGTTGGGACCGGCAAGTCGCTTCGACCTTCACAGTCACCCAGCGGATGGCCAAGAACGCATCGGCCTTCTTAGCGGCCGTTTTGGGTGTTTGCTTGTATCAGTATCTGCGACGAATTCACCTGTCTTGGGCCGCGTTGCCGGCGACCCTCGCCGCTTGCTTAGGTTCGGACCTCTGGGTCGTGGCCAGTCAGGCCCCCTGGCAGCACGGGCCGGCGGCGCTGGCCTTGGTCTTATCGCTCTTGGCCCTGGCGACCAGGGTCGAACCACCGAATCGCCGGCGTCTTTTTCTTGGCGGCTGGACCACGGCCCTGATGGTGGCCTTCCGCCCGTTGGACCTGGTCCTTGCGATCGTCGTCCTGGCGTGGGTCGTCCGACGCGTACCAGGTCGCGCGTTCTGGTTCATGCCAGGTCCGATCGTGGTGGGATGTTTGGTGCTCTCTTGGAACTTTTACTGGTTCGGCGTAGCGGAAGGGGGCCAACGGGCCATCGAGGAGGTTCACGGTCACCCGCATGGGACCTTCGGAGGCAACCCGATCGCGGGAGGGCTTGGGACGCTCTTCAGCCCTGGACGTGGTCTTTTCGTCTACTGTCCCTGGGTAGCGGCGGCGCTGGCATTCTTGCCCTGGACATGGTCGAGCCTCCGGGAGCGCTCGTTGGTCCTCTGGTTGACAATGGGAATCGTCCCGTACTTCATGGTCCTGGCGACCTATCAAGTCTGGTGGGGCGGGCACACGTTTGGTCCGCGCTACTGGACGGACCTCACGCCGCTCTTCGCCGTGCTTTTCGGGTTCGCACTGGAAGAAGCCCGGCGGCGAGGGTCCGTGTTGGTCGCAATCTTACTTCTGTCCACACTTCTGGGGGTCGTCCCGCAGGTGATCGGGGCCTTTTGTTTCCCGAGCACCTGGAACGCCAAGCCGATCGACGTGAACGCGGAACCTGGACGCCTATGGCAATGGCGTGATTGCGAGCTCAGACGCTGCTTGTTGGAAGGAGCGCGTTAGAGCGGATCACGCATGGGTTGACCCGGAAGTCGATTCGACACATCGGGGCCCATCAGGTCCGCCGAAGGTCACACGGCGGGGCCCTTGAAGACCTGGGACACCTTCCCCTCACCCGACCGTCCGGGCCTTCCCGCCACCGTCTTGCGAATTGTCAAAGAGCCGCGCGCACCGCGATCTTGGTCCGGTGGGCTTTTCCGCTTTCATGAGAATCGAATCGGCATTCGTCAATGTCTGCGGCGGCCCGGGACGGGTCGTCCTCGGGCCGTCAAGGGGC
>CALLYK010000038.1 GCA_937858365.1 uncultured Isosphaeraceae bacterium | reverse complement strand
CGCGCAGCGCGGCCTCGATGTTGTCCTCGGTCAGCTCGGCCACACCGGTCAGGCGCTCACGGGCGGCACGGAAGCCTTTGCTCAGGGTCTCCAGCATGACAATTCCTATCGCTGTTCTTTGGCGAAGTTCGCTTGGCCTAGTTGGTAGATCGTTCGGTGGTTGGGGCGGTGGCCTGGCCTGGCAGATTGGCCAGGGTGCTCACACTTATCACGGGCAGCCACTGTATGCCAGTCTAGCTATACTGGGGAGCTGATGACAGTACCCTTTCGTGGCCGACGCGGGGTCGGCGGTTTTCCCCGGGCGATCGGCCTCTGCGGTGTGCTGGCTGCGGGCGCGGTGCGGGCGGAGGTGGGCGGGGACATCCCCTGCGGGCCGGTCGAGCGCGGCAACATCCACATCGACGGCCTGACCAGCGACTGGGAGGGCGTGCCAGCGCTGGAGCTGGCCGTCGAGCGGCGGGCGCCCGCGCAGTCGCTGGGGCGGGCGCTGCGCCGAAGTGGAGGCTGTCCACGTGGACGAGCGCGTGCGCAACCGCGGGATCGGTGCGGCGCTCCTCGAGGCGTCCCGCCTGTTCGTCCTTGGAGATGTTCAGCATGAATTTGAGAATGCGCACGCCGTTCTCGCTGAGATAGCGCTCGAACGCGTTGATCTGATCGTAGCGCCGCGCGATGTCGTCCTTCGGCGCGAGCCGGGCCTTCGTGAAGCCAGCGCCCCACTCTCACATGACGAGAGTGAAGGTGCCGTGCTCGTCGATGTTCCCGAGCTGGAAGTGCGTGAGAAATTCATCAACGTTCTCGACTTAGATCGAGGCGAGAGGGGCGTCACGGTCATCGAAGTTGTGAGTCCGAGCAACAAGTTCGCGGGCCCGGGTCGCGATTCCTACCTCGACAAACAGCGGGAGGTCCGTTCGAGCGAGGCCCACCTGGTCGAGATCGACCTCCTGCGGGCGGGCCCGCACGTCCTCGCCGTGAGCGAATGGGCCGTGCGAGGGCGCGGCGACTACGACTACCTCGTGAGCGTGAATCGCGCGGAGGGGCGTCGGACGCGCTTCGAGGTCTATCCTCGCGGGCTTCGTCAACGTCTCCCCAAGATCCACGTGCCTCACGCCGACGGCGACCCCGACGTGACGCTCGACCTGCAAGACCTGGTGGCGAGGACGCACGAAGCGGAACGTTCTCGCCGTCGGATCGATTACCATCAGCCATGCGTCCCGCCCTTGCGGTCGGACGACCAAGCTTGGGCCGAGGACCTCGGCCGCCGGTCCTTGTCGGAAGGAGTGAGAGGATGAGCCTGATCGCGGAGGCCCCCACGAGTCCGACCGAGACCGAGCCGGAAGGCCGGTACGAGGTCGTCCGTGGTGTCGTCGTGGAGAAGGCGCCGATGGGTGTGTTCGAAGCGGAGGTCGCTTCGGTCGTCTTGGAACACCTGGGGCCTATCGCGAGGTCCAGGCGGATCGGTCGGGCCGTGTCCGAGACCCTCTTCCTGATCGATCCGGCGACCGACCTGAAGCGTCGCCCGGACCTGGCGTTCGTTTCCCACGAACGATGGCCCCTTGAGAATCGGGCGCCTCGGGCCCCGGTTTGGGAAATCGTCCCCGAGATCGCCGTCGAGATCATCAGCCCCACCAACCTGGCGAACGAAGTGGAGGGGAGGGTGGGAGAGTACCTGAAGGCGGGCGTCCGCCTCGTCTGGGTCGTTTATCCGATTCATGGTGTCGTGTATGTTTATGAATCGGCCGACGTGGTTCGCCCCTTGCGTTTGGCGAAAGACGACGTGCTCGACGGCGGCGCCGTCGCGTCCGGTTTCGCGCTCGCCTTGACGGACCTGCTGGGCGCGCCCAACGATTGACGGAGTGGGACATCTCCTTTTCCTAGGGGCCCTGACGATGAGCCTGATCGCCGAAGCACCCGTCGCCGAGGAAAGAAAAATCGAGCCGGAAGGCCGGTACGAGGTCGTCCGTGGTGTCGTCGTGGAGAAGGCGCCGATGGGTGTGTTTGAATCGGGGATCGCCGGCAGGCTTTTCGAGGCGTTGGCCCCGTTCGCGCGTGCGCGACGATTGGGGCAAGTCTTCTCCGAGACGATCTTCCGCATCGACGCCCAAGCTGGGCTGGAGCGACGGCCCGACTTGTCCCTGGTTACGTCGGAGAAGTGGCCTGTCGACCGGCTCCCACCCCGAGCGAGGGTCTGGGACCTGGTCCCCGACCTGGCCGTCGAGATCATCAGCCCCAGCAATTCGGCGAACGAGGTCCAGGACAAGGTCCATGAATACCTTGGCGCGGGCGTGCGGCTCGTTTGGGTCGTCTGGCCCCTTCATGGAGGTGTTCATGTCTATGAGTCGCTTGACGTGATTCGCCCACTCCGCGTTTCGCGAGACGACGTGCTTGACGGCGGCGCCGTGGTGCCCGGTTTCGCGCTGCCTTTGACCGACCTCTTTGGCCCACTCGGCGAACCCTGAAGGCCCCCTCCTCGATCGTGAGGTCGAAACGGCATGAGAGTTTCGCATGGTCACCATCACGCCTTCCCCACCTACTTCGGCCGGACCGCCGAGGGGCTCGCCCTGCTTTCGCGACGCGGCATGATCAAAGCGGGCCTGGCGGGCGTCGCCGGCTTGACCCTGCCGACCTTGCTTCGCGAGCGTGCCGTCGCCCGCGCGGTTTCGCCTCCCAAGAGCTTGATCTTGCTCTGGATGGCCGGCGGGCCGAGCCAGATCGATACGTGGGACCCCAAGCCCGATCGACCCGTCCAGAATCGCGGGCCCTTCGGCACGATCGAAACGCGCCAACCGGGCGTCCGGATTTGCGACCGCCTTCCCATGACGGCCGCCCTCCTCGACCGTTGCACGATCATCCGCTCGGTGGACGCACAACTTAGCAACCACGAGCCGAACACGGTCTTTCAGACCGGCAACCGTTTGGCCGAGCCCAGGACCAACCCCGAGGCCCGCTCTTATCCGGCGATCGGCTCCATCGTGGCCAAGCATCTGCGGTCCGGCCCCGCGACCATCCCGCCTTACGTCGCCTTCATGAAATCGAGCAGCCACCTGGCCTTCAGCGGCTATTTGGGAAGGCGCTACGAACCGTTCATCGCCAACGCCTGCGCGCGCTTGCCCGTCTTGGACCTCGTGGGCAAGGAGACAGGACAGACCACGGGCGCCGATTTTTTCACGCTGCCCAAAGGTTTGACGACCGCACGCCTCGACGATCGCGAGGGCCTGCGCGCCGCGCTCGACCAGGCCCGCCGGGTGCTCGACGGCGACCCGGCCGTCGGTTCCCTGGACACGTTCCATCAACAGGCCCTGGACCTCGTGACCGGCCCCACCGCGCGACGCGCCTTCGACCTGGACGACGAACCTCGCGCCGTCCGCGAGCGTTACGGCGATCATCTTTGGTGTCGGCAGGCGTTGCTCGCTCGACGCTTGGTCGAAGCGGGTGCCGCCTTCATTACGCTCGACCTGAGCTACCACACGGCCTCGGGCACCTGGGACAACCACGGCGACAACATTCCACCTTACGGGGGCATCTCGAAGGGCCTTGGGCCACTTCTGCCCTTGTTCGACCATCTTTACTCGACCTTGGTCCGCGACCTCGACGAACGCGGCTTGCTCGACCAGACCTTGGTGCTCGCGATGGGCGAGTTCGGTCGGACCCCCATGATGGGCACGCAAGGAAGCACCGACGGCCGCGACCATTGGCCGCGCGTGATGTCGATGCTGGTGGCGGGCGGCGGTCTCAGGCATGGTCAAGTGGTCGGTGCGACCGAAGCCGACGGTGGCTCCATCAAGGAACGACCCGTCACGCCGGCCGACCTGGCCGCGACCATCTACCGCCATTTCGACGTGCCGCTCGACACGACCTACAACGACCCGACAGGTCGTCCGCGCGCGGCGGTCGAGCCCGGCGGCGCCCCCATACCGGAACTCTTCTGAACGGACCGTGAGACCAAAAGAGAAAGGCCCGTCCCAGGTTGGGGACGGGCCTTCGCGACTTCGGTTTTCGAGACTTGAAGCCGCTCAATCTTGCGCGGGGCCCGTGCCCGAGGCGACGAGTTCCGGTTCTTGTTCCGGCTCGGTCTTCGTCTTGCCTGCGCCTGGCTTCATGCCGCGCTTCTCGGCCAGCTCGAACTTGGGGGCCTTCACGTCGTAGGCGATGCCCAGGAGCTTCATCGTTTGGATCACGGCGTAGGAAAGGTCGAGCTCCCACCAGCGATGGCCGAAGTTGGCCGACGTGGCGAAGGCGTGGTGATTGTTGTGCCAGCCTTCACCATGACCGAGCAGGCCGACCCACCAGAGGTTCGTGGCCGTGTCACGCGTTTCGTAGTTGCGGTAGCCCCACGTGTGCGAGGCCGAGTTCACGAAGTAGGTGATGTGGAGGAGGGCCACCGTCCGGAAGAAGGCCGCCCAAACCAGCCAGGACATACCGCTCGTGCCGAAGTAGTGCCCAAGGAAGAAGAGGGCCACCGCGGCGCCAAACGGGAAGACGAGCGCGTATTTGTCCATCCAACGCATGATCGGGTCTTTATAGAGGTCCGGCGACCAGCGCTGGAAGTAGGCGTCGAGTTCGTCTCGGGGCACGTCGGTGGGGACGAGCCAGAAGACGTGGGACCAGAAGAAGCCGTCGCGCGGGCTGTGCGGGTCGCCTTCCTGGTCGGAGTGGGCGTGGTGGCGGCGGTGGTCGGAGACCCAGCGGAGCGGCCCGCGTTGGGCGGCCATCACGGAGATGCCCGTCATGATGTACTGGACCCACCTGGGTCGGACCTTGAAGCTGCCGTGACACAACATCCGGTGGTACGTGATGCTGATGCCGACGGAGCCGGTCAACCAGAAGAGGACGAGGCCCACCAGCAGGCCGTCCCAAGAGAAGAAGGCCGGAACGAAGGCCAACAAGGCGCCGATATGGAGGACGGCCAAACCGAAGACCATGCCCCAGTCGATGCCGCGAGTCTGGATGCGTTGTGATAGTGTGGACATCGTGTCAGTCACCTCTCGAACAGGGTGGGGTTCATGTCGCGGCGGGAAAGGGTTCGGGCCGGACGGGTTCAGGTTCGGGCCGCGTGATGCGCGGCCGTTTCACGGAGCGGGCCAACCCCACGGTCCTCATGGCGATGATGGCCCAATGGGTCATGTCGATTTCCCACCAGCGCAAACCGTGGCGGGCCGACGTGGGGAAGGCGTGATGGTTGTTATGCCAACCCTCACCATAGGTCAGCAGGGCGACCCACCAGAGGTTTCGGGAGCGGTCGCGCGTTTGGTGAGACCGATACCCCCAGATGTGGGCGGCCGAATTGATCAGCCAAGTTGAGTGCAGCACGGCCACGGTCCGTACGAAGCCCCCCCAAACCAGCCAGGGGAGTCCGCCGATCGCGAAGAGGGTGACCGCGAGCAGGGCCGGGAAGACCAAGTTCCAGCGGTCCAGAAACACGTGGACGGGGTCCGACAACAGGTCGGGGGCCCATTTTTGGGTCGTTTCCTCGTCGGCGTTGAGGGGCGTCTCGGGGACGATCCACCAGAGCATGTGGGCCCAACCGAAACCACGGTTCGGGCTGTGCAGGTCCTCCTCCTGGTCGGAATGGGCGTGATGACGTCGGTGGACGCTCACCCAACTGATCGCGCCTCCTTCGACCGCGCAGCACCCGATGGCGGTCAGCACGTATTCGAGCCACTTGGGACGGCAGACGAAGCTCCGATGCGTCAGAAGACGGTGATACGTCATGCAAATGCCAATCCCGCCCGTCAGCCAGTGCAGGAAGACCGCCACCAGCACCGCCTTCCACGAAAAGAAGGCCGGCACGAAAGCCAGGAGGGCCCCCAGATGCGCGACGATCATCAGCGAAGCCGGGACCCAGGCGACTTTGCCTGGATGAGGACGCGAGACGTCTGTCAGGGGCATCAAGGACCTTTCGAGTCAAACGTGAACGGTCCCCAAGTTGCGTGAAGGCCGCCGTGGCCGGGTGGTGAGGGGGGACCAGTGTCGCGGGGGGTGCCGTACGGGAAGGTCGAGGTCTCGACCGTCCTCTATAGGACAGCTTGGGGCCCGAATCTCGCCCTTCGATCCGAGATTTTAACCCGTTGACAGAACTGGACTTGGCGACTGAAATGGAGTTCGGAGTCCAATTTTTTTTGTTTTTCTTCCGGGAACGAGGTGTGAGCATGCGCGGCGTCTACTCGGACGGGACCTCCATCCGCCTCCGCGAGGACCTTCCCGTCCCCGAGCCTCGGCCCGGCGAGGTCCGCCTACGGGTCCGGGCGGCCGGGATTTGCGACACCGATATCCAACTCGCTCGGGGCTACATGGGTTTCCAGGGGGTCCTGGGACACGAATTCGTCGGCGTTGGAGAGACGGGCCAGCGCTTCACGGCCGAGATCAACAACGGCTGCGGGGAGTGTCCGGGGTGTGAGGCGGGAGATCCACGGCATTGTCCCAACCGGACGGTCCTGGGAATTCTGGGTCACGACGGCGCCATGGCTGACTTCGTGTGCGTCCCCGAGCGGAACTTGCACGAGGTCCCCGACACGATCGACGACCAACGCGCCGTTTTCATCGAGCCCTTGGCAGCGGCCTTCCGCATTTTGGAGCAGATGGAGGTCGCCCCAGGCACGCGCCTGGCCGTCCTGGGCGACGGCAAGCTCGGGGCCCTTTGCACCTGGGTGCTCCGAGGGGCAGGGGCCGACGTCACCTGGGTCGGCAAACACAACGAGAAATTGGCCCTGGCGGGCGAAGGGACCAAGACGTGCCGCCTGGAGGAAGTTGGTCCTTTGACGCGGACCTTCCCGATTGTCGTGGACGCGACCGGCTCCGTTTCGGGCCTGGAGACCGCGATGAGACTGGTCGCCACACGCGGGACGATCGTGCTCAAGACGACGGTCGCGGGTCCGCACACCATCAGTTTGGCCCCGATCGTGATCGACGAGTTCCAGGTGGTCGGCTCGCGTTGCGGCCCCTTCCGGCCGGCGATTGACGCCCTCGCCTCGGGGGCGATCGACGTCTCCCCGCTCATCGAGAAGGTCTATCCGTTGCAAAAGGCCGAAGAGGCGTTCGCCCACGCCGCGCGTCCGGGGACGCGGAAGATCGTCCTGCGAACATGATCACCTTGAAGCGAAGCCCGTTGAGGGCGTCTCGCCAATTGGTAGCCATGGGCCGAACTGTGTGTGTCAGCAACTAGGAATTTGTAGTTATTGAAAAAACGATTTGTTTCATAAATGATTTGATGTCTCAGAACGAGCTTCTGTCACGATCTGGTTCGTCAAGGGGCCCTGCCATGTCGCCGTGGAATGCCACGCGAGAGGCCGTCTCGGTCGTCAATTGAGTGACCGCGGCCGTCGGGGCGCATCGTCGAGATGATCGTTGACCTCGGCGCCAAGCCAAAAGGCGACCGCGAGACCCTGCGCAACCTCTCAACGAGACAACTTGGCGAGGACTCGAGAGCGGTCCACGATTGAGTTGACCACGCGAGGCGGTCGAATCGGCGATGGGACTTCGCCTGGTTGGGGCACGAAGACCTCGTGGCATTTCCGAGGGACCTTCCTACGAAAGACGGGAGGACCCAATCGTGAAATGCTCTCGCCGGCGCGCGGGTCACGCTCATTTCGAGGAAGACGAGGACTTGCCAACTCATAGACCGTTGACTTGTGGATTGAATCGCGTCGAGCGCACCATCGGGCCCTAGATGGGGCCCGTGTCGAGGAGGGGAAGAAACGTGCGTTGAGGATGAAAGGTCGCACTCGGCGGCGCCAAAGGGGGGGGGAACGCCGCCGGGGATGGGTCTTCGTTTCAGGGAAGTTGCTGGACGACCGGGTCGGTCGTCGGCGCCACGGACAGAGGCGCCGGTTCGGTCGATGGTGTCCGGAAGGGCGCGGGGCCCGGGAAAAGGTCGAGAAGGCCTGTTTGGGGGTCGATGCCGATCGCGTAGGTCCCCTCTATCAGCTCACGGCGTGCCGTCTCGCGACCGTCGCCTCGGTCGAACGTGAGGAGGATCGGCAGCTTGCTCTGGATCTCGGCGGTCTGGCGCGCCGGGACCGTCCCGGTCTGGTCGTCCAGGACGAACTGGAAGGACTCGGCGTTCGCCGAGTTGTCGAGGGTCGCTTTGTAGGTCTTGCCCGACAGTTGCCACCCCGCGCTCGAGGCCTGGAAAGCATAGGTGCCTGGGCCCAGTGTGTACCGGGTCTGGCCCGTTTGGTTGCCTCGATCGTAGGAGATCGTCCACGAAGCCTGCCCCGACAGGGGCAGGGCCCGCCCCGAGTCCAGCGTGTAGGGCGTCTGGCCGATGAGGAAGTTCACCGGGACGCCGTTGCTCGCCGGGTTCACGATCAAGACCTGGTCCGGCGAGCGTACCACGGTCGTTGTCGCCGCAGGCACGGGGACCACGTTGGGGATGAGCGGGTAACCGAAGTCATAAGGCGTGCCGACCTGGACCCAGGGGTCGACCGGTCCAGCCACGCCCATCGCCAGGACGCCCGGCCCGACTTGCGTGAAGACCCCGAGCGGCAGCATTGGGTCGCCCCAAATCAGCATTGGCCCGCCCGTCCAGCCAAGGCCGAACCCTGGAAAGGGGGTGAAAGGCTGCGTCGCCTGGTCCCGAACTTTGGCGTAGTTTTCCAGCGTCGCCATCTGACCAGACATGTCCTCCATCTTGCCGAGCCAGTGCGTCGGGTCGATCGGCTGCGAATCCTTGTAGGCGGCCATCACCGCGTCCTGGTAGCTCTTCGAGGCGGCGTCGAATTCGTTCTTGATCTGCTCGAGGTCCCCCGCGCTCGCCCCGTTCTTGGCGGCCTGGTTGAACTTCTGGCCGATCCCCGCGAGCTCGATCTGCTTCTGGTAGACGTCATTGAGGGTGTCGGGGACGCCCTTGCTCTTGAGCCAGTTCTTCAGGGCGTCCGGGTCCCCCGAGTTAAACTTGTCCTCGAAGTCCTTCTTGTCGGCGGGGGTGAGGAAGTTGTTCTTAACCAGGTCGTCGAAGATCGACCCGCCGACGCAGCTCGTGCACCCCAACATGTGGTCGGCCTGGGTCTGGCAGGCGCAATCGGTGGCCCCGCAGCAGGCGAAATGGCCGCACGAGCATCCACCGCAGCCGAGCATCGGCAGCCCCGCTTCGAGGCCGAGATGGACATCGACCAAGTGCGTGAGGAGGAGCGACCCGCTCTGTGGGAGGGGGGCGAGAAGTGCGGTCTTGGCGGCGACCTTACCCGGGCAGAGACCCGCTTTGGCGGCCGTCTTCGCGAGTTGGCTCGCCCGGTCCAGGATGGCCTTGTTGGCCCGGTCGGCCACGTTCTTCCGAGTGAGCGGACCGGCCTTGGCGAAGTGCTTGTTCAGCTTGTTGCTCGAAGGTTGGATGGGACGTAGGACCACATGTGCCCCCGAAGGTCGGTTCGGTGGTGGCGCGGTCGCGGTGACGACCGGTGGGCGAGCGCCGGTCGCCGGATACCTTGTGATCGCGGGCGGCAAAACGTTCACCCCCGGATACGTCGGCGCCGGCCGATAGGAGGGGGTGCCCGGTGTCGTCGTGACGGCGGGCGGCAGCACGTTCACGCCCGGCGCATAGGTCGGAGGGCGGTAGGAGGGGGTGCCCGGTGTCGTCGTGACAGTGGGCGGCAGCACGTTCACGCCCGGCGCATAGGTCGGGGGCCGGTAGGGCTGCGTG
>CALLYK010000037.1 GCA_937858365.1 uncultured Isosphaeraceae bacterium | reverse complement strand
TCTTCTCGGCTTGCAAGCCAACGCCAACGACTACGGCCCCGCCTGGGAGGCCCTGCGGTCGGAGCTCGGGGGCGTGCTCTCGCCCGAAGATCGTCAGGCCTGGATCGACCTGATGGAAGACAAAGTCGCGTATTACGAGGAGAAGACGGAAGAAGTCGGCGAGGTGGAGAACAAGGCCCTCGAAGCGGCGCTCAACCGGGCCCACGCCGACGACACCCCAACCGGCCGGCGCCTGAACGCTGAAACAGACAAGGCCGTCCGGCAAATGAAATCGTGGTTCTCCGTCCTGGACAAGTACAAGAACGATCGACTCCGAGCGACCCGCCAACGCGAACGAGCGGCGGCGGCCGACTTGGCCAAGACGAAGAAAGAACTGGAGGGCCTCATGCGGCGGTCCTTGTCAGTCTTCCAGGCCAAGGCCGGCCCGAAAACGGAAAACGGACCCGTTTTGAAGACGCAAGACTCTGAAACGGTCGGAGTTGCGACAACATCCTCATCGACAAAACCCGCTCACGGGACGGGGTCGCCGATTATGTCCCAGCCGTCGCAAGTCCCACAATCGGGACAAAACGTCCGTCTCACGAAGGTCGGGCCGATGAACTTGCTCGACGACGACGCCTGGAAGCCCAAACCGGACGAGGTCTGGACCGAGTTGAAGGCGATCGGACGGCAAAAGAAGGAGGAAAGAATGCGAAAACGTCATCGTAGACGATGATCTTTCGTTCACGCTCTTTGGCAATCCGGTTGATCGGTACGCGCTGACCTTGGGCGGGTCCCTCCCCTCGCGGTCAGGCCACGGTGACGACCCGGTGGTCGATCGAGAACTTGCGCCCGCGCGGCGACTTCTTGTCGAAGTAACCCAGGCCGAGGTTCCCCGCCAGGGAGATGTGTTGGGGTTGGCGGACGTCGAACCCTTCGCGGTCGGCGTCGACGGCCAGTCTGCCGACCGCACCGACGGGGGCCAGACCCATCTCTTTCCGCTTGGCGTCGATGATGTCCCACTCCACATGGTCCATCGCCACTGGGTCGGTCGCCAGGAAGAGGGCGTTGTACTCCCAGGTCCACTGGGGGTTTTCCGCGCGGGCGAAGGGGCCCCCCTGATAGACCCCCTTGATCCCGTCCATGATCTGCAAGACGCACTTCTTGCGAATGATCGGGTGGCTGACGACCTCGGGGATGAACTGGTTGCAAACGTTCGTGTCGGGGCTCGAGTGCGAGCGGGCCACGTTGTTGACGAGGCCGTGGCTCATGTTCTTGAGGGACCCGGTCACCCCGGCCGAGCCGTGGTCTTTGAGCACGGGCAGCAAGACCACCTTGTTCACCCGCTTCGTGATCAAGAGCCCCAGGTGCGAGCGGAAGTTGCGGTCGTCCTTGGGGTCGTTGCCGCGGTGGACGATGTTCATGGTGACGAACTCGTCGCGGTCATAACCGGCGATCGGGTCGTCGCCCGGCCAGGTGAGTTGCAGTTGGCTCGGGTCGTTCTCCGGCGTCAAGCCGCCCCAACGCACGCCGTCGGGCACGGCCTCGTGTATCTTGGCGCCGACGAATTCCTCCTTGTAACGTTCGAAAACGAACATGTCTTTCGTTTTGACACCCGCCGATTTGAGGCCGTCGATGACTTCGAGCATCAATTCCGCGGAACTGTTGGCGAGGGGGTTGCCGACGGGGTTCATCTTGATCGCGACGACGTCGCCGGGTTCGAAGAAGTCGCGCCAGGCTTCGACGGCGTGGTCGGCCCCGGTGAGTTCGCGAAGGCCGCGATCGAGTGTGGCCTTGATGGCCGCTCGGTCTTTCACACCGTCGCGGATCATGGCCGGGTTGCGGGCCTCGACGACACGGCCCGGGAAGGGACCGGGGACCCCCAACTTCTCGTGAATGACGGCCGGGTCGGCGGCGGCGCCTTTGGGGTCTTGGGCGGAAACGCGGAGGCCGGCCAGGATGGGCACGGCGGCGGCGCCGGCGAGGAAGGCGCGACGTCGCAAGGAGCCGCAAGGGTAACGGTCCGACATGGGGACGGTCCTTGGGGATGTGCGAAAAGGAGGGCGAGGAAATGTCCCTGGAGTCTAGCGGGCGGGTGGGTCGGATGCCAGGAGCGAGTGGCCCGCCGTTTAGAGAAGGGAGGAGGGCACCCACCCGGGGAGCACGATCGCGTAGACCCAGACGATCAGGCCGACAAGGAGCGCGAGCACGATACTGTGCCAAAGGACAGTGCGGAGGATGTCTCCTTCCTTGCCTCCCTCGCCGGTGGCCGCCGCGGCCACCACGATGGACTGGGCGTCGATCATCTTGCCCATGACGCCCCCCGTGGTG
>CALLYK010000036.1 GCA_937858365.1 uncultured Isosphaeraceae bacterium | reverse complement strand
GGTCGGCATGCGTGCCGTGTTTGGTGTTCGAGGCTTGTCGGTAGGTCGCAGACGTGACCACCAAACGATGAAGGGCCTTCAGCTTCCACCCCGAATCGACGAACTCGCGGGCCAGCCAATCGAGCAATTCGGGGTGGCTGGGGAGCTCGCCGCGGACACCGAAGTCGCTGGGTGTGGCCACGATGCCGCGGCCGAAATGGTGCTGCCAAACCCGATTCACAAGGACGCGCGCGGTCAGTGGGTGGTCGGGCCGAGTCAACCACTCGGCGAGCGCCTTTCTCCTTCCGGTCGTCTGCTCGGTGGGCTGGATCGAATCGGCGCAGAAGGCCCCTTCCATCAGCAAGATGCCCGGTGGGCGAGGGGCCACGAGGGGCCCGACGTTCTTGATCTCGCCGCGCCGGAAGACGAACGTCTTGGGGGCCTGGCGATCGCGGTCCGCCAGGGCCATCGCCTTCGCGGGCGGCCGCGGCAACGTCCTTTCGATTTCGAAGATCGCCCTTTTCAAACGCTCTCGCTCTGCCTGGACCTCGGGATCATGCGCGACCGCCTCGGCAACCTCTTCCCAGCGGACCATCAGATGTGTGGCGGCCCCTTCCGCGATCTTCCGCTGCGCGGGTGAGCGGTCTTTCGCCGAGATCTTGAGGACCTCGCGTTCAACTTCCGTGAGCAACCTCTCTTTCTCGGCCTTCAAGGTCTTGCGGTACGGAGCCTCAAGCTCACCGAGTTGTTTCTTGAATGGCGCCATCTTGGCCTCAACGGCCTTCTTCTCCTTGTTGTGGGCTTCCTCTTCCTCCTGGGTGGCGATGGGCACTTCGACGTACTGCGCCGCCGCGAAGAAGGACTGAAGGCGGTAGTAATCGGTCGTGGGGATCGGGTCGAACTTATGGTCGTGGCAACGTGCGCAGGCGAGCGTTAGGCCGAGAAAGACCGAGCCCACCGTGCCGGTCACTTCCGTCAATTCGTTCTGTCGGCGCACCTTCGGGTCGATGTTCCCCGCGACGACCTCGCGCGGTCCGCTGCGCGCGAAACCGGACGCGATCAAGGCGGCGTGGTCGCCGGGCCCCACTTCGTCTCCAGCGATTTGCAAGGCCAGGAAACGATCATAGGGCATGTCGTCGTTGAGCGCCTTGACGAGCCAATCGCGATAGCGCCAGGCGTCGGGACGCTCGGCGTCCAACTCGAAGCCGTTCGTGTCGGCGTAGTGGGCCAGGTCGAGCCAGTGTTGGGCCCAGCGCACCCCGTGTTGTGGCGAAGCCAGGAGGCGATCGACCAGGCGTTCGTAGGCGTCGGGACGATTGTCATGAACGAACTCGGCGACTTCCTCGGGGGTCGGCGGCAGACCGATCAGGTCGTACGTGACGCGCCGGATCAAGGCGATGCGGTCGGCCTCCGGCGAAGGCGTGATGTCCAGTGTTTCCAGGTTCGCCAAGATGAACAAGTCGATCGGATTGCGGGACCAATCGCGCTCTCGCGTGTTGGGAATGTCCGGACGAAGCACAGGTTGAAACGACCAATGCTCACGTTGGGCCTGCGAGAAAGACTCCGGGGGGGCTGGTGTGTCGTCATCGGTCCCGATCACCGCGAACGAGGCCAGGCAGATCAGAGAGGAGGCCAGGAAGTGACCGAACATGGGACCGTCCCCGCAAGCGAGTTCTTTCGTGGGCGTTGGTCTCAGTTTGACAGAAAGTGCGCGGGGCTCCAAGTCGGCAAGTGGTTGGACACCCGGATTTGGCTTGACGAAATCCTGTCGTTGGTGTACCCCACCTCGTTCGCACCAAGCCCGAGGGAAACGCATTGATCGCGTGCGCGCTCGCATTGCTGTTGTTCGTGCAGGGGCCGTCCTCTTCTCGCGCCGCTTTGGTGGTGGAGGACATGGTCGAGGTCTTCGACGCGCCCGACCCTGGGGGTGTGCCGACCGCTCGACTCAAACGCGGCGAACGCGTCTCGGTTCGACGCGAAGAGCCTGGAGGATGGCTCGCGATCAGTCCGCCTCCTGGGTCGTTCTCCTGGGTCGATGACCGGTCGCTGGTGAAGTTGGACGACGGGCTCGCTCGTGTGGAGGAGGACCAGGCCCAAGTTCGCTCGGGTCGTCCCGGGGCCCGCTTGCCGGGCGCCGTGCTCACGACCTTGCCGCGCAGTGCGGAGGTGGTCCTCTTGGATCGCCCACCTCTGGTCCTGGGCTCGGGTGACTCGCGCCGCCGGTGGTTGGCGATTGAGCCGGTCCGCGAGGAGGTCCGCTATCTGCTCGCCGACGGGGTCGAGATCGTCGGCGCTCGAAGCGGGCGTTCCGTACGTGCCGACTCGGCCGGGACCAAACCGGGACCTTCCTGGTTTCGCAACGAGTTGGCGACCCTGGACGCGCGCCATCGCGTCGCCGTGTCTGGGCCGGTAGACCAATGGGACCTCGTTGTTGTGCGCAAAGGGTATGAAGACCTCTTGGCTCGAGTGGAAGACGACGCTGAGCGGTCCCTCGTTGCCGAACGCCTGAGGCGCGTGGACCTTCAGCGCGAGGTTGCCGCCGTCGCCGGTGAGTTTCAATCCAGGCTCCGGGCGAGTCGGGCCCGAGACCAGGACTTGAGCCAGGCCCGCAAGAAGCTCGACGATCAGACCGGGGGCAAACGTCGAGAATACGCCGCCGTGGGCATCTTGCAGCGTTCAACGGAGACCTTGGAAGGTAGCCGCCTCTACGTCTTGATTGGGCAAGACGGCCGCTTCTCCGCTTACGTCGCCATACCGCCCACACTCAGCATCTCGGGCCTCTTGGGGACGCGTGTTGGTCTCGTGGGCGAGGTCCACTACCGACAGGAGTTGAACCTCCGAATGATCGAGGTTCGGGACATCGACCTGATCGAACGTGGACCGTAAGTCCTCGACAAGCCGCGAAAACGCACGGAATTCCCGGTCCTCGGTCACAAACGTCCAAGAAATGGGCGGTTTGGTCCGGGAACACATAACCTAAGAGGAACTCGCCATGATTCGCGCCCTGCGCATCGCCCTGCCCCTCGCCTTGTTGAGTACTCAGGCCCTAGCCGCCCCAGGAGACGGCGACCTTCCCAGACGGGCCTGGTTGGGGGCGTCCTTGGAAGCGGTGGACGGAGGGATCCGTGTTCGGGACGTCTTTCCAAGATCGTCGGCGGAGGCCGGCGGTCTGAAACGTGGCGACGTGTTGAAGGCCCGAGACGGCAATCCCATTGGTTCCCTTCCTCAATTCATCCGATCACTCAAGACCGCTCGGACAGGGACGAAGGTCGCGTTCGAAGCGGAACGCGAGGGTGAGAAGGTCCAACTCGCCTTCCCCCTGGTCCAGTGGCCCCGCGAGGAGGAGACCGACGCATACAAGGTCGAATATGGGGACGTGACCAGCAAGGCCGGACGCCTGAGGACGATCACGCTCGTCCCCAAGGCGATTCAAGGAAGTAGGGCGCCGGCCGTGCTGATCATGCAGGGTTTGAGCGCGGTGACCTTGGACAACATGCCGCCCAACCTGCCCATCGATCAACCCGTGGGTATGGCGGTTTACCGGACGATCGCGGCGGCCATGGCCGAAGCCGGTTTTGTCGTGACGAGGGTGGACAAGGCCGGCTGCGGCGACAGTGAAGGAGAAGCCACCCAACTTGATTTCCACGGTGAGCGAGACGGTTATCAAAACGCGTTGAAGGCCCTGAGGGCCCGTTCCGACGTTGATCCGGAGCGAATCATCCTGTTCGGGCACAGCATGGGCGGCATCATGGCGCCGCTGGTCGCCCAAGAAGACCCCGTGCGCGGGATCGCCGTTTACGGCATCTCCCTGAAGAACTGGTTTGAGTATTTGTTGGAAAACGACCGCAGACAGAGGCAACTCGCCGGGGTGGACCTAGCCGTGATCGATCGGGGCTCACGCTTGCTTGAACGATTCCATCACGAGTTTCTGGTCAACAAACGAATCCCGACCGAAATCACGGCCGACCGACCCGAGTTGGCCGCCGCAGTGGCGGAAATGGGAGTGAACGGCGACCTGGTTTTTGGGCGACATCACACGTTCTTCCATCAATTGGCCGATGTGAATGTCGCCGAGGCTTGGAGCAAGGTGAACGCCCATGTCTTGGCACTCTGGGGCGAGGCTGAGATCGTCACCTCGCGCCAAGACCACGAAGACCTGGCGGCGTACATCGATGCCCGGTCCCCAGGCAAAGGCCGCTTCCAACTGGTCCCCGAAAGCGACCACGGCTTCGGCCGTCACAAGACTGGCAAGGAAGCCATCCAAGCCGGAAACGTCCCCGCCACCTTCAATCCAGCGATTATCGGCGTGCTCAAGGACTGGTCATTGAAGATCAGTCATTAGTCATGGGTCGGGGGAGCGGATGAGTCCGAAACTCCTCCGCATGCCCTCGAAGTGGCGAGCGACCGAAATTCCGATGACAAACGACCCAGGACCAAACACCGGGAACTAGTCACGGATGACGACCCCTCCCTTCATCACGAAGGGGACTTTTTCCAGGGTCGTGATGTTGGCGAGGGGGTCGCCCGGTACGGCGATGAGGTCGGCGAAAAGGCCCGAGGCGATACGACCGACATCGGCCTCGCGGCCCAGGAGCTTGGCCGCGTCGCTTGTTGCTGATCGGATCGCCTGGGCGGGGGTCAGGCCGTACTTGACCATGTAGGCGAACTGACGGGCGTTGTCGCCGTGCGGGTAAACCCCGGCGTCTGTGCCGAAGGCGATCTTGACACCCGCTTTCACGCACTTGGCGAAGTTATCGCGCTGGAGCTGACCGAGTGCTTTCTCTTTTTCGAGGAGTTCGTCCGGAAGGCCGATCTCTTTCGCCTTGCCGACGAGATAGTCGTCGTTGTAGATGTCCGAAACGAGCCAGGTCCCGCGTTGGACCATCATGCGGATACCCTCGTCGTCGATCAGGCTGCCGTGTTCGATGGAATCGACGCCCGCTTCCACGGCGTTCTTGATCCCCTGCGCACCATGGGCGTGGGCGGCCACTTTTCGTCCCGCCGCGTGGGCCTCGGCCACGAGGGCCTTCAGCTCGTCGACACTGAACTGCGGAGCGCCCGGGGCGTCGCCGATGGAGAGGACGCCGCCGCTGGCGTGGACCTTGATCACATCGACGCCGTACTTCAACTGTCCTCGCACC
>CALLYK010000035.1 GCA_937858365.1 uncultured Isosphaeraceae bacterium | reverse complement strand
GCGTCTTTCGGAACGTTTCGCCGTTTGAAGCGTCAAGAAATCCGTGGCTCGGCTGGACGCCCGCTTCCTGATAGATGTCATGAAACCCAGGGAAGGCCGCGCCGATCTTCAGGCCCTCCTGCCTGGCGAACCGATCGAGGTATTCGTCGAGTGCCTTGTTCTCAAGGGCACCATTTTTCGAGGCCCACATGGGGGGCCATGAGAAGGCGCCCAGGGCGGGGGCCCGGCGTTCATGAAGGGTCACGAACGCGGGGGCCGGCCGCCTCTCGGCAAAGACGGCCTTCCATTGCTCTTCTTTCAAGTACTCGGGACCGAAAACCAACCACAAGGGCCTTCCCTCCCAGTGGACGTACGCCGGGTCCGAGAACCAACGTTTAACGCAGGCGCGCAAGTCCTTGCTCGCTTCCTCCACCGCCGCTTCCGCCTGGATATGTCCTTTCTCGACCCTGGCCCTGATAGAACGGTCTTCGTAACAGATGGCGAACTTGAGATGATGTCGCTTCATCGCGTCGAAGAGACGCGTGGTCCGCCGATCGATCCGGGCGTAGTCGTTGAAGTCGGCGGCGCCATACCAATCCACGATGACGCCATCGATACCGGCGACTTTCATAAGAAGCGCATGGTACTCCAGGACGGCAGGGTCGGCGGAATCGTAAGGGCCGATGAGAGGGTACAAGTGAGACGCGACTTCGCGGCGGCCATCCGGTCGCGAGCGATCCGGGTCGAACTTGTTCATGGTCCAATGCCAGCCCCAAGAGCCGCTCACGGCCTTGGATTCGTACCAGGGCATGTAGTGGGCCAGGAGAAGAGGACGCGGATCGTCTTCCACGTTCGCCGATGAGGGGAGCAAGGATAATAAGATAATTATAGAAATATTCATATAAATAATTATTAAATTATTCCATGAGACACAAAAATGATGCATATTAAACATACATGGTATGCGTAATTTGAGTGGATTTCAATCTCTTTTCGCTCGGCAGTCCCCTCCCGGCGCCTTGGGTGGCGACGGCAGGTTCGCGAGCGCCTCGATCAGCGCGGCGGCCACCGCTTCGGGACCGAAGCCCGGGTCGGGCACGTGCAGGACCCGCGTCGCCGCTTGGGAGAGCATCAGGTTGACCGACGCCAGCGTCTGACCAGGCAAAGCGTCGCCCCCCGCTCGGAAGTCGGTCCGGATGGCGACGATCGGCACTCCGCGCGCGAAGGCGATACCGCACTCGAAGCAGGTGCCGCTATCCGCGTCGGCCCCATCCAGCACGGCGATCAATGCTTCCGAAGCCACCACCGCCTCAACATCGAGGCGGAAGATCGTCTCGGCCTTGAGCGTCTCCAAGCCCTGGACGGCCGTTTGGGGTAGAAAGACATTGTGGCCGGCCGCTTCCAAGGCGGCGGCGACTTGGCGGTTCCAGGCGCGTTCCGCCTGGGTGAACAACGGTCCAGCGAAGTAGAGTCGCATGAGCGTGGGCCTTGGGCGTTGACGGGAGGTATGGTCGCGAGGCTTGACACGAAGGGAGCGGTCGTGATGGTTTTTCGCAAGGATACTGAGTCGCCCGGCCGATCTGAAGGGGTGAGCCGGTCGATCAACGGTCGCCCCGGCTAGTCGTGCTTTCCCGGGATGGCTCCCGACCGGGCGCCGGAGGCGTCCGCGGCACGGCATGGACGCGAGTCAATCGACCCGAGGTCCCCCCGGGTCCCAGGGAAAGGAGTTCCCATGCGCCGCCTTGTCCTGGCCCTTTTCGGGCTGGCGATGGCCGCCCCCGCGGTGGCCCTGGCCCAGTCCAGCGACTGCAAGGACTGCAACAAGGGCTATGTCGTCCAGCCAACCCAAATGCCCAATGGCTTCCGACCTCCCCGACTTTGCGCCGATTGCTACAAGAAATACAAGCAAACAGGCGTCTGGCCGGGCCAGAACCCTCCCCCAGGCTATGCCCCAGCCGCCCCCGGATACGCCCCGCAAATGGCCGGGGCCGAATACGGCCCTGGTTATGCGATGACCAGCGAGCCGACCTCTCCTTATGACCCGACCCCCGTCGGCGTCATGCGGACGAACTACCGGACGGGTATGGGGATGCCCGCGAACCCGACGGGCGCCGGGATGGCCCCCGGGTACGCCGTGACCGGCATGCCGGCGGCCCATTCTCCCGTACCCGCATCTTGGGGACCGGAGTCCAGTCTGCTCGCCGGTCCGAAGACGAACGACCGGAACATGATGGCCAGCATGTTGGGCCTGAACTGGTGGCAGAGAATGGCGGCCCAGCGCGATTTCCGCCGGAGCACGCAACACGCCCGCGAAGCCTACGGCGCGCCTCCTTCGGCCGACTCGCTCCCCCAATGGATGGTCACAGGTCGCTAAGGCCCCGCCGGAACTCGTCGAAAAGAGCCAACCGAGCGGTCCTCGTCACCATGACGGGGACCGCTCGGTTCGTTTGCGCGAAATGCCTCCAGTGTCGGGGCGTGTCGATCCGATGGTATTCGACGTGACACAGGCACTCGGGGAAGTCTGCGTGAAGCGGACGGCCCACGAGGGCCCGCGAGTCGCGGCACTTTTGGTGACTTGGCGACGGACCGCGGCGGAGTCGCGGGGCGACCGCTGACTTCCGTACCTGACGCTCCAGGAGGGACACACCGCACGAATCAAGGGAGTGATCATGCGATCCGGACTTTGGAGGAGTGGCGCCCGTGGGATGCTGGCCGTGGGCCTCGTCGCGATGCTGGGCGTCTCGACGGCCCGCGCCTCGGACATTTTCGGGAACTTCCACACGATCCCGCGGTCGGTCCCCGCGGTCGACCTGAACACGGGCGGCCCGTTCATGGCCCCGCCCGTCCCCTACGGCCACTACGCGAAAGACCCGCTCGGGCCGCTCGCGAAGGCCGCGGGACTGGCCGCGAGCCCCTTCCACAAGGCGGCCGGCATGGCCCACATGCTCTGCGGCAAGTGCCTGGGCAAGGGCTGTGGTTCCTGCCACGGTCTTGGGATGATCGGCAAGGGTTGCGGTGACAACTCGTGCGGCCTCTGCGCGGGACATGGGTCGATTATCAAGACGTCTGGCTGCGGCTTGATCTCTTGCAATGACCCCCACTTGCCCGCGGCCTCGCCTCAGGTTGCCCCCGGCTGCGGACCTTATCCCACCAAGGGCGGCTTCGGCTGCGCGAACAAGGGAGGGATCGGCTGCGGCGACCCCGGCATGGTCTCCTCATGCATGAGTTGCGGCGGCAAGGGCTGTGGGCTTTGCGGCTTCAAGGGGCTGCACTGCTTGGGCTGCGGCGGCAAGGGCTGCGGGCTTTGCATGGGCTTCGCGTCCAAGTGCAAGGCGGCCCTTGGAGCGCCGGCCGGCATGGTGATGCGGGCCCTCCACATCGGCGACGTGAAGTACTTCGTCGGCGCGGGCGGACCGGTGCCCATCACGCCCGGCTACGTGCCCTACGTCGTGCCCACGCGGTCGCCGCGCGACTTCTTCGCCTTCCCGCCCTTGGGCAACGGCGTTCAGCCTGACTATTGATCGCTCGCGAAGGCACGACCATGACATACGGGGTGGCCGGCAGGGACGCCGGCCCCCCCAGCGAGCCGGGCCTTGTCGGACCTCTGTCTTGGGACTGGGGGTTCGGTGGGGCCTCGACTCATTCACTCCGATGGGTTTGTCCCCCTACCGACAGGAGCGCTCGGATGCGGACCTCGCGAACCATCATGCCTGCCCTACTCGTGACAGTCGCGTCCCTGGGCTCGACCGTGTCGGCGTGGGCCCAGTTGCCGGCCCCACGCGTCCGCGACGTGGAACAGCGCAGCGGTCTGATGACCCGTTTTCAGCCCCTCGTGAAGCGGACCTTGCCGCACGACCACAAACGCGACGACTGGTTCGACACCCGTTGGGCCGACAGCCCCGACATTAGCCACCCCAACGACTGCCGGCACGGCGGCCTTTACGGCCTCAAGTATGCCCATCGTTGCACCGAGTCCGTGTACCCCTTTTTCCGAGGGTCGCCAGGCGCCGGGACGATTGGCCCGGAATGCGAGCCGGCCCGGAGCGACCTGGTCCGCCTCTACGACAACTTCATCCATCCCTGGCGACCCGTCGGCATGTACTACACGAAGGGGTCCTACGTGCCAATCTACGACCTCGACCCGATCGCCCCGGGGCCTGGACCATTCCCCTTCCACTCCTTCTTCACGCACATCTGGGGCGGTTGACGGCCCCCGGGTCGCGACCGGCCGCCGGCCTGCGGGCGGACCTCGTTCCGCCCGCTGGACGCGGACAGCGCATCACGGGTCCGATTCAAACGCGACGGGCCTCATGGAAAGCGGCGCTCGCCCAGTTCCGTCCACGGGGTGCGACTCCTCCAGAGACCCTCGTGTTGTTCTCCCGTGACCCCCGCTCACAAATTGTAAGGACAACCTGAATAGAGCGCCTCGCTCGCCCCGGTCGTGTCGAACTTGAGGGCAGGTCGCGACACCAGGCGAGCAAGACCCTCATTGAGTTCCGTGAACATGTCTATCGATGTTCCAGGCCACAGCTTCTCGACTTGGTGAGAGGGCCCCAGCAACGCCACGAAAGCGGAGTTGGTCACACCGAAGGAGCGAATGATGGTGTGGTCGGGGTCGGTCAGGATCGGGAACGGAGCGGCGTGCTCAAGGCCCCAGGCACGTGCCCTTTGCTCACCGACGTCGATGACGCCCAAGAACCGGACCTCGGGCATGTACCGGCGCGCGAGTTGGTTGAGAAAGGGCTGGGCCGCGGAACTGCAGGGGCAACCATCCTTGATAAAGACGATCAAGACGGGTGCCCCTTCGTATGTGGGGCCGTCGAGTTCATGCGTTCGTCCTTCCCCATCGCGCGCGCGGAACACCGGGGAAGGCAGGCCTTGGACTTTCTCGACGGCAGACCACATTTCCGAGGTGACTCGATGCGAGGGCGGCCCCTCGATGGTATCGCTTGCGGCCTCGAACGGGAGGGACTCGCCAAGCTCACGCTCGTGGCGGGCCCAAAGAAACAAGCCCAGAAGGGCGACGAAGGCCAGTGAGAACAGCCAGAACAGGGGATTGCGCATGGTGTTTCCCTCAAGAGATGCGGTTTCCAAAGGGGACCGGCCCCGATGGCTACCGAAGCGCCCGCCTCGATTTTGAGACGGCTTCTGGATCGTAAAACAGACCGGGGGCCACGGCGCCCCCGGTCGGCGTCTCAAGGAACGGACTCGGAGTTCCCGACGATCAGAACGCGTCCGAAGAAACGACCTCGCCGCTCGCGCGGGTGGAGACGGCTCGCCAAGTGACGAGCGAGACCGAGTCTTTCACGAACTGCACGTGGCCGTCGCAAAAGAGCCCGTTCACGCCGCCCGGATGATTGCTGCGCGCGGCCTTCCAGGCGGGATTGTGGGGCGGACTGTTGGGCCAGCAATCCGGCCTCTTCATATTTGGCGTGAGATAGTGATTATACAAGGTGCTTCGATAATCACCGTCCCACCAACCATTTCCTTTGTCAAGCCGCCAACCGGTGGGGGCCGCGCATCCGGCATCGGAAAGGACGGCCGTGGTCATCACGGCCATTCGTTGGATGTTGGGAGGAAGGCCCGCCACTCCGGTTTGAGTGGACGCCCCGCCGGCCGCCGTGCCGAGAAGCTGTTCCGACCCGGCGATGGTCTGGCTGGAACCGTCCGACATCGTCGCGACCGACTGTGGGGGACCCAGCACGAAAGCACCGTTTGCCGGGACCGTCACCCCAGCGTCTCCCG
>CALLYK010000034.1 GCA_937858365.1 uncultured Isosphaeraceae bacterium | reverse complement strand
CAGGTCAGGTCACTCTTGCTCTCACTCGGCATTGTGAAACAATGATCGGCCTTGGGCGTTTCCGCCGGGCCGATCAGGGACTCGCAAATCCGGCTTAATCGCCCCGACGCTTCCGCCTCCTCACTCACCACGGCCGTGGCCCCAGCGGCAAGAAGGGGCGAGACCTGCGACTCGAACCGGCAACGCACTGCGATTTTCGCCCCGGGACACTCAACCCGACTCGTCCGCACTACTTGCTTGGCCACGTCGTCGTCGGGCACGCAAACGACCAGCAGGCCGCACGAACGACCGCCCGCCCGCGCGAGCACTTCCGGTTCGCGCGCATCGCCGACGATCGTCGCGAAGCCCTGCTGGGCGAAGACGTACAGGTTGACTGGGCTGAGGTCGATCGGACAAACCTCGACACCGAGGGTCTCCAAGGTCGTGGCGACCCGGCGGCCCACGGGCCCGACGCCGATCACCAGAGCGCGTCGCAAGGGTGAAGGAGATGGACCAATCGTCGCCGCCGTCTCTTGACCGGGCGTTTCCGCCCATCGCAGACCCAAACGGATCGCGGGGGGCGTCAAGATCAACGTCCCGAGGGCCACGAAGAGCATTCGGTTGTAATCGTTCGCCGAGACAAGGCCGGCGGCCACGCCGTCGGAAACGAGCAAGAACGAGAACTCGCCGAGTTGGGCCAGTCCCAAACCCATGCCCAAGGCGGGCCGCCAGCCCAGGCCGATGACCCGAAGCGCCACGCATGCGGCCAGGGCCTTCAGTGCGATCATTCCCGCCACGCCGGCGATCAAGAGGAACGGTCCCTCGATGAACGCGAGCGGTCGGAGGAGCATACCCAGCGAAACGAAGAAGACCGCGCTGAAGACCTCGCGAAAGGGGAGCAGGATCGTGTCGATCGGCTTGCTTAAACGCTGGCCGCTGAGGATGAGGCCCGTCGCGAAGGCGCCAATCGCGGGTGAAAGGCCGAGCTTCGTGGAGGCCAGGCCGATCCCACCCAGCAGGGTCACGGCAAAGAGAAGGACCAATTCGACACTGCGCAAGTCGGCCAGCCAGGGGACGAACCAACGCGAGACGACGAACCGTACCAGCGCGACCAAGGCCAGGAAAGCGAGCGCCTTGCCGCCCAGGAAGAGGAAGTCGAGTGGGCCGAGGGACCCGTCGCGTCCCGTGAGCATGGGCACGATCATGAGCATGGGCACGAGGGCCGCGTCTTGGAAGAGGAGGACGCTCAAGGCGCGTCGGCCGTGTTCGGTGGCGGTTTGGCCGTTCTCGGCGAGGGCCTTGAAGACGAGCACGGTGGAACTGAGCGCGCCGGCGGTGCCCGCGAGAAGGGCCCCCTTCCAGCTCATGCCGAAAAGCCAACAGGAAACGATCAGAGGCACCGCGACGAGCGTCATCTGAAGGGTGCCGCCGATCAGGATGCCCCGTCCCATCCGAGCGAATTCGGCCGGCGGGAACTCGATGCCGACGGAGAAGAGCAGGAAGAGCACGCCGATTTCGGCAAGCAGTTCGAGTTCGTTACCCGACTGCGTGACGAGCGAAAGGCCGCCGCCGCCGATCAGGCCGCCGACCAGCAAGTAGCCGACCAACGGAGAGAACCCGAAGCGCTTGCAAACCAAGCCTGAAGCCAACCCGGCACCCAGCACCGCGAGCAAGTCCAAGACGAGTTGGTCGATGGAGTCGGCCATCATGAATGTTGGGGCCCAAGAGGCTTCAAGTCACAAAGAGGGACCATTAGGGCTGTCCTTCAGGTTCGCGGTCAAGTCCGACGACGGGTCCTTGGAGTGCGACCTTCCGCGAGATAGGCTGTTTCGATGGTCTCGCCCCACCGTCCCTCCCTTGGAAAGGGCCCGCCATGAACCGCCGCCGATTCCTATCCACCGGGACCGCCGCCGTCGGTCTCGCCGCCGTCGCGAACGTCGCCCCAACCACCTGGGCCGCGGGCCGCAAAGGTCCGACCGTGCTCATTCCCACGAGCACCTCCGAGCAGATCGCGGAACTGAAGGCCGTCGCGCCGGAGGCCAACCTCATCACCTGCAAGAGCGCCGTCGAGGCCCTTGCGCGGGCCCCCGAGGCCGACGCGTCCTACGGATTCATCACGCGCGACATCATCAAGGCGGGCAAGGCCCTCAAATGGGTCCAACAGGGCAGCGCCGGCGTCGAGACGATCGTCACGATCCCTGAACTGCGCGATTCGGACATTATTCTAACCAATATGCAAAGAGCGTTTGGTCCGCCGATCGCCGACCAGGCGATGGCATATTTGCTCGCGTTCACGCGGGGACTCAACGGCTTCATCGTGTCCAAGGAATGGAACAGGCCCAAAGAGGCCGTTTTCGAAGAGCTGCACGGCAAGACGATGCTCGTCATTGGTCTGGGTGGGATCGGTTCCGAGATCGCCAAGCGGGCCTTTGGCTGCGGCATGAACGTGCTGGCCACCGACCCCAAGGTGCTTGACGCCCCCTTCAGCGTCCGCGAGTTGCACCGGCCCGAGGCCCTCACGAGCCTGCTGCCTCGCGCCGACGTCGTGGCCAGCGCCGTGCCTCTCACACCTGAATCACGCAAGCTCATCAATGCGCAAACGATCGCGTTGATGAAGAAGGGGTCTCTGTTGATCAATGTTTCACGCGGCGGCGTGGTCGATACCGACGCTCTGATGGCCGCGTTGAAGTCGGGCCGGATCGCGGGCGCCGGTCTCGACGTGACCGACCCCGAGCCCTTGCCCAAGGGACACCCGCTCTGGGCCCTCAACACGATCATCACGCCGCACACGGCAGGACAGTCGGAAGGTTCCGAACGCCGCCGTCATGAGGTCTTCAAGGAAAACCTGCGCCGGTTCAGCCAGGGCCTCATGCTCGTGAACGTGGTGGACAAGAAGGCCGGCTATTAGGCGAATGAACTGGAGGGTGGGACGATCGCGCCCGCCCTCCTTCTTGATCAACGGATGCTCATATTGACGCTTTTTGAGGACTTTGGTCGCTTTGTCGACTTCGCGTGCCGCGCGAGCCTCGCCCTTCCCGGCGCCGTCATCCGTCGACCGGGCGCGGTCGTTCGGCAGTTCGAGCGGGTCGCGTGGGGCGGGTTGGCGATCGTGATGGTCGCCGGCGTCAGCGTTGGGATGGTCACCTGGCTTCAGACGCGCCGTCTTCTGGTGACTTACGGATTGGAGGCGACTTTACCGAGCGTGCTCGCGGCGGCCGTTTTTTTAGAGACGGGGCCGGTGTTGGCCTCGCTCCTTGTCGCCGGCCGGATGGGGGCGGGTCTGGGGGCCGAACTCGGCACGATGACCCTGACCGAGGAAGTGGACGCCCGCGAGGTCCTGGGCGCGGCGACAATGCCCAGCGTGATCGCGCCTCGGGTGCTCGCTTGCGTCGTTGCCGTCCCCTTGTTGACGGTCGTGATCGACGCCTCGGCGCTCGCCGGTGGGCTCTTCGCCGAAGCGACCCTCGGCCGGCTCTCGCCCGAGACGTTCGGCGCCAGGGCGTTGGACTTGCTGCGTTTGCCCGACGTGATCGCGGCAACTCTCAAGACGGCCGTTTTCGGTTGGTTGATTGGGCTGGTCGCCTGCTGGACGGGCCTGAACGCCGAGAGGTCCACGGAGGCAGTGGGACACGCCGCCACTCGTGGTGTCGTCTTTTCCATGCTGGCCATCTTCGCGGCCGACGTCCTTCTCGTCCCTTGGGTCCAGTACCTGCTTCCATTCCTCTGATCTGTCGGTTCGGGCCTGTCGCCGTCGTCGCCGTCTCCGAGGCTCAATCCAACGGGCGAGCGCCTGGCGAGACCCCCTGAGCGGCAGCGCGATTGAGCACGTTGACCCACATATCGCCTTGGACGCGGACCTGACACGAGAGGCGAATGTTGGGGGCGATCGCATCTTCACGGGCCAGGCGCTCGCGTTCGAGTTCATCCATCGGGCCGGGGTCGCCCTGAAGGACCTCGACGCGACAGGTCGTGCAGCGTGCGTTGCCCCCGCAACGGTGCATGATGTCAATCCCTGCGTCCTCGATGGCTAGGACAAGCTTCGTTCCCTCGGCCACTTCGAACGCCTTTTCGCCGTCCACCGTCAGGGTCGCCATGATGTGCTTCCTCGGGTTGCTGGTGCGCTGAATGTTGAGTTCTTTGGGAACAACGTAGTCGGCGGGGTGGTTCGCGGCAAGGCGTTCGAGAGATCGATCAACGCTCGCCCGGAAGGGGCGCGAAGCGGGCGGGGGGCTTGCCGCCGAGATGCTCGGCGTCGTTGGTCATCTGGAGGAAGCCGATGCACATTTCGTTGGTGGTTTGCTCGCCCCAACGCACCGCCTTGGGGGGCTTGCTTGGGTTCGCCGGGTTCTTCGCCGAGTTGTCGAAGTGGGCCACCATTTTCAAGGTCGTCCCCTTGGGCAAGGCGGCAGGTTCGACGAATTCGTAAACGTCTTGCCAATTGAAGTCCCAGCGGTCCACATGAATGAGGGTCCGTTCCGCACCATTGGGCATGACCGCGATTAGCGTGAAATCGCTTCCCAGCATGTGCATGTGGGGGATGATGCCGATGAGATGATGGTCGTCGTTCAGGTGGGTCTCGCCGCGCACTTCGTAACGCTCCTCGCCGGCGGGAATGAGCAAGTCCGGGACGAGGAACTGACCGCGCGGGGGCATTACCATGGCCCCGACGATTTGCTTGTCCACGGGCTTCTTGGCGAAGTAGATGCCTATGGCCGTGCGGTCTTTCTCGACCTTGCCGCTCTTGTGATAGTGGACCTGGAGCAAGACATCGGACCCCGCGGGGAGGTAACGGCCCACGCCTTCGGGAAGGGGCCTGGACGACTTGCCCGGGGCCCAGCCCGACATTCCGCCAAACTCACCCTTGCGCGCTGCGAGCATCGTCGTGACGATGTTGATGCCGAACCCTTGATTGGGCCGGTAGCCAGGGCCGGGGTCGGCCTCGTCGAGCTTGCGTGCGGCCCCAGTTCTGTCGAACGCCCCCAAGATGTGGTGGACGACCTTTCGGTTGCCCGGTTGAAAGTCGATCGCGCCGACCCATTTGCCCTCGGTCAATCCCGTTGGCAGGACGAAGACCCGGAACTCATCAGGCCCTTCAGCGCCCAGTTCGAACGCCTTTTCGGGCCTCAAGACCAGGTCGGGCGGGCCCAGGGGCCAATCTTCGGGATACACACGTGCCGGCGGGGCGTGCTTGGGGTCGCCCTCGGGACAGCCGGCGTCGAGCCATCCGGCGAGCGTGTCGATTTCGGCCTCGGTGAGTACGCGAACGTCGCGGAAAGGGCCGCCGGACTTGGTCGAGGCGTGCCAGGGGGGCATGCCGCGCGCGGCCGTCACGCTCACCAGGTCGGAAGCCCGCTTGCGCGCCTGGCCGTAATCCAACAGTGAGAAGGGCGCGACCTGTCCCGGCCGATGACACTCCTGGCAATGTTTCAAGATGATTGGTGCGACGTCCTTATGATACGTGGGTACGTTATCATTCATGATGAAAGTCAATGTGAGCAGGACCAACGGCGACATCCCTTGCGCTCCGATACGGGACGACGATGAGTTCCGACGCGGGATTATAGCCCGATTGATGGCGGCGGACGAGTCGTGAGGGTAGCATCGTCCCCGGGAACAAACGAGCTGAAGGGGGCGTCGCGTGGGTCCGGAGCGGAAGGGTTCGGCAGTGGGCCGCCGTTATGTGCTGGCGGCCGCCGTACTCTGGAGCCTAAGTGGCGTCGTGGCCAAGTCGCTCGACCTGGATGGACTCTCGATCGCCTTCTATCGGAGCCTTTTCGCGGGCTTGGCCCTGTTGCCGTTCGTACCGCGGGCCCGATGGGAGTTTCGCTGGGCGATGCTGCCCAATGTCATGACCTTCGGCGCGATGATCGGCCTCTTCATCGCTGCGATGCAGTTGACCACTGCCGCCAACGCGATCTTTCTGCAATGCACGGCGACGCTTTGGATGGTCCCGCTGAGTTTCGTCTTGTTGGGGGAAAGGCCTGATCGACGTTCGCTTCTTGGGATCGCCATCGCGATGGTGGGCATCATCTTGATTGTCGCTCGCGGACGTTTGGGACGGCCCGGTGAAGGGCTCGGCATCGGCTTGGCGTTGGCGAGCGGCGTGGCCTATGCGTGGGTCGCCGTGGGACTTCGACGCTTTCGCGGTCTCGACCCAACGTGGCTCAGCGCCGTGAACAACCTCGGCGGGGCACTCGCGATCGGCGCTTACACGACGCTCGCGGGACCGGGACTGGCCCGACCCAACGCGACCGAAGCGGGTGTGCTCGCGGCCTTCGGCGTTGTACAAATGGCGGTCCCATACGCCCTCTTCGCTCGGGGCCTGCGCGATCTCGGCGCGCCCGAGGCGGGCCTGATCGGCTTG
>CALLYK010000033.1 GCA_937858365.1 uncultured Isosphaeraceae bacterium | reverse complement strand
ACGGGTATCGGTGAAACGGAAGTCAACAAATTTGACTTCGCTTTCTTTCACCATCTTCATCACGTCTGCGACGGTCTTGGCCATCAAAAACTCCTGTTGGGTCGTTGTTAAAAAGGGGGCACTGCAATGTGAATGCAGCTTTTGTGCCAAACCAATTCCGGGCACAAATCCGCAAGCCAGCTATTTTGCCCTGAGATTGCGCCGGTTTGAGAGGCGGCAGCCGGTTTCTGTGAGGGTCAGGTCACTCCAAAATGCACTGTTTTTGTGCATTTCATGAATGCATCGTTGTGGTGCACTCTGTCATCGCACCAACTCAGGGCCAAGCTTCATGGACAGCTGGTGGAGTCCGGCCAGCATGCGGGGGTAGGCCTGGACGACCTGCGCCGGCGCTCCCTTGACACCCAGTTCGATGTGCCGGCCATACTCGGGGTGGTCCACACTGGGAAGGCTGAACACCTTGACACCCGGGTGTTCGAGCTCCAGAGCCTCCATCAAGGGGGTCAGGGCGACCGCCAAGAGGTTGTCGCCCTCGGTGAAGTCGGCCGCCTTGAGCCCCTTGACGGCGATGTAAGGATAGCGGAAGTGGATGATCCACTCCTCCCAGAAGGCGAATTCGAGCATGTCCCAACCCATGCCCTCCAACTTGCGGTCCAGGAAGACCGCCAGAGGCAGCAACGGCTCGGGATGACGTTTGCCGATCTCCGTCGCGTAAGAGTGCAACCGGCGACGAAAGACCGACATCGGGTCGCGGTTTTCGACCTCGATATGGACCAGGGCGACACGGGCCTCCTGGTCCCCCTGCTCGCCGCGCGGCATCGGTCGGCGGAGGGGCAGTTTGACCAAAATGTCCACCTCCCGACGCTCGCCGGTGGGGGCGTCGAGAAAGATCTCCTGTTCGAGCCATTCCGCGTGTTCGAAATCGAAATGCTCCACCCAGTCGGGAAATCGCATGGCGATCAGGGAGGGGAGGAAGTGACGAAGCAGCCCCTTGAATCGCTGGTCGTGGTCGTCGGGAAAGGTCATGCGCGTCGGCCTCGAGAGCGTTCGGGATGCACCGCCGACCATCCGATGGAAGATACAACGACGCGCCCATTGCGTCACGCCGGCGTCGCCTGACGCTGCGTTTTGTCCATTCTTGACTTTTCGCAATAAGTTTTGCGAGAATTGCCACAATGAAGTGGACGATGGGCCGCTCTCTTCCTACAATCCCCGTCACACGGTAAGGACGAGAGACACGCCCATGTCCGACGGTTTCGAATCGAATGACCGACCGTTGCTCGACTTGATCCGTCGTCGGGGGCCGCTCTCGGTCCTGGAAATGACTCGGGCCTTGCAGGTCACGCCCACGGCGATCCGTCATCGTTTGTCTCGGCTCGTGGAGTCGGGGCTGGTCGAACGGCGGAGCGAACCCGGGGGGCGCGGCCGACCCAAGCACCTTTATCGGGCGAGCGCCGAGACCCAGAAGAAACTGGGCCAGAACTACACGGACCTGGCCCTGGTCCTTTGGGACGAGATGATGCGGTCGATCGCCGATCGCAAGCTGCGTCGGCTGCTTTTCGGACGGATCACCGATCGATTGGCGGACGTTTATCGGGCCCGAGTGCGTGGCGAGGACTGGGAACACAGGCTCCTGGAACTCGGGGCGATCCTCCACGATCGAGGCATCGAGGCGGAAGTCGTCCCGGGTCGTGAGGACGGCCTGCCGATCCTCAAGCAGCACTCCTGCCCTTACTTCGAGTTGGCCGAGGCCGACCAGGCGATCTGCGCCTTGGAACGCAAGATGTTCGAAAAGGTGCTGGGACGCGGCCTGAAACTCTCGCAATGCCGCCTCGACGGCCACCGCTCTTGCGACTTCGAGGCCAAACCGATCACGCCTCGCCGCGCTTCTTCCACAGGTTGAATCAACGACTTCTTCCTTTTCTTCGCGACACAAACCGCCTTCAGAGGGGCCCGCGTCGGGTGACTATCGGATGAGCAAAGTCCTTGAGATCAAAAACCTCCACGTCTCGATCGCCGACAAGGAGGTCCTTCGCGGGGTCAACCTGACGATCCGTCAGGGAGAGGTCCACGCCTTGATGGGGCCCAACGGGTCGGGCAAGAGCACGCTCAGCTATGCCCTGGCCGGACACCCGAATTACGAGGTCACCGAAGGTGAGGTCACCATCGACGGCGTCAACATCTTGGGGATGGAGCCCGACGAGCGGGCCAAGGCGGGCCTGTTCCTCGCCTTCCAATATCCTACGGCGATCCCCGGCGTGACCGTCGCCAACTTCCTGCGCCACGCGGTCACGAACGTGCGGATGCCCGACCGCAAGGAAGGCGAGGACCTCGTGCCCATGCGTGAGTTCCGCAAAGAACTGAAGGGGGCCATGGATGAACTCGGCATGGACCCCGAGTTCGCCCGCAGATATCTCAATGACGGCTTCTCCGGCGGTGAGAAGAAACGGGCCGAAGTGCTGCAAATGACCCTGCTGAAACCGGCCTTCGCCGTCCTCGACGAGACCGACAGCGGCCTCGACATCGACGCGGTGCGGGTCGTCAGCGAAGGGGTCAACCGCGTGGCCGAACGTCAGGGGACCGGCCTGCTGGTCATCACGCACTATCAGCGCATCTTGAACTACATCAAGCCGCAATTCGTCCACATTCTCTTCGGCCGCCGGATCGTCGAAAGCGGCGGGCCCGAACTGGTGGACCAGCTCGAAGCGGAAGGTTACGACTGGGTCCGTGCCAAGTACCCCGAGGCCGCCATCGAGGAAGACGAGGTCGAGCGCAAGGAGACCGCCGGGGCGTTCTGAGGGTAGACCCGTGCCGGCTCGCGACTTCTATCACGAGTGTGCGAAGCGGGCCCTCATCCGAGAGGGCTGGACCATCACTCACGATCCCTATGTGCTCACGGAAGGCCTAGGTCGCGTCTTCGTGGACCTCGCGGCTGAGCAACCGATCGGGGCCGAGCGCGAAGGCGATAAGATCGCGGTTGAGAGCAAGTGCTTTCGGGGCGAATCCGAACTCCACGATTTCGAGCCGGCCGTGGGCCAGTACGTTTTCGATCGGTCCATTCCTGAGATAAAGGAGCCCGAACGGCGAACCTTCATGGCCGTCCCCGTGGACGCCTCCGAGAACACCTTCCAGGAGCGAATGACCCAACCGGTCCTCCGGCAGCTCGCCATGCCTCTCATCGTGTTCCGACCCTCGGAGGAGCATATCATTCAATGGGTCACCTGACTGACTACCGACGCATCATCACCGAACTCATCCGCGACTACGCTCAGTACCAGTCCTCTGTAGGCGACGTCCGCAACGAGGTCGTCATCGACGAGGTGAGGGACCATTACGAATTAATGCACACCGGTTGGGTTGGTGACCGTCGCGTCCACGGGAGCGTCATCCACATCGACATCCGCGACGACAAGGTCTGGATCGAACACAACGGCACCGAGGACCCGATCGCTTCCCGACTCGTCGAAATGGGCATTCCCAAAGACCGGATCGTCCTCGCCTTCCACCCCCCCGATGCGCGGCCGTTGACAGGCTACGCCACAGGTTGAACACATACGTTTCCGAATTCCACCCTCGAAGGGGCCAGCCATGTCCACCGACCTCGACACTCAGGTTGAAGGGATCAACGAGACCTACAAGTACGGCTTCCGCGAGTCCGACGCCCATTACACGTTCAAGGCGCGTAAGGGGCTCGATCGCGAGGTCGTCGAGCAAATCTCCGAGATGAAGAGCGAGCCGCGGTGGATGCGCGACTTCCGCCTCAAGGCCCTCGACGTCTTCTGGAGCAAGCCCACGCCCACCTGGGGCGGAAGTCTCCTCGAACTGAACTACGACGACATCCACTACTTCATGAGGGCGGCCGACCGCCAGGGCGCGACCTGGGACGACGTCCCCGCCGAGATCAAGAACACGTACGACAAGCTCGGCATCCCCGAGGCCGAAAAGCGCGGCCTGATCGCGGGCGTCGGCGCCCAGTACGAGTCCGAGGTGGTCTATCACAGCCTTCGCGAAGACCTTCAGAAGAAAGGTGTGATCTTCACCGACACCGACTCGGCCGTCCGCGAGTATCCAGACCTGGTGATCGACGGCTTTCTCTCCAGTGAGTTGGTCAAACTCCGCCATCCGCGTCTTGATCGACTCTGAGCCGTAGATGAGGTGGCTTACCCCGCCACCAAACGTCTCCTTACTGATCGTCGGTTGTCCCGGTCCGCGAGACTCATTCTCGCGTTCAGCCTTCGGGAGAGACCATGAGGTGTATGGAGCTAATTCGATCGCCCATTCGTAGCCGCACGGGTATCGGACGGGCCACCCCGTCTCCATCGCGCCCGGGAAGTAGCGAACCGATATCGTTTCCGAGGTGGCGTTGACGATCTGCACGTTCGAGCGCTCGATGAAGCCCTGCTTCAGCAGGCCTGCACCGGCGGTGCCCGGCGTGTTGGTGATCGCCGGTCCCGAGGCCTCCGTGGGCCGCAGCACGTTGGCGCCGACCGCGAGCATGCCGCTCGGGTTGACGAAGCGATTGAGCGTGATCTGGCCGACGTTGGTCGACGTGTC
>CALLYK010000032.1 GCA_937858365.1 uncultured Isosphaeraceae bacterium | reverse complement strand
ACCTTCATCGCGGTGCGGCCCGGTGTCTCTCGGTCGTCCTCGGCCAGCCGCACTTCGGAGCGATGGCGGATGTCGCGGTCGGGAAACGCTTGGACGATAAACCGGCCAAGCAATTGCAGCGTCAGGGCGTGTCCATCGAGGACCCGCCAGGTCTCCTCGAGTTCCGCGTCCGTCCCCACGACCTGGAAGTGACGCAAAAGGGCCAGGGCCGCGTCGCGGTGGAGGCGGTCCAGCTTTCTCTCCTCGGTGGTCCCACCTTGGAGGAGCGTCAGCGACTCGCGGCTCGTGACGATGCAAAGGCCGGGGTTGTCCATCGCCAACCCTTGAAGCAGCGCGTCGAGGGCGTCGTCTTTGAGTTGGCCCGCCATCGGGCTGTTCGGCGGGTATTGCAGCGGTTCGATGCCGTCCAGGACGAGAAGCGTGCGATGCCTGCGCACCAGTCCGGCCAATCGGGCGCCGCGATCTCTGGGACTGCCCGCCGTAGGGCCGCGGTCGTCGAAGAACTCGAGCGCCTTGGAGATGAACAAGTCGGCGCTGGCTTGCGAATGTTCGCGGACCCCCTGGCTGTAGAAGGACCAGTCGAAGTAGCGATCCACGCCCGGCCAACCTCGGGCCGCGAGGTGCTTGTCCACCCAGTGCGCCACCAGCGAAGTCTTCCCCGAGCCGCCCCAGGCGATCAAGGAAAAGACGTTGATTTCAGGACGATCGTCCCATACGGCGTCGAGCAGCGCCAGTTCCGTTTCGCGGCCGAAGAGGACCTTGGGAGCATGACGCACGATCCGGGACGGCTCGATCTTGCGTGTGGGCCGAGGCACCGAGGGGATAATCGTGTGAATGTCGCCGATGAGTTGCCCCAGCAAGTCGGCCCCATCCGTGATGGCGCTCGCGAACCGCCCGACCTTCTCGAGCCTTTTCAGATGATCCGCTTGGGCCGAGTTGTTCCGGGCCTGGGCGGTCGCGTACACGAACAGCGGGACCTTGTGATGGAGGGCCATGTAGCCCTCCCACTGGGTGTAGCTGATGTTCGTGAAGTCGCCGAGCTCGGCTTGCAACGTCGGAGATTTGTCCAGGAAACCGGGGACCGACTCGCGATACTCGGCGAGGTCGATCGCGGTTGGGACGGCGCCCGTGTTTTCTCCCACGAGCTGGATCACGGCGGCGCAGCGCCGGATGTAGCCGTCGAGCTTCGTCAGGGTCTTTTCGGGGGCCTGGCGGAACTCCTCTTGGACCTTGACCTCGCAATCGGCCCGGACAAGCGACTCGCGGAGCCGACCGCGCAGGCCGGGAAACGGGGCCGTGTCATGCTGAAAATCGGCCGAAACACAGGAGAGGAACACCCTATTGCCGGACGATGGGTCGCTCGCGCGGTGAGTCATGACGCACCCTTGTCGGAAGAAGCGACGCGGGGAAGACGACCTTACTGACCTTGCGATTGCACTGGGTTTACATTATGTATAATCAAGAAAAGCATATTTTCAGAAGCACGATTCGAATTGGGGCATTACGCAATCCCAACGCGGGTTGACCCAGCTTCTGCACAAAGCATTGTTACCCGAGTGCGAGGGGAACACCAGACCGGAGCGGAATTGCCTGCTAAACGCCCTTCAGATGACGCGGGACCGACGAGCCAGGCATGAACCAGAGAAACTGGGCGACGTCACAAATCTGGAAAAGCCAGGACAAAAAAAGGCTCTTGATTCTTGCATGTGGTTGTCTAATAATAACTGACGAATCCGCAACTGTCGGATTTCCAAATCGTTTCCCACGAGGGTTTATCACTATGAGTCTTGCGAGCGAAACCGCTGCTCCAAAATCGACACCTATATCATGTTGGATCTTATGTGCCGGATGTCTGGTGATGGGGTTCATCTTGGGATATTACAGAGCGCAGTCTTGGGGGACCATTCCCAAACCACTGCCGGGTTGGATCGGGGCGATGCGCGCCAGAAAAGCTACGTGCGAAGATTGGACCACTGGTGGCAGCCGATTTCTCCGCGGACATCCACAAGCTCGCGAACACCTAAATCATGGCCGGTCACTCTACCGTCAGGTGAAATCCTCTCAATATCAAATTATATCGATTCTTAAAGTATCCTTGATCGTTCGATCGAGCGACGAAGAGATCAGAGGAGTGGCCCAGCATCTCGAAGAGATTAAACAGAAAGAAAAAAACCTATTGGATTGGCTTCGACCAAAGCCTTCAGATGACCCAAGAGCGCGGTCGATCGGCGAACCCCCGGTAGGAGACTCACTGAAAGTCGCTAGTGAAATAATCAAGTTGTTAGTCGAAAGAGATGATCGTATTGTTCAGAGGCTCTGCGATGAGCTTGAACAGTGTCGCCTCAGAGACTGGTCCGAGCTTGAACGGGAGGAGGCGACTCAATCGATCGAGGCGCGCACCAAGGCGGCACCACTGGACCCGGTGAATGCTCCGAAGGTCTCACGGTGAGACCGTTCGGCGCCGGCGGTCCGTCCGAGCGCCGAATTCAACGGTAGAAATCAACCCAAGCCACGGTCAACTCCTTCACGTCGCGACCGACGAGGGCCTTGGGGACCGTGAACTCGAACCATCCATCCGCGATCGGGACCCGCGTCGCCGGTCGCCCCTCTTTGTCGAAGGCGCGAACTTCGAGCGCGTAGGGCCCTTTCGGGTCGAGGGGCGTTTCTTCGCCGCTGTCGCGCTTGAGTGTCAGGTCGCTTCGGACTTCGCTTTGCCTTGTCGCGGCACCTTCGATGACCGCTTCCTTGTTCGCCAGGCGCAGCATTTCGAGTCCGCTCAAGCGCAGACGCACTCGGACCCTTTCGGGCCAGACCCCCTCCTTCGGCGCGATCTTCAAGCCGCCGATCCCGGTCTTCGAATTGACCTCGATCACTTCCTCGTCGGCCCGAACCAGGACCTCGACGCGATCGTCCGGTTTGTCCAACGTGATCTTCAGGCGCGACGGCCCCGCGCTCACGAGGACCAGCGCCGCCAATAGCACCCGGCCCGCGATCATCGCCGCCTCAACCGAGCACGGGGTTCAGTCCCATGTTGCGCCGCATTTCCGCTCGTTGTTTTTCGTAGTGCATCAGGAGTTTGCGGTCCTTGCGGTGTTGCCGCTCCTTCTTGGCCTGGGCACGGAAGATCATCCTTCTCATGCCGATGCTCGTGAGGTCGCCTCGGCCCAGGTAGCGTTTTCGGATGCGCGCGGCCGGCTTTTCGCCGTAGGCCTCGATCAACTCGTCGGCCATGCTCACGAAGAACTGGGCGTGCCCCGGGTCTCCTTGGCGGGCGCATCGGCCCGCGAGCTGGCGGTCAATCCGAAGCGATTCGTGCCTTTCCGTCCCGATCACGTGCAGGCCGCCGACCTCGGCCACGCCCTCACCCAGCTTGATGTCGGTGCCGCGACCGGCCATGTTCGTCGCCACCGTCACCTTCCCCGGTTGGCCGGCCTGCGCCACGATCTGGGCCTCGATCGCGTGGTTCTTGGCGTTCAAGACCTGGTGGTCGATCCCCGCCTCGGTCAAGAGTCGGCTCAGGTGCTCGGAACGCTCGATCGACCGCGTGCCGATCAGCACCGGGACGCCCTTCTTGTTCAGTCGAATGATCTCGTCGGCCACGGCGCGGAACTTGGCCAGCTCGTCCGAATAGACGCGGTCGGCCGACCAGACGCGCCGGCAGGGACGGTTCGTCGGTACCTTGAACACGCGCACCTTGTAAATGCGGGCCAGTTCGTGGGCGTCGCTGGTGGCCGTGCCGGTCATGCCCGCGAGTTTCTGGTAGCGCTTGAAGAAGTCTTGCACCGTCACGCGCGCGGCCGTGATCGTTTCCAGGGTGATTTCCAGACGTTCCTTGGCCTGGATCGCTTGATGGAGACCGTCTTGCCATTGGCGGCCGGGCATCATGCGGCCCGTGAACTCGTCAACGATCACCACCTCGTCCTCGTGGACGACGTATTCCTTGTCGCGCAGGTAGCCCACCTGCGCCCTGAGGGCCCTCTCCACGTATTCATAAAGCTGGTCCACGGTGAGGCTGCGAAAGGCCGAGCCCTTGGCCTTGAGCTGCACTTTGCGCCGACCGGCCGCGTCACCGACGAATATCGTTGGAATGTCGAGGTAAGGCTCGCGCATTTGTCCGCCGACGCGGCATAGGGGCGTTGCGACGCGCAACTGGCGCGCGCCGATCTTCGATGGCACGATGACGCGTCATCGGAGTCGTGCGAATGCCCAAGCCCAATCGGCGCGCCCTTGCCAAGGCGCGCGAATTTCTTCAGCGCCATCTGCTGATCGACGGTCATAACGATCTTCCCTGGGTGATCAGGCTCGATCCGCGCGCCAAGGGCGACGTCGCCAAGTTCGGTCTCGACAAGCTGCGCAACAGCGGCGACACCGATATTCCCTGATTGAGGAAAGGCGGCGTCGGCGCCCAG
>CALLYK010000031.1 GCA_937858365.1 uncultured Isosphaeraceae bacterium | reverse complement strand
AGATCGAGCACAACGAAACGGTGCGCCGGCGCAAGGACGGCAGCCTTGTCGAGGTGTCGCTGAGCATCTCCCCGATCAAGTCGAGGCTTACGTGCATCAGGCCGGTCTGGTGGTGCAGCGCCGACTCTTTCAATTCCTCATCGAGGAGGCGGACCAGGAACTGATCCTGAAACAGCCGCGCGGTAATTACGGCATCGGCATCCAGCGGAGGGGGACACGCCCCTTCACCTCAAAAAAGGGGCTTCGGCGCGGTCACCGTGGCACGGTCACGTATCCTCGAAAAGGCGGCTGACACGTATGGAGTTGCCTTCGGCGGTCGCCTGGAACACGCCCCACCAACTTGATGATCACTCAGAACCACGGGGACGCGGTCTGAGATCAGATGAGCCAAACATCCACGGGCAAGAACTGAGCCGATGTGCGTGAGGAAGCCGGTGACAAGGAACCGCTGGGTCGAAGCACAATCCTGGACATCGCGCATGAGCGGGCGAGCGCCTCAGCGCCACCCACCGCGCGCGTGCTCAGGCCATCCTGGACGAAGCGACTGAGGCGCAGCGCGCCCGCCTGGGCCCGGTGCTGGCGGACCTTGAGGCCCTGACTTCCCTGGTCGACGACGACCCGCCCTGGAACGAATCGGATGAGGCGAAAGCGGAGTGGGAACAGGCCCAGGCCAAGTGGATCACCACGGGGTTCCCCGGCTGTGGGCCAGCGTTCTCCGTGGGCCGGTAAGAGCCGCGCGCGGTGGACGAGGGGTTCGTGATTGTGGATCCCAACGAGGTCAAGACGAAGGCCCAAGCGACCACGGTTCGCGAGGAAGTCTGGACGTAAACGGCGATGGTGCTGGTGGCTGGATTGCTGTATGCGTGCGCGGACGCCAAGGCGGAGGGTCTGTAGATTGAAGGTTTCGGCGTTACTGCTGGAGTTGGGGGTGCCCCGCGAGGAACTTGGGCTGCTGCTGGTATTGGGGGACGGCGCCTCCTGGATTCGCGCGTGGTTCGAGGGCCTGAGGATCAAAAACAAGGCGATGGTCTTGTGTTAGTGGCATCTGCGGAAACGTTGATATGAGTCGATGAGTTCGGCGGGTGGCCCCAAAGGTCGCCGTGTGTTCGAGAAGGAACTGCTGTTGCAGTTGTGGAGAGGTCGGGTGGATGCCGCGATCGAGCTGTTGAGGAAGACCAGGGAGTGGGTCGGGAACCCGAGAGCGGTCGAGGAGTTGATCAGATACCTGGACATGAGAAGTGCGACCCTCCTCGACTACGAGCAACGGCAACGCGCGGGTTTGAGGATTGCCAGTACACGGCTGGAGAAATGGAACGGCTGGGCGGTGTCGGCGCGGTGCAAGCATCAAAGGATGAGGTAGAGCGGTTTCCGATTGGTTTGAGTACGAGCGACGCGGGTCCGGGGTAAGGCGGCGATTGTCTTTTTCCACGGCGCCTTGGGGGGCCACTGTCTGTGGCCAGGGCTGCAGCGTAGCGCAACCCTGGATGACCCGAACGCGCCGACCACCCCCCGGCCGAGACGTTTCCTGGGAGGACGACCCCGGGGTGCGGTCGTCCCTCCAGGGAACGTGTCCCCCGGTCCCCCGCCTTGCCCCGAGCGCGGGAGGGGCGGCATTTTGCGGTGCACCCAGGAAGGAATTCCGAACGCTTCGGATCCAGAGGGTTCGCCGCGATCACCCTTAGCTACAGTCGGTCGCCCCTCCTGGCCTGAGGGTCTGTGAATCAAACCGTGTTTTCGTCGGATTTGATCGACACGCGGTCAGTGGGTCTTTCTGATCCCGCAATGAGCACTCCCAGCGGTCGCACGCCGTCGCCGGATCATCAGCCCACTCTGTTCGAGGAGTCCGGCGACGAGCCGCTCGTGGCTCGAATTCCCGACGCCGTCCTGGTGCGGGGAGGCCCCGAGTTCGTACCGCCAATCGTCATCAGGTCGTCTTCCGCGCCGCGCCCCTCGATGCGATGGTCCCCGGCGACCATCCCGCGCGCGACGTTCGGGACGACGTCGAAGGACTCGACCTCAGTACGACCACATCAGACCTGTGGAATTCGGCCCGGGAGGCGACGCGATCGACCCCAAGGTCCTCATGGGCTATGGCTCTACGCCACCGGCGAAGACGTCGGCAGCACGCGGAAGCTGGACGAACGCTGCCGCGAGCTCGCCGCCTTACACCGGATCGCCGGCGTAGTCACCACCAGCGACCAAACCCTCGCCGAGTCCCGCACCGCCACATCGCGTTGCTCGACAGGTGGCTGACTCAGGGTGTCGCCGTGCTGTTGACCGAAGACCTCGTAGACCTGAACCGGGTGTTGCAGGACGGGATTCGGGTCCGGGCCAGTGCCGGGGTCGCGTCATTCCGCCGCCGGCCGACGTTGGAGGAGTCGCTCGCCCAGGCCGAGGCGCTGCGGACAGAGGTGGAGGAAGTCCCGGCCGCCTCGGACCGCCGTGAGAAGGGGGCACGACAGCGGGCGGCGAGGGAGCGTGCCGATCGCATCAAGGCGGCGTTGGGACGGTTGCCGCAACTGGAGGCCAGGAAGAAGGCCGGAGAGAAAGACAAACCGCGGTGCTCGACGACCGACCCGACCGCCACGGTAAGGAATGGGCCTCGACGGCCGAATGCGTGATCGCGCAGGCGCGAGGTCGGGGTTGCTCCGACTGCTGGTCCGTGGCCTGATCAAGGTCAAGACGTTCGCCTTGTGGAGCGCACTGGCCCACAACCTGCTGCGAGCGGCGGCCCTGCGCGCCGCGGCGATGGGAGCGACGTAACGGAGCGGAATTCCGGGGGGGGAAACGGCCCTCAACAGCCCGATGAAGAGGTCGCCGAGCGGCCCCGGAGTGGTTCGAGCGTGATCGCCTGCGGAAGGAACACCGATCCCCGCAACGAGAAGACCCTTCACGACGGCCGACGCAGACCTTTCAAGAAACCGAAGAAACGCGAATCATTCACAGACTCCGATGCTCTCCAAGAACGAATCAGGCCAGGTGTCGATCGGCCTCGGCCAGTAGGTGAGCGAAGTCGAGTCGGCTGGGACAGGCCTCACGCGCCGCGGCCAGGTCGGCGTTGGACCAGTCCTTCGCTTCGGGGGACAACTCGGCGTAGAGGCGGCGAGCCTCGACGCGATCGCCCAGGTGTTGGTGATAAGTCAGATAACGGGTCACCACCCCAAGTTCGGCCGTTGTGCGGGCCGCCGCCATGCAGCGGCCGTCGCAGTCGGCGCAGAGAGTGGGATTGTGGGCCAGGGCCGCGTCGCGAAGCTGCTTCAAGTCGGCCGCCTTCACCGGCTCGTAACGCCTCGCGGCGTCCACGTTCTCCTTGATCTGGTCAAAATTCCGCATCGACACGCAGATCGTGCTGATCCGCTCGTCGGTCCAAATCGCGTGCAGGAGGCCCTGGAAGGGAGTTAGGTTTCTCTCGGCCAACATCGGCACACGCTGCTTCACATCGTCGAGGATGTTCCCCGTCGGCTTGTCGCCGAAGAAGTTGCCGGCGATCTGCTTCATCGAGATCAGTCCGATGTTCGCCTTGTGGGCAGAATCGATCGCCTTGTTGAGGGGGCTGTCCTTGTCGAGCCAGGGGCGATATTGCAGCATGATCGCGTCAACGAAGTTGGCCTTGGCCGCCGCCTCGATGATCGGCGCCCTGTCCTTGTGGTGGGTCGAGAAGCCGAGCGCCCGCGCCTTGCCCGACTTGCGGATCGCTTCGGCCGTCTCCTTGAATTCCTGGCTAGTGACCATGTTGATCGCGGTGTCGAGCGTTTGCTCGTCGCCCAGGCCGTGGACGAAGAAGAGGTCGATGTAGTCGGTGCCTAGGGCCTCCAGGCGCTCGTCCACCATCTTGATCATCTGAGACGGCGTCTTGGGCATGTCCTTGGTGATGAGATAGATCGACCCGCGGACGGCCGCGTCGCGTTCGAACCACTTCTTGAAGTTAGCCTCGGTGCCATAGACCTTCGCCGTGTCGAACGTTCGGACGCCATTCGCATAAGCGAACGGCAGGATGCTGTCCACGGCCTGGCCGCGGACGGCCCCCTGGTCGATCATCGTGACTCGCACGCCCGTCTTGCCCAACACGCGGCGCGGGAGATCGGCCTTCTTCGCCCCGGCGTC
>CALLYK010000030.1 GCA_937858365.1 uncultured Isosphaeraceae bacterium | reverse complement strand
GCTGGCCAGTACGAGATAACCGACGGGAACACTGCCGGCGTCGAAGCGCGTGACAAACGGCGAGACGGTGCCCGGCGGCATGAACGCGCGCGAGCGAGTGACGTAGCCCATCGTCTCGGCCATCGCCTGGGCCATGTTCGTGCCTGGATGAAAGACCAGCTTCATCAGGGCCATGCCCTGCACGTTCCGACTCTCGACATGATGAATGCCCGTGATGTAGAGGAAATGATATTCGTAATAGTTCGTGAGAAGGCCCTCCATCTGCGCCGGGTCCATGCCGCCATAGGGTTGGCAAACGTAAATCACGGGCAAATCGAGATTGGGAAAGACGTCGATCGCCATGCGCTGGGTCGCCAGGACGGCCCCCATGACGACCGCCACGACAAGGACCATCACAGTCATCGGCCGACGCAAGGCGAAGACGATCGGGTTCATGACGATTATTGCTCACCTGACCGGTCCGGACGTCAGGCGATTGTAACGCGCCGACCGCGCGGCAAGCCGATTCGTTGGTTCAGCCCCGCGTTTGATGGACGAGTGGCGCCCTCCGGAGGACATGGACGTTCTCACCTGTACTTCGCCTCGGATGGAGCGGAGAATGCAGGCCCCGTTCACCATGCCATGCTGTCGCCGGGTGGGGGGACTTCGACGCAGAGGACGGCCTCGATGAGTGAGTCTCAGGACCGAGGCGAGGGCGCCGGAAGGCGCCGGCTCATGGTCTTTCACGCGCTCTTGGTGGGTCTCGCGGCGGGTGGGGTCGCCGTCGCCTTTCGCTATCTCCTTTTCGCGCTCGATCTCTTCCGTGAGGCATTTTTCGCCTGGTCGCACCAGTTTGGGACATGGGGATTGGTCTTCCCGCTCGCTTACAGTATCGGCGGAGCGACGGCGGGCGTTTGGCTCGTGCGTCGCTTCGCGCCGGAAGCTCGCGGCAGTGGCATTCCCCACTTGAAGGGGGTCTTGAATGGTACTCACCTTCTGCGATGGCGCCGGGTCTTGGGGGTGAAGTTCGCGGGGGGCCTACTGGCGATCGGTGCCGGACTGGCGTTGGGACGCGAAGGGCCAACGGTGCAACTCGGCGGCGCGACGGGCGAGGCCCTGGCGATTGGTTTGAAACTCCCGCCCGAACGCCGACGGACCCTGATCGCCGCGGGCGCCGGCGCCGGCCTTGCGGCGGCCTTCAACGCCCCCTGGGCTGGGCTGCTTTTCGTGCTCGAGGAATTCCAGCGGGACTTTCGACCGATCGTTCTGGTGGCCGCGTTCCTGGCGTCCTTGCTGGGTGACCTTCTCTCACGCTGCGTCTTCGGTCAGGGACCGATCTACGACTCAGGGTCGTCCCAAGGCCCTGCCCCGCTCGGCACTTTGCCGGTCTTCGTGCTGATCGGGGGCGTCTCGGGTCTCTTCTCCTGGGTCTTCCACCGCGGTCTCATGAGGACGGTGGAAGGATGCTCCAAGCTCTCGGGACGGGACGCGACACGCTTCACGATCTTGGTGGGACTCCTCGTCGGCCTGGCCGGCTGGTACACGCCCATCGCGATCGGCAGCGGACACGCGCTGACGACAGCGGTCCTCGCGGAGCATGTCGCGCTCAGGGCGGTGCCGTTCTGGTTCATCTGGCGCCTCGCCCTGACCCTCGCCAGCTACGGTACCGGCGCTGCGGGCGGGATCTTCGCCCCGATGCTGGCCCTGGGGGCGTTGATCGGCGCGGGGGTCGGTGGGATGGTCCGACACGTCTTCCCAGAGATGAACTGCGCGCCCGACGCCTTCGTGGTGGCGGGGATGGCGGCCACGTTGACCGCCATTGTGCGGGCCCCCCTCACGGCGCTGGGGCTCACGCTCGAGATGACGGGGGCCTTCCCCCAAATGCTGCCGATGTTCGTCGCTTGCTTCTGCGCCTACATGATCGCGGAGGGCCTGCGCGTGCTGCCCATTTACGAGGCCCTTTTGGCGCGTCTCCCACCCAGTGGCGGACCGATTCAAGAGACCGAGCGGCCCACGCCAACAGGTCACTTGACGGGCACGTCGTAGCGAATGAAGCCCAGCAGTTCCCCTTCCTTGACCCCATGACAGCTCGCGCACCGAGGCAGCACGGCCGGAACGACCGTCGCGGTCAGAAGTCGTCGCTCGTTCCCCTTGCCAACCACTTCCTCATAGATCGTTTGGCCATCGCGCATGGCCTTAGCGGCGCGCTTCTCAAACTCAGTGACAGGCACGTTCGCCTCGTTCAAAGGCGAGCCGGTCGCATCGACGAGACGGGCCGCGTGGTGCCCCTTCTTCTCCATCGCGCCGAAGACCGCTTTGGCCACTTTCGCGGCAGGCGGCCCCTCCTGGTAGATTTGCGTGATCGCCACGACCGCGTTCTTGTAGAGGTCATCCAGCTTCTGGACCTCGGCCCGCGTCCTCGTGAGGGCGGTGTCATCGTCGGCCTTGGGCGCCTGACCAGACGCTCCGTGGAAAGAAACGAGGAGACCCGCCGCCAAACCCCCAAACAGCCAACCGCGCGTTCGGACCTTCATCAGCGACCCCCTTCCGAGGAAACCAAGGGACGAAACGTCGTGGGGGAACTGTAAGGCCCATCAAATTGGATGTCAAGGTCCAATTGTCTGATTTGGGACCACAGGCTCGAAAGGGCGGGACACCCGTAGTACGATGGAGTGGTCATCGTTGGGCCACGTTCACGACGAATGATCAGGTGAGCATATGGTAAAATTCACCCGCAATTCGCTTCGCCGGCGCGTCGGCGCGTTGGCGTTCCTTCTCGTCGTCGCCACGGCGGCGAGGGCTTCGGACAAGCCCCAATACAACCGTGACGTCCGGCCGATCCTGGCGGACAACTGCTTCGCATGCCACGGCCCAGACAGTGCGGCGCGAAAGGCAGACCTGCGCCTGGACAAGCGTGAGGCGGCCATCGAAACGGGCGCGATCGAGCCGGGCGACATTGAGGCCAGCGAGTTGATCACGCGTGTCCTCGAGACCGACGACCAGCTCGTCATGCCTCCACCCAAAACCAACAAGAAACTGACCGACTCTCAGAAAGATATTTTGAAGCGATGGATCAAGGAGGGGGCCGAGTACGAGCCGCACTGGTCGTTCATCGCGCCCCGACGGCCCACCCCGCCCGCCGTGAAGAACGAGGGCTGGGTGCGCAACCCGATCGACCGCTTCGTCTTGGCGAAGCTGGAAGCGGCCGGGCTGACGCCGGCCGACGAGGCCGATCGGCGGACCCTGGCACGTCGTTTGGCCCTCGACCTGACGGGCCTTCCGCCAGCGCCGGCGGTCGTGGACGCTTTCGTGAACGACCAGGCGTCCGACGCCTACGAGAAGCTCGTGGACACGTTCATGGCCAGCCCCAAGTGGGGCGAACACCGAGGGCGCTACTGGCTCGACGCGGCCCGCTACGCCGACACTCACGGCATCCACTTCGATAACTATCGCGAAATGTGGTCGTACCGTCAATGGGTGATTGACGCTTATAACAAAAATATGCCGTTCGACCGCTTCACCATTGAACAACTCGCGGGCGACCTCCTCCCCAACAAGACCCTGGAACAGCAAATCGCCTCCGGCTTCAACCGCTGCAACATGACGACCAACGAGGGAGGCACGATCCCCGAGGAGTACCTGGTCCTATACACGCGCGACCGGACCGAGACGGTCTCGCAGGTCTGGATGGGCCTAACCGCCAACTGCGCCGTCTGTCACGACCACAAGTTCGACCCGCTCACCCAGCGCGACTTCTATGGGATGGCGGCCTTCTTCAACAACACGACGCAGAACGCGATGGACGGCAACATCAAGGACACGCCGCCGATCGTCTTCGTCCCCACGGCCGAGGACCGTCCCCGCTGGGAGGCGATCGCCCAACAACTCGCCGACGGTCGTAAGAAGTTGGAAGAACGTAAAAACGGCGCGCGACCCGAGTTCGATTCGTGGCTGACCGAACAGACGAGCGAGACGATCGCGGGCCTCATCCCCACGGAGGGCCAAAAGGCCCGTTTCGCCCTCGAGGAGAGGAACGAGAAGGTCACGACCAAACCCGGCGCAATCGAACTCGCCGACGTCGGCGATTTCGGCTCGGCCGGAGCGGTTGGTATCGACTACGTCAA
>CALLYK010000029.1 GCA_937858365.1 uncultured Isosphaeraceae bacterium | reverse complement strand
TCGCACTCCTTCTATCTCTAGTACGCCCTGCCGAGGCGAGAATGTCAACGTTTCCCCCAAAAAGATAAGATTGGCCGGCACAATGAACGTGGAGCTAGGCCGCTCGGCGTTGGGCACCCACCGCCCCGATGACCAGCGACGCATTGTGTCCGCCGAACCCGAAGCTGTTGGACATCGCGAACTTAACCTTCTTTTCCCTTGCTTGATACGGGAGGTAATCGAGGTCGCAATCGGGGTCCGGCTCGTCCAGATTGATCGTCGGAGGCATCACTCCTCGGTGGATCGCCAGCGACGTGAAGACCAGTTCCACCCCACCTGACGCACCGAGCAGGTGCCCGATTTCGCTCTTCGTGCTGCTGACCGGCATCTGCTGAGCGTAGTTGCCGAACACGGTCTTGATAGCGCGGGTCTCGGCCTTATCGCCCAGGTCTGTTCCGGTTCCGTGGGCGTTGACATAGTCGATTTCCGTCGGGTCGATCTGAGCATCGGCTAGGGCTCGCCGCATCGCACGCGAAGCGCCCCGCCCTTCCGGATCGGGGGCGAGACGGGACGGGAGCGCGGCGGCGAGGACGATCAACCAACGACTGAACGGGTCGAGCCCCTCTTCACGCGAAAAGACGTCGTACAGGAAGTGGATCAGGACGGCCGTCACGCTCCCGAAGAAGAGCGTGGGCGATAGGTAACGAGTGAACGTGTCCAGGTCGAGGTTCTCGCCGGCGCGCCGTTGCAAGAAGGCGAGTTGATATCTCAAGCGGCGTTCTCGGTAGTAGTCCAGCAGTTCGTCGGCGAACGGGGCGACGCCCTTGGGTTGAAGGACGGTCTCAGGCGGACTGGGGACGGCGTCGTTCTGGACCCAATGATGGACGTCGTGCGAGCGCGCCGCCGAGATCCGTTGGACTTCCGACACGAGTGCGGCGCGCTTGACGGCCAGGTCATCGGGCGAGCCCGTCCATTGGTCGGGTCCCACGAGGAAGTTGAATTTGGCCATGCGGAGGCGTTCGGCCTTGTTCCTTTCGACGAGCCATCGGACCTGAAAGGCGGCGAGAAGGCCCAAGGCGACGGCCGCCAAAGCGAGGAAGACGGCCGCTTGTTCGAGCAGCGCGAAACGATGGAGCGCGGGCCCGTTCGAGAAGGCCAGTTGAAGGACCGCGAAGAGGATGGCCGCGGTGCCGGCGAGGGCCGCACCGCGCGTGCAGACCCGATGAAATCGCTGGTGGCGCAGGGCCTCGGCGTCGGCCCGGCGGTACGGGCCCTCGATCACCTCCGAACAGATTTGCAGCAAAGGTGCCAGGCCGGACCAACGCGCGTATTCGGTCGGCCCGTCGCCCATGTCGTCCTGACTGACGGCAGGCGGCGGCGGGGCGGCGGTTGGGGCCGGGGGAGCTTCGGCAGGTGGGCCTGGCGCCGGACCCGTCTTGTCGGGTCCTTCCGCGGTTGTCATCGGGTTCGCACTCCGGTCGGAAGCCGCGCGGGCTTGGTGAGAGGACTAATCGCTGATCGCATGGCCAATTTGCAGCATTTGCGGGATGTGTGCCACCAGGGACTGGTTCTGAAGGAACTGGGCGTTGTGCTCCAGAAAGCGCCTCAATAGGGTGTACTGGCGGCGGCCGACATCGGTCGCCCCGTCCTTTTGGATGATCTTCGCGTCTTCCGTGTAGGCGACGATCGACTTGCGATGCGAGCCTTCGGAATCGCCGGAGTCGGCAAGCGTGATCGCTTGAAACCAACGGAGGTACGAGAGGTCGACAGGCTTGCAAGTCACCTTGGCCTTGAGTTTGAGGACCGCTTCGCGATGCCCCTCGAAGTCGTGGCGGTCGCGGTCATTGTCCTTGGCTCGACGGTAGAGCATGAGTTTGAGGTGCATCTGTGCCAGGCGGCCGACCGGGAACGATTCGGCCGTTGAGAAGGCGCGGGTGCATTCGGCGACTGCGTTTTCATGGAGTTTGATGGTGCTGACGAGGTCCTCGCGGGCCATGCTGATCTGCCATCGCCAGCCGGTCATGCCGGCCAGGGCCGCCGCGTGCTTGGCCCGCAGGACGATCAGGGCCGCATCCTCGGTCATCCCCCGTGAGCGGGCCTCGATCTGTTCGGCGACCTCTCCCAATACCCGCAGCGCCTGGTCCACCGTGGCCAGGTCGTCGTTCAGTTCCGAGAGCACGGACGCGTACTGGATCAGGTCTTCCGGCTTGAGTTTGTCGCGTTGCCTCAATGCCTCGTACACGCTGCGGGCGAGGTCGTATTGCTCGAACCCGAAGAGAAGGCGGGCGATCGTCGCGGCCTGATCGTCGCCGACTCCCGGCCCAAGGGACCGAAGGCCCAGGCAACGCGCGCCGAAGACACTCGTCCGGTGGTCCTTGATGAGATCATCGAGGTGATCGCCCTGCTTGGTCCAGGTTTCGGCGATGAACTGCTGATAGAGTTCGAGGGAAGAATGGCCTTTCTCGACCTGGTGTGCCCAAGGAGTGGACCGGGCCGACCCCCTTTCCCGCTCGGTGCCTTCTTCCCGCGTCACTTTTTCCAGGAGGGCGTGGACGGGGCTGTCGGGCACTCCGCGTTTGGCCTGTTCGAGGGCGTGTTGGAGTTCCAGGACGGTCTTCTCGGCCTCTTCCCAGTCGAGGTTGGCGCCGTCGTACTTGTAGAAGATGACTCGGGAGAGTTTGACGTCGAAAGGAAGGTCCGCGCCCAGGCGACACATCAGGACGGTGCCGCGCGATGACATGACGTGTCGAATGCCGAGTTCGTAGAAGACGTTGGGGTTGTCGAGGGAGAGGTCGGCGAGGACGACCGGCTGGTCGCGGAGGTCGCGGAACATCTCGGTGTGAATGATGGAGGACCCCTTGTGTTCGTCGGCCCGGATCGGCTCCAAG
>CALLYK010000028.1 GCA_937858365.1 uncultured Isosphaeraceae bacterium | reverse complement strand
CGTGTAGTAGTCGTCGCCTGGCTGGACCGGCGGTAGCGGCTTGTCGTCGAGCTCGTGGTTCTTTGGGTAGAAGTGCCGGTCGTGGTCAAGGAGCAGATACGAACGCTCGAAGCCCCCTTTCAGCACGGGACCATCCACGTGCCACTTCCCGGCATGGTACGAACGATAACCGGCCGGCCGCAACAGCTCAGGTAGAAGGGCCGCCCACTTGGGACGCAGGCCCTGCGGGTCGCGATTGACCTGCTGGGGATAGTACCCACAGAGCAAGGCCGCGCGCGACGGCCAGCAACGCGCCGTATTGTAAAACTGCGTGTAGCGAAGGCCGTTCGCCGCGAGGCCATCGAGATTGGGCGTGGCGATTTCACCACCGTAGCAGCCGAGGTCGGAGAAACCAAGGTCGTCGGCCAGGATGAAGACGATGTTCGGCCGCGCCGCCTCCTCGTTCGCGACGGCCGCGCAGGGAAAGAACAAGGCCGCGACCATTGCGGAGATGCGGATGCTCATGCTTAGTCTTCCATCAATTGGGCCATACGAGGAACTCGGAAATGCCGCTACGCGATTTGCCGCGGTGTTGGAACACGACGCGGACCTTGGAGGTGACGACCTGCTGGAACCGGACCTCGTTGAATTGGCCGCCGTTGGGGGCAACTGGTTGGCGACCGGTCTCGGCCACGTCCAACCAACGAGTCCCGTCCCAAGTTTGAATCGCGTAACTCAACGGCGCTTGCACACCGCCGCGATCGTCGTAGATCGCTAGTTCGACTCGTCCCACGTTCTTCCCTTCGCCCAGGTCGATCTCGACCCAGTCGGTCTCGTTGGGCGATTCATACGAGGTCCAGCGATTGCGCGGCTCGGGGAGGAACTGCACGCGGCCGTCGTTCACTTCGGCGACCTTGTCGAATCGCGACGTGTAAGAAGCCGAGGCCCGCGGGAAAGGGCGGTCGTTCGGGTTGACCGCGAGGTTCCCCTCGGGCATCGGGGCTGGCTCAAGGGACTGGTCGCCACTGCCCCATGCCTCGAACTCGGTGAGTCCCGATCGGGCGTGTTCCGCATGTGTGAGGACCGCTCGCAATTTTGTCGTCTCGATCGTGGGGAAGCGGATGACGTTCGCCCTATGCCCTGTTGGCATTTCTGGCGTGCGAACCTGGTCGGCGATCGCCTTCCATGAGGAGCCATCCCAAGATTGCAAGTCGATTCGTGCGGGCGCTACGATCACCTTGCCGTCGTCGAGGACATGAAGCTTGATCGCGTCGATTCTCCGAGCAACTCCGAAGTCGAGTGTAAGGGTGTCTGCCGCGTTCGGCGACCCCGCGCTCGTCCAGCGATTGGGCGGGTCGATGTGATACCAGAAGTTGCCGTCGATGAGCTTGCTGGTCGATGTGCCGGGCGCCGTGTACGTGGCGGCCAGACGCGGATAGTATGTGCCGTCGTTATTCACGGCGAAGTTGGCGATCTGAGCGCGAGCGCCGAGGGGACGGCCCGGCGGCAGGGGGACGACCATCCGATTGGCCCGTACCGAAGACCCGAGCACTTTGCCGTCGGCGAGCAAATGAAGGCCGTTGCCGAGGCCGTAGCGGTCTCCCACCCGGTCCCACACGACGCTGACGAGGCGGCCACGGTAGGGCACGTTTTCCAGTGCGAAGTAGTCCCAGCTTTCCGGCGCGAGGGGCCAAACCTCCAGCTCGTCGTCGTCGCGCGGACGGAGACCCACCAGGCCCGTGATGATCAGATCGTTGAAGCTCGAATGGAAGTAATGCTCACTGTGGTTGTGACCGTCGTGGCCGTCCCATGAGCCGGACTCCGGGTCGGCCGCCTCGGCCAGATAGGGCCGACCGTTCTTGCGGTGGGTCTTTGCGAAGGTGGTCAGAAGGGTGAGGTAGTCTTGTCGAGTGACGACTTCCTGGCTGTCTTTACGCGCGAAATTGGCAAGGGCCTTCAGCGTCTGCGACGTCGCGTAAGGCCACGATTGCCCGCTCCACCAACAACATGTCTTCGAGATGAGGAACTGCGGATCATGGCGCTCGACCGTGGTGGGGCCGAACGGGGCGAAGAAGCCCTCGGGCGACATCAAGGGCCTCCAGGCCGCTTCGTAGCCGTCGTCGAGCATGTCGAACTGCCAGGGGACGTAGCCGATGAGCTCGCGACCGTGCGGGTCGCCGGCGAATTTGCCCGTCTGATACGTCAGCGAGCCGGCCTTCACGGTCTGGCCGTCCTTGGTCTCGTCGCCGGCGGCCATGGGGAAGAAGAACTGCCGCTCCGGGTCCCAGAGTTTCTCTTGAAGGGCCTTCTTGAGGCGCGCGGCCTTGTCGCGATAGGCGGAGGCGGTCGCCTCATCGTTCGCGAGGTCGGCCACACGCGCGACCGCCAACGCGTCGGCCCAAAGGTAAGCGTTCAGCGTGGGACGATAGGCGGGCGCGCCTCGGACGATGTCCAGAGTTTGCCGGCTGTTGATGTTTAGTTCCATGCCATCGTCGTGCCCAGTCTGCCAGAAGAGACCGACTTCCGGGGTGAAGCGCTCGCGCTGCCACGTTTCGTAGTTGCGTTTAAGGTCGGGGAGAAGGTCAACCACGAAGGCGCTGTCGGGATGGACGCGGTGCAGGCCCCAAATCGCGTCGGCCAACCAGGTGCTGTAACGACGCGGCTGGGCCCCTTCCGTCCGGTACCAGTAGCGGGCGTAGTCGCGCGCGTACTCGGTGATCTTGAAGCAGTGGCCCGCCGAGATCGCCGCCAACCCCAGGCGCTCCA